>NZ_JBHMIR010000037.1:0-53329 GCF_048060285.1 Micromonospora sp. LOL_025 | reverse complement strand
CGTCGCCCGAGACCTCTACCGACGCCTCGAAAACCCACCCCAGCCACTTGACGCGCCATAGGAGCGTCCCCCCACCACCCCACCCCCACCCACTCTGGCGTCGATCATGAGGTTGGCGGCGCGGTTCGGGCGATACCTCCCCGCCAACCTCATGATCGACAGCGGGCAGGAGCTGGCGGCGGGGGGCTGGCGGGGTCAGGGGGTGCGGATGGCGTCGAGGGCCAGCAGTGCGACGTGCAGGGAGAGGCAGGCCTCCACGGAGTCGAGGTCCACGTCCAGGACGCGGCGGATCCGGGCCAGCCGCTCGTAGAAGGCCGGTCGGGACAGGTGTGCCGCCCCGGCCGCCGCCGACTTGTTGCGGCCCTGCTCCAGGTACGCCCGCAGGGTGCCCAGCAGCTGCTCCCGCGGGTGCTGCGCGTCGTGGGTCAGCAGGGCGCCGAGTTCCCGCTCGACGAAGGTCTGCAACCGGGGCTCGTCGCGCAGCAGGTGCAGCAGTCCCGCCAGCCCGACGTGTGGCAGCCGGAAGACCGGCAGATCCCGCCGGTCCCGCCGGGCGGCGTCGGCGACCTGCCGGGCCTCGATCAGCGACCGACGCGCCTCCCGCAGGCCGGGCACGCCGGAACCGGCCGCGACGAGCAGTCCGCCGCCTGCCGGCCGGGCCACGCCGTTCGTCCGGCCGTTGGACCGGGCCGCTCCGTCACCGCGGACGGGGCCGCCCGGGCGGACCTGGCCGTCGGGACGCGCGGAGCCGCCCAGGCGGGGATGACCGTCCGGGCGGAGATGGCCGTCCGGACGGGCGGGGGTGTCCGGGCGGGTGCGGTGCAGCGCGGTGGCGAACGCGGCCAGCGACCGCTCCTCGGCCGCCGGCTCCGGCAGGGCGAGCAGCACGCCGACGGCGTGGTCGTCGATGGCGCTGGACAGCCCGGTCAGCTTCGCCTCGTGCAACGCCTGCCCGACCGCCTCGGCGAGATCACGCAGCCGTGCCGGGCCGGCCTCCGGACCGCCCGGGTGCCCCTGGTCCGGGGCCGGGCCGCCCTCCCCCGCCGGGTCGTCGGCCCGGTGCCGGACCACCACCCCGACCAGGTGCCGGCGCTCCAGCACCACGCCGAGCGCCCGGGCCCGCAGGGCGACCTCGTCCACCGGCAGGGAGTGGTCGAGCAGGGCGGTGAGCAGCGTCCGGTGGATCTGCCGCTCCAGACCCTCGGCGTCGCGCCGGATCAGCCGGCCCAGGGCCAGCGTCGAGGCGGCCCGCTCGACGAGGATGGTCAGCCGGGTGGGCGGGACCACGGGCGGCGCGGCGACGCCGACGGGCGCGCCGCCCTCCTCGGCGGGGTCGAACACGCGCCGGCCCGCCGCCAGGTCGCCCCCGCCGGGCCAGCGCAGCAGCAGCCGCCCCCAGTCCTGCCCCCGGGCGCCCACCGTGGTCACCAGCCACCCGTTGTCGCCGTCGTACGCGGTCCGCCCCGCCGGCCGGATCCGCCGCGAGTGCTGCTCCCAGCAGTCCAGCAGCAGCTCGGCGCTCTCCCCCGCCGGGTCGTACGCGAGCACCTGCCGGGAGAGGTTCTCCAGCACCACCGGACAGCCGGAGAGGTCGGCGGCCTGCCGCACCACCTCGCCGGGGCCGGCGCCCTCCACCGACAGCTCCGTGAAGCGCTGGTGGATCTCCTCTGTGGCCCGCAGCTCGGTCAGCTGGGCGTCGACGATCAGCGCGTGCACGGCCTCGGTGATCCGGACGAACGGGGTGGCCCGCCGCAGCTCGACCAGGGGCAGCCCGCGCCGCTCGGCGGCGGCGGCCATCACCCGGGGCACCCCGCTGACGTACCGGCGGCCCAGCTCGACGACCAGGCCGGAGACGCCCACGTCCGCCAGGTCGCCGATGAAGGCGCGCAGCCCGGCGTCGTCGGCGGGCAGCCCGATCCCGGTGGTGAGCACCAGCTCGCCACCGCCGAGCAGGGGGGCGATGTCGGGTACCTCGGTCACGTGCACCCAGCGCACCGGACGGTCGAGGCCGGCGTCCCCGGCGACCAGGCGGGGAGCGCCGTGGCGGACCGGGTCCAGCGCGAGAACCTCACGGACGGTAGGGAACACGGGCGACACGCTACCGTCCGTGACGTCGTTTCCGCACGGGCAGCCGCCCCGGTCCCAGTCCGGAGCGGGTGGCGCGCCCGCGTGAAGCGTTGTCTCCAGCGTGACGGGGTGCAGCCGGGGGTGCGGGTCAGCCCAGCGCCTTGCGCAGTAGCGCCGTCAACTGGTCCTGCTCGTCGGGTGAGAGTCGTCCGACCGCCGTGCGGGCGAAGGTGAAGGCCGCGGCGAACCGTTGGTTGACCTCGTCTCCCCGGGGGGTTCTCCCGACGAGTCGGGCGCGGCGGTCCCGGGGATCCGGCTCGCGGGCCACGAGGCCGAGCGCTTCGAGACGCACGACGATCTGGGTGATGTTGGAGGCATCGCAGCCCAGCTCCTCGGCCAGGGCGCCCATGCCCCGTCGCTCGTCGAGCCGCCCGAGCAGACATGCCTGCGCCGGGCTGAGCGACAGCTCGGCTGCCGCCGCCTCGTAGGCGCGGTCGTACACGTCGACCAGGTCGAACAGGACGGCCTCGGCCTCGGACGAGGTGGTCACGGGTCCGCTGGGCAGCGCCATGTTCCCCAGCCTAGATGATTTAGTTGATTCACTCAAATACCTGTGGTCCAATGATCCTTGATGCACTCAAGTAAACGAGGGGGACCGATGGAGAGCAGAGTCGAGCGCACCACGGGCGGCGCGATCGTGGCGTCGGAGATGAACGCGGTCGTCCTCGACCGGTTCGGCGGAGTCGACGAACTCTCGTCACGCCGGATACCGCTACCGCGGGTCGGCGACGACGACGTCCTCATCCGGGTGGAGTTCGCCGGGGTCGGGTCCTGGGACGCGGGCGAGCGGGAGGGGGAGTACGACGGCGTCTTCGGTGCCGCGTCGACCTTCCCCTATGTCCTCGGCTGGGACGCGGCGGGCACGGTGGCCGCGGTCGGCCGCAACGTCACGCGGTTCGGCGTGGGCGAGCGGGTCTACGCCGCGACGATGCCGGTGCCGCGTGGTGGCTCCTACGCCGAGTACGCCGTCGTCGAGGCGGAGTTCGTGGCTCGCGTGCCCGACCGGCTGCCGACCGGACAGGCCGGCGCGATGGCCTGGGACGCCCTGACCGCACTGAGCGGTCTCGATCTGCTCGGCCTGCGGCCGGACGAGACGCTCATGGTCTTCGGAGCCAGCGGGGGTATCGGGCACATGGCCGTGCAGCTGGCGCGACACAGCGGCATCCGGGTGCTGGCCGTGGCCTCCGGTGCCGACGGAGTCGCCCTGGCCCGGCGGCTGGGCGCCGATCACGCCGTCGACGGTCGCAGGGACGACGTGTTGGCTGCGGCGTCCGAGTTCGCACCGGGCGGGCTCGACGCTGCTCTGGTCACCGTGGGCGGCGAGGTCGCCGAACGTTCTCTGCGCGCGATCAGGAAGTCGGGACGGATCGCCTGGCCGAACGGTGTGCTGCCCGCGCCGGTGACGTCGCCGGGCGCGACGCTGTCCCACTACGACGGGGATCGGAGCCGCACCACCACCGATCGGCTGAACGCGATCATCGAGGCGAGCCCCTTCGAGGTCCACGTCGCCCGGACCTTCCCGTTGAAGCGGGCCGGGGACGCGCATCGCGCCCTGAACGATCACTACGTCGGGAAGCTGGCCCTCAGGGTCGGGTAGGACGCGAGCGACGCGGCCCGAGGGCCCCTTCCCGCCGAGGGGCCCTCGCGCCGCGTGACGCTCACCTGCCGGCGTCGCGGGGCCCTCCCGCCGAGGGCCCTCGGGCAACGTCCGGCGACGCTCAGTCGACGCCGAACTCCATCGCGGCGCGGTCGAGGGCCTCGTCGTCGGCGGAGGAGACGCCCCGGGAGGCGATGGCTTCCGCGCCGCCCTGCGGCATCGCACCGATCAGCCCGGTCGAGGCGGCCTGCGCGGCGCCGACCATCCGCTGCGGGGCCGCGCCGCCGACCATGCCGAGGGTCGCGTACTGCTCCAGCTTCGCCCGCGAGTCGGCGATGTCCAGGTTGCGCATGGTGAGCTGGCCGATCCGGTCCGACGGGCCGAACGCGGAGTCCTCCGTACGCTCCATCGACAGCTTGTCGGGGTGGTAGCTGAACGCCGGGCCGGTGGTGTCCAGGATCGAGTAGTCCTCGCCCCGACGCAGCCGCAACGTCACCTCGCCGGTGACCGCCGTGCCCACCCACCGCTGCAACGACTCGCGCAGCATCAGCGCCTGCGGGTCCAGCCAGCGCCCCTCGTACATCAGGCGGCCGAGGCGGCGGCCCTCGCTGTGGTAGTTCGCCAGGGTGTCCTCGTTGTGGATGGCGTTGACCAGCCGCTCGTACGCGGCGTGCAGCAGCGCCATGCCGGGCGCCTCGTAGATGCCCCGGCTCTTGGCCTCGATGATCCGGTTCTCGATCTGGTCCGACATGCCCAGGCCGTGCCGGCCGCCGATGGCGTTGGCCTCCAGCACCAGGTCGACCGGGCTGCCGAACTCCTTGCCGTTGATCGTCACCGGGCGGCCCTGGTCGAAGCCGATCGAGACGTCCTCGGTCGGGATCTCCACCGACGGGTCCCAGAACCGGACTCCCATGATCGGGTTGACCGTCTCGATGCCGGTGTCGAGGTGCTCGAGGGTCTTCGCCTCGTGCGTGGCGCCCCAGATGTTGGCGTCGGTGGAGTACGCCTTCTCGGTGCTGTCCCGGTAGGGCAGGCCGCGTTCGAGCAGCCACTCCGACATCTCCTTGCGCCCACCGAGTTCGGTGACGAAGTCGGTGTCGAGCCACGGCTTGTAGATGCGCAGCTGCGGGTTGGCCAGCAGGCCGTACCGGTAGAACCGCTCGATGTCGTTGCCCTTGAAGGTCGAGCCGTCGCCCCAGATCTGGACGTCGTCGGAGATCATCGCCCGGACCAGCAGGGTCCCGGTCACGGCCCGGCCCAGCGGGGTGGTGTTGAAGTACGCCCGCCCGCCCGAACGGATGTGGAAGGCCCCGCAGGTCAACGCCGCCAGGCCCTCCTCGACCAGGGCGGCGCGGCAGTCGACCAGCCGGGCGACCTCGGCGCCGTAGCTGAGCGCGCGACCGGGCACCGAGGCGATGTCCGGCTCGTCGTACTGGCCGATGTCGGCGGTGTAGGCGCAGGGAACGGCGCCCTTGTCGCGCATCCACGCGACCGCGACCGAGGTGTCGAGGCCGCCGGAGAAGGCGATGCCGACACGTTCGCCGATGGGCAGGGAGGTGAGAACCTTGGACACGGGGAAGATTATGCACCTGGCCGCATGGCCATGCAAATGGAACCCGCCCGTCACCACCTTCCCGGGCAGGACGCCTGGGCCGGGTCGTCGCGGCCCAGCTCCCAGCAGGCCACGGCGGTGGCGGCGGCGACGTTGAGCGAGTCGACGCCGCGGCGCATCGGGATCACCACGCGGACGTCGCTGGCGTCCATCGCCGCCCGGGTCAGGCCGGCGCCCTCGGCCCCCATGAGCAGCGCCGCGCGGGCCCGCTGCGCCGCGTCGAGCCGCTGGATCGGCACCGCGTCCGGGGCCGGGGTCATCGCCAGCACGGTGAAGCCGGCCGCGCGGACCTCGCCGAGCGCGTCCGGCCAGGGCTCCAGCTTCGCGTACGGGATCGCGAAGACCTCGCCCATGCTGACCCGGACGCTGCGCCGGTAGAGCGGGTCGGCGCAGGTCGGCGAGAGCAGCACGGCGTCCACGCCGAGCGCGGCCACCGCCCGGAAGATGGCCCCCAGGTTCGTGTGGTTGTTCACGTCCTCGAGGATCACCACCCGCCGCGCGGCGGCCAGCACCTCGGCGGCGGCCGGCAGCGGCTTGCGCCGGAACGACGCCAGCACGCCCCGGTGCACGTGGAAGCCCGTGGCCCGTTGCAGCACGTCCTGGGTGGCGGCGTAGACGGGGGCGTCGCCGGTGTCCAGGTCGGCGAGCTGGTCGACCCGCTTGGCGTCCACCAGGTACGACCGGGCCGGGTAGCCGGCGCGCAGCGCCCGGCGCAGCACCAGCTCGCCCTCGGCGATGAACAGGCCGTGCGGCGGTTCCCAGCGCGTACGCAGCTCGACGTCGGTCAGCGCGCGGTAGTCGGCGATCCGGTCGTCGTCGGGGTCGGTGATCGGGTGGATGGGCACCCGCCCGATTCTGCCGGACGTGCCGCAGCCGCCCCGGGCCGCCCGACGGCGGAGCGCCACGTGGCGTTTTGTCCGGGTGAGACGGGGAATGGCGGGCCGAAGCGGCGGACCGACGGAAGGACAGCCAGGTGAACGCACATCCCATGGGCACGCCGGGGCCGGCCCGCATCGACCACCCGGACGGACGGCGCGTCGACCTGGGCCCCCTGCCACGCGACGCCACCGTCGCGGACCACATCGTGCACCGGTTGGCCGGCTGGGGCGTCCGTCGCTACTTCGGCTATCCCGGCGACGGCATCAACGGCCTGACCTCGGCGCTGCAACGCACCGGGGAGCGGGCGCAGTTCGTCCAGGTCCGGCACGAGGAGACCGCCGGCTTCGCGGCCTCGGCGCACGTCAAGTACGGCGGCGGGCCGCTCGGCTGCGCGCTGGTGACCAGCGGTCCCGGCGCGATCCACCTGCTCAACGGCCTGTACGACGCCAAGCTGGACCACCAGCCGGTGATCGCCCTGGTCGGTCACACCGCGCTCACCGCCGAGGGCGGCGGCTACTACCAGGAGGTGGACCTGCTCGCCCTCTACAAGGACGTCGCGGCCGCCTTCCTGGCCCAGCTCGACCACCCCAGCCAGGTCCGCCACCTGGTCGACCGGGCCTGCCGCACGGCGCTGGCCCGGCGTACGGTCACGGCGCTGGTGCTGCCGTCCGACATCCAGGACGCGCCGGCCGTGCCGGAGCCACCGCACGCGCACGGCTACTACCGCACCAGCGACGTGCCCAGCAACGGCCCGACCGTGCCGACGGAGGCGGACCTGCGCCGGGCCGCCGAGGTGCTGGGCGGCGGCGAGCGGGTCGCCATGCTGGTGGGGCAGGGCGCGCTCGGCGCGGTGGACGAGGTCCGCGCGGTCGCCGACCGGCTCGGCGCGGGGGTGGCGGCGGCGCTGCTCGGGTTCGCCGCGGTGGACCACCGGGAGCCGTGGGTGACCGGCGCGATCGGCCTGCTCGGCACCCGGCCCAGCTGGCAGCTGATGAACGAGTGCGACCGGCTGCTGATCGTGGGCAGCAACATGCCGTACTCGGAGTTCTACCCGCCGCCGGGGCAGGCGCGGGCGGTACAGATCGACCGGGACGGCACGCAGTTGGGGCTGCGGTACCCGACCGAGGTGAACCTGACCGGGGACGCCGCCCCCACCCTGCGGGCCCTGCTGCGCGAGCTCGGCCCCGGCCCGGGACCGACCCGCTGGCGGGCCACGATCGGGAAGGCCACCACCGCCTGGCGCCGTACCCAGCGGGAACTGGCCGGGCAGGCCGCCGACCCGGTCAACCCGCAGCTGCTCTTCGCCACCCTCAGCGACCGGCTCCCCGACGACGTGATGATCTCGGTCGACTGCGGCACCACGACCGCCTGGTACGCCCGGCACCTCCAGGTCCGCCCCGGCATGCTGGCCAGCCTCTCCGGCACCCTGCTCTCGATGGGCGGCGCGATGCCGTACGCGCTGGCCGCCAAGTTCGCCCACCCGGACCGCCCGCTGGTGGCCCTGATCGGCGACGGCGCGATGCAGATGAACGGGGTCAACGAGCTGATCACGGTGGCCAAGTACTGGCGGAGCTGGTCGGACCCCCGCTTCGTGGTGCTCGTGCTCAACAACCGGGACCTGGCCTTCGTCAGCTGGGAGCAGCGCTCCAGCGAGGGGACGCCGATGTTCCCGGACAGCCAGCAGCTGCCCGACATCGGCTACCACCGGTGGGCGGAGGTGCTGGGCCTGCACGGCGAGCTGGTCGACGCGCCGGAGCAGGTGCCGGGCGTCTGGGAGCGGGCGCTGAGCGCGGACCGGCCCGTGGTCGTCAACGCGCTGGTCGACCCGGCCGAGCTGATGCTGCCGCCGCACTTCACCGCCGAGCAGGCCCGCAACACCGCCGCCGCCGTGCTGCGTGGCGACACCGACTGGGCGGGCATCATCCGGCGGGGCCTGCCCACGGCGGTCGCCACCCTCCGGCCGGGGCGCGGCCGGGACTGAGCCACGCCCGCCGGGGCTCAGTCCGCACGGCGGTAGCGCAGCAGCACCGACCTGCCGTCGAAGGTCCGCGACTCGACCAGGTGCAGCTTGATCCGCCCCGGGACCGAGAAGACCGGCTTGCCGCCGCCGAGCACCACCGGGTGGACGAAGATCTGGTACTCGTCGATCAGGCCGAGGTCGGTCAGCGCGCCGGCGGCCCCGGCACCGCCGTTGAGCAGCAGATCGCCGCCCGGCTGCTCCTTGAGCGCGGTGACCTCCTTGCCGAGGTCACCGCCGCCGACCACCTGCGCGCCGTGCTCGGCGGCGGTGAGGGTGCGCGAGACCACCACCTTCGGCGTACGCCGCCAGATGGGCGCGAACGCGAGGTCGTGCGGGTGATCGGAGATCGACTCGGCCTGCGGCCAGTAGGCGGCCATGAACTCCCAGACCCGGCGACCGTAGAGGAACGCGCCGGCCCGGTCGCACTGCGCCAGCGAGTACGCGGACAGCTCCGGGCCCATCTCCGGCCAGTCGAACTCGCCGTTCGGCCCCTCGATGAACCCGTCGAGCGACTGGTGCACTCCGTAGATGATCTTCCGCATGCCGCTGCTCCTCCTGGCCTCGCTCGCCCCTCGCCGGCGTTCTCGCCAAGTGGTCGGAGCGGCGTCGCCGGATCCGACAGCCCGGGACGACTTTCTCCGGCTCTGTTCCACGGCTTTCCCCCGGTGGTGCCGGCCGGATACATCCCCCGATCGTCCGCCGGGCGGTCCCATGGGTGGGGCAGCTCGACAGCGCGCGCTGGTCATCCCCGGAAGAGCGCCGGAAGCCGACGACCGCACCGGAGTGCGGGTCGACGGCCAGCGGCGGGGACGCCGGCGGTCAGCCGCGGCGCTCCAGCCAGCGTCGCAGGTCGGACAGGCGCTGGTCGTCCGCGGGCGACGGCCGCCGCTCCTCGGACGGGCGGCGCTGTTCGACCGGCGGACGCTCCACCGGGCGGCGCGGGTCGCCGACCAGTTCGCGGCTCGGCGCGGCGAAGGCCTTCTCCGGCTCGCCGGCGACGGCGGTGCCGATGACCCGGGCGACCGCGTCGATCACCCTCGCCTGCACCGCCGCGCCCACCGAGTCGGTCGGGTCGTCCGGGTTGGCGGCGATGCCGGCGACCGCCACCTGCGGGGTGAAGCCGACGAAGGTCTCGGTGGCGTTCTTCTCCGAGCTACCGGTCTTGCCGGCCACCGGCCGGCCGTCGAGGATCCGGTTCACCGAGGTGGCCGTGCCTCCGTTGCACTGCCCGGACGCGGACTGCTGGCCGACCGGGCAGCGGGCCGCGTCGGTGGCGGCCCGGGCCACGTCGACGTCGAGCACCCGGCGGCAGGACGGGTCGCCGACCGGCACCCGCTGGCCGTCGGCGGCGGTCACCGAGACCACCGGCAGCGGCGCGCAGTACGTGCCCTCGGCGGCCACCGTGGCGTACGCGTTGGCCAGGTCGAGCGGGGTGGTGGCGGTCACGCCCAGGGTGAACGAGCCCCAGTCGGCGGCGTCGTTCTCGGCGAAGGTGGCGTCGGCGTCGGCCCGGAAGGTGATGCCGAGACGCTTCGCCATCTCGACCACCTTCTCCTGCCCGACCTGTTCGGCCAGCCAGACGAAGTAGGTGTTCACCGAGCGGCCGAAGCCGTCCCACATCATCCGGTAGCCGTCCATCCACTCCGGGTTGGCGTTGGCCGGGCACCACCGGCCGTCGCAGCTGCCCTCCCCCTCGGCGGCGTACCGGGTGGGTAGCCGGCTGGGCGCGTCGAAGCCGGTGGCGAGGGGCTTGCCGGCCTCCAGGGCGGCGAGCATGGTGAAGAGCTTGAACGTCGAACCGGCCTGGTAGCCGTCCACGCTGTCGCCGCCGGAGACCAGCGGGTTGACGGTGTTGGGGCGGTTGGCCTGCCCGTCGGGGTTGGCGTCGAGGCTGTAGTGCCGGTTGACCGCCATCGCCAGCACCCGGCCGGTGCCCGGTTCGACGGCCGCGATCGGCAGGGCGCGCTCGTTGTCGTAGGAGTAGACGCCGGTGGCCTGCTTCTGCGCGGTGGCCTGGATCTGCGGGTCGAGCGAGGTCACCACCGAGTAGCCGCCGCGGCGCAGCGCCTGCTCGCGCTCCTCGACGGTGGCCCCGAACTCGGGCTGCGCGAGCCACCACTGCCGCAGGTAGTCGCAGAAGAAGCCCCAGTCGTCGTGGCCCTGGGCGACGGCGGTGCAGCCGTTGGGCTGGGCGGTGGGGCGCAGCGTGAGCTTCTCGGCCCTGGCCCGCGCGGCCTCCGCGGCGCCGATCGCGCCGGTGGCGACCATCGAGTCCAGCACGTAGCCCCGGCGCTCCAGCGCGGCCTCCGCGTCGCCGTCGATCGGGCTGTACGCCTCCGGCGACTGCACCAGGCCGGCGAGCAGGGCCGCCTCGCCGAGGGTCAGCTCCGCCGGGGACTTGGCGAAGTAGCGCTGGCTGGCCGCCGCGATGCCGTACGCCCCGGAGCCGAAGTACGCGATGTTCAGGTACCGGTTGAGGATCTCGTCCTTGCTCAGGCGCTGCTCCAGCGCCGTGGCGTACCGGATCTCCTGGATCTTGCGCCCGACGGTCTGCTCGGTGGCCGCGGCGCGCTCCTCGGCGGTGCGGCCGGGATCGGTCTTGAGCACGTTGCGGACGTACTGCATGGTCAGCGTGGAGCCGCCCTGCTGCCCGCCGCCGGAGACGTTCGACACCACGGCCCGCAGCAGCCCGCGCAGGTCGGCGCCGCCATGGTCGTAGAAGCGCCGGTCCTCGGCCGCCACGATCGCCTGCCGCATCACCGGGGCGATCTCGTCGAGCGGCACGTCGGTGCGGTTGACGTCGTAGAACGTGGTGATCAGCGTCTTGCCGTCGTTGGCGTAGAGGTAGGAGCGTTGCGGCGTGACCGGCGTGCGCAGCGCCTCGGGCAGCGCGGCGTACGACCCGACCGCGGCCTTCGCGGCGAACCCGAGCAGCAGGTTTCCCGGTAGCGCGGCGACCGCCAGGACGAGGCCGGCGAGCACGCCGGCGAGCAGCACGGTGAACAGCCGCGACAGCGGTGGGCGGGGTGGGGCCATGGTCCCCAGGGTTGCCACGCGACGGGCCGATCGACCACTCCCGTAGCCCGGTTGTCAGCAATTTCACCGCCCGTGACCAGCGACTTCCCATCCCACCCGCCCCCTCGGCCACCGCCCGCCCCGTGGGTACCACCCGCCCCGACCGCGTCCGCCCGGTCCGGCGGCGCCCGCCGGTTCCGGTGGCCGTCGGAGGCGGTGCGGCGGGTCAGGTGGGCAGTGGGCCGTTCGGGCCGGGAGCGGACGGGGCGGCGGCGAGGCTCGCGCTGGCGGCGTCGCGGGCGACGTCCCGGGGCACCAGGCGGCCCGAGCGGTAGCCGATGCCGAATCCGGCGATCAACACGAAGATCGCGCCGAAGGTCTGCAACGAGCCGATCAGCGCGCCGCCGACGCCCAGCAGCGGGGCGGCGATCATCAGCATGGCGCCGTCGCCGATGCTGAACGTGCCGGACCGGGCCACCGACCAGCCGGTCAGCAGCCAGCCCAGGCTGTAGCAGCTGGCGCCGACCAGCACGAGGGTCCGGGCGGTGGTGCCGAAGACCGGGGTCTGCTCCGCCAGCCCCGCGAAGGGAAGCATGAGCACCGTGCCGGCGATGGAGACGAGCAGGCCGGCGACGGCCGCCCGGCGGCTGCGGGTCGCCGCCAGCAGCCCGGTCAGCGCCAGCAGGGCGAGCAGCCCGAGCCACACCGCCGCCACCCAGCCCACCAGGTAGAGGGGCCGGCCGTCGGCCGGGTACGGGTCGTTGCCCACCCCGCCGTCGCTGCCCATCGCCACGACGGCGTAGAGGATGGCGTACGCGGGGAGCAGCCACACCGCGCCCCGGGCGAGCCGGCGCAGCGACCAGGCCCAGGTGGCGTTCGTGGCCGGCCCGATCGGCGTCGGCTCGACGAAGGGCAGCACCCCGAACCCCCCGCCGGTACGCCGGCTGCCGAGCGGCCCGGCGGGATCGTGCGCACCGGGCACCGGGGCCGAGGACCGTACCCGCTTCGCCGGATCCTTCATGCGTCACCTCGCTCGTCCGACGAGCGGTGCGGGACGCGCCGGGGCGCCCCGATGCCTGCTCACCGCCCGTCCTAGGACCGATGGTGGCAGGCGGCGGAGCGCCCCATGAGTGGTTCTCGCATTTCCGGGCGGTCGCGCCCGGCGCCGGTCAGCCCCGTTGGCGCTGGTCGGCCGGGTCGTTCAGCAGGCTCGTCGGGGAGACCGGCTCCGGTGCCGGCAGCCCCTGCGGCCTGCCGCCGGTGGCCTGCGCCTCGGCGACGCGTACCTCGTCGTGGATCTGCTGCGCGGCGGCCGCCGCGGCCTGCGCGGCCTCGGCCGCCTCGCGCTCCACCTCGCTCGCGCTACCGGCCGCCTCCGGCGCCGGCTCGTCGCCGACCATCCGGCTCAGCCCGCCCAGCGCGCCGCCCATGCCCTCCAGCGCCTTGGTCAGCTCGGCCGGCACGATCCAGACCTTGTTCGCGGTGCCGTTGGCGATCTGCGGCAGGGCCTGGAGGTACTGGTAGGCGAGCACCTTCTGGCTCGGGTTCGCCTGGTGGATCGCGTCGAACACCGTCTTGATCGCCTTCGCCTGACCCTCGGCCTGGAGGATCCGGGCCTGCCGGTCACCGTCGGCGCGCAGCACCGCGGACTGCTTCTCACCCTCGGCCGTGAGGATCTGCGACTGCTTGTGCCCCTCGGCGTTCAGGATCGCCGCCCGGCGGTCCCGCTCGGCGCGCATCTGCTTCTCCATCGAGTCGCGGATGCTCGCCGGCGGCTCGATCGCCTTGAGCTCCACCCGGGTGACCTTGATGCCCCAGCGGCCGGTCGTCTCGTCCAGCACGCCCGACAGATGACGGTTGATCTGGTCGCGGCTGGTCAGTGCCCGCTCCAGGTCCAGCGAGCCGATCACGTTACGCAGCGTGGTGACGGTGAGCTGCTCGATTGCCTGGAGGAAGTTCGAGATCTCGTAGGTGGCCCGGACCGAGTCGACGACCTTGAAGTAGAGGACCGTGTCGATCGAGACGACCAGGTTGTCGGAGGTGATCACCGGCTGCGGCGGGAAGCTGACCACCTGCTCACGCATGTCGACCTTGGTACGCACCGCGTCGACGAACGGGACCAGGATGTTCAGCCCCGGGTTGAGCGTGCGCTTGTACTTGCCGAGCCGCTCGACCACGTCCTGACGCTGCTGCGGCACGATCCGCACCGCCTTGGCCAGGGTGATCACCCCGATCAGCGCGATGGCGATCAGTAGGACCGGGATCACAAGTTCCATGTACTCACCTTTTCGCTTCGGGTAGCTCGCCGGAAGGGGAAACGTCGTCCCGCCACACCAGGGCGGTAGCGCCCCGCACCTGGATCACCTGCACCCGGTCGCCAGGGGCGAAGTGCTGGCTCGCGTCGTAGGAGCGGGCCTGCCAGAGCTCGCCGTCGATCTTCACCATGCCCTGCCCGGCGTCGACCTGCTCCAGCACCAGCGCCGTGCTGCCCTCGATCGCCTCCACGCCGAAGGGCTGCTCGCCGCTCTCGAGCGCGGAGCGGCGGTGCCTGCGCAGCGTCGGGCGTACGCCCAACACCGTCAGCGCCGACACGCCGGCGAAGACGATCGCCTGCACCTCGACCGGGGCGCCGAGCGCCGCCGCTCCCGCGGCGGCCAGGGCCCCGACCGCGAACATGATCAGAAACAGCGTCGTCGTGAAGATCTCAGCGACCGCCAGAACGACACCCAGCACGATCCACAGCACGGCGTCCACCCCCCGATCGTGACACGTCAAAGCACGTGGAGCCCACTCGCGAAGATCAGTAGGCTCGGCGGCACGCCGGCGGCCCACCCCGACGGCACCGGAATCCCCAGAGGAGAGCCCGTGTCCCTGTTGCCCGAGACCACCCGCCAGGTCGATGCCCTCGTCGCCGGGGCGCAGTCCGCCGGCCGTACGCCGTCGCTGCTGATCGGCGTGGTGCGGGACGGCGCGCTGACCCACCTCGCCACCGCCGGCGAGCACCCGCGCCCCGACGCCGACCTCCAGTACCGCCTCGGGTCGATCAGCAAGACCATGACCGCCACCCTGGTCATGCAGGAGCGCGACGCCGGCCGGCTGGCCCTGGACGACCCGCTGGAGAAGCACCTGCCCGGCACCGGTGTGGGCACGCTCACGCTGCGGCAGCTGCTCGGCCACGCCAGCGGCCTGCGCCGCGAGCCGGACGGGCAGTGGTGGGAGCGCGCCGAGGTCGGGGACCTGACCACCCTGCTGGCCGGGGTGAGCGCCGAGAAGATCGCCTATCCCCCGCACCGCTCGTACCACTACTCCAACCTGGCGTACGGGCTGCTCGGCGGCGTGCTGGAGCGGATCACCGGCACCCCCTGGGCCGAGCTGCTGCGCCAGCGCGTGCTGGAGCCGCTCGGCATGCGCCGCACCACGTACGCGGCGACCGAGCCGTTCGCCCGCGGCTACGTGGTGCACCCCTGGCACGACACGCTGCGGGAGGAGCCGCGTACCGACACCGGGGCGATGGCCCCGGCCGGGCAGCTCTGGTCCACCGCCGAGGACCTGGCCCGGTGGGCGGCCTTCCTGGCCGACCCGGCGCCGGAGGTGCTGGCGGCGGAGACGCTGACCGAGATGTGCGTCCCGGTGTCGATCAACGACGTCGACTCGTGGACCGGCGGGCACGGCCTCGGGCTGGAGCTCTACCGGCAGGGCGAGCGGGTGTACGTCGGGCACGGCGGCTCGATGCCCGGCTACGTGGCCGCCCTGGCGGTGCACCGCCCGTCGCGCACCGGCGTGATCGGCTTCGCCAACTCGTACGGCTTCCGCACCGGCGGGATCGCCCGGCTCGCGCTACGGATCCTCACCACCGTCCTGGACGCCGAGCCGGCGTTCCCGCGCCCCTGGCGACCGGCCGCCGCTCCCCCGCCCGCCGAGGTCGACGAGGTGACCGGTCGGTGGTGGTGGATGGGGGCGTCGCTCGACGTCGTCTGGGACGCGGCCGCGGGCGAGCTGGTCGCGTACGTGCGCGGCGATCGGGTGAGCGTGTTCGTCCCGGCGGGGCCGGACCGCTGGCGGGGCCGCTCCGGCCCGGAGAACGGCGAGATCCTGTCGGTGCTGCGCGACGGGTCGGGGCGGGCGGTGGCGCTCGACATCGCCACCTTCGTCTTCACCCGCACCCCCGACCAGGAGCCCTGACCGCCCACGTTCCGCCCCGCGGCAGGCGACGACCCTGACGCGGGGCGGGCCCGGCGGCCCGGCGCTCCGGCTTTGGCCTTGGCTCCGGCTGCCGCTCCGGCTCCCGGCTCCCGGCTCCCGGCTCCCGGCTCCCGGCTCCGGCTCCGGCTCCGGCTCCGGCTCCGGCTCCGGCTCCGGCTCCGGGAACGGTGCTCAGGCCGGTTCGGTGACGAAGTCGATCAGTCGTTCCATCGCGTTGATCAGCGGGGTCTCCACGTCGGCGAAGCTGTCGACCCGGGACAGGATGTGCCGCCACATGTCCGCCGGCTCGGCGACCCCGAGCGCGGCGCAGACGCCCTCCTTCCACGGCTGCCCCGGCGGCACCACGGGCCACGCCGGGATGCCCAGCGCCGCCGGCTTCACCGCCTGCCACACGTCGACGTACGGGTGCCCGGTGACCAGCACGTGCGGGGAGGTCACCCTCGCGACGATCCGGCTCTCCTTGGAGCCGGCGACCAGGTGGTCGACGAGCACGCCCAGGCGCCGGCCGGGGCCGGGGGCGAAGTCGCGCACCTCGGCGTCGAGCGCGTCGATGCCGTCCAGCGGCTCCACCACCACGCCCTCGATGCGCAGGTCGTCGCCCCAGATCCGCTCGACCAGGGCGGCGTCGTGGATCCCCTCCACCCAGATCCGGCTGGCCTTGGCGACCTGGGCGCGTACGCCGTCGACGGCGATCGAGCCGGAGGCGGTGCGGCGGCGGGCGGCCGGCACCGGGGCGCGGGTCGGCCGGCGCAGCGTCACGGGCCGCCCGTCGAGCAGGAACGCCGCCGGCAGCAGCGGGAAGTTGCGCCGGCGTCCGTGCCGGTCCTCCAGCACCACCGCGCCGGCCTCGAAGCCGACCACCGCCCCGCAGAAGCCGGAGTCGGCGTCCTCGACCACGAGGTCCGGCTCGGCGTCCACCTCGGGCGTGACCTTCCGCCGCCGCCAGTCCCCCGCCAGCACATCGTCCGCGTACCGCCCCATGCCGATCAAGCTAACCTCCCACCCCGCCCCCCGCACCCGACACGCCGCCCACCCCGCCCACCCCGCCCTCCCCGCCCCCACCCGTCGCGGCGATCATGCAGTTGTGGTGCCCCGCAAAAGGGGCAGAGATCGACGATCCGCCCGCCACAACTGCATGATCGACGGGGTGGGGGGCGGGGCGGGGCGGGGCGGCGGACAGTCGGAGCGGCAGTCGAGACAGGGGCGGCGGTGACCACGTACCCTTTCGGCATGTCCACCCCCGCAGCGGGCGCGGCCACTCTCACACCGCGCCGGTCGAGCCGGTTCGTTGCCTGGGTACGCGCGTGGCGTGCCGGGCTGGTGCCCTTCGACGAGGTCGCCGACGCCATCGCCGGCGACGAGGAGCACCTGGTCGCCGACGCGCCCGGCACCTGGACCGACGTTCCCCTGCCCCAGGCGCTGCCCACCCTCGCGAAGCTCTCGCCCGACGAGATCCGGCTCGTGCTGCCGGCGCCCGGCGATCCGCGCGGGCTGCCCGGCCCGGGCGACTTCGCCGGCGCGGCGCTGGTCGCCGGTGAGGCGGTCGTCGCCGGGGGTCTCGGGTTGATCCCGCACGTGCGCACGCACACGTCCGGCTCCGGCGACACCTTCGAGACGGTGCTCTGGCGGGTCTACCCGCTGCCGGCCGATGCCCCGGCCGCCTCCCTCGTGTTGCCCGGCGCGGCCGAGGCCGAGGCGGAGCTGGCGGTGGCCCTGGCCGACACGACCGCCGCGCTGACCCGGTTGGACGTCGCCCAGTGGCGGCCCGAGCTGGCCGGGGCGTTGGAGGCGCTGCGCCGGCCGGACGGCGCCACCGACCTGCCGCCCGGGTTCGACCCGCGCGCCCGGCGGCTCTTCGCCCGGGCCGCCGTGCTCGACCGGGTGCTCGCGCTGGCCGGGCACGCCGCGCCGGGCGGCGCGATCAACAACTACGAGGCCCAGCAGCGCGACGCCGCGCTGCGCCCGCTGACCACCGCCTGCCGGCAGGCGCTGGTGGCCGCCTGCAACGCCCCGCTGCGGCCCTGAGCGCGAGCGGCGGCACGAAACCCGGCCCCCCGATTCGGCGTCACGCCGCACCGTGCGGCCCGGGCGGGAGGTCACCGCCTGCCGCGCCGGTCAGGCGAGCAGCGGCCACGCCCCGGCACCGACGGCCACGCCGAGGGCCACCCCGACGACCACCTGGGGCAGGGTGTGCGCGCGCAACTCCAGCCGCGACCAGCCGAGCGCGAGCACCACGGCGAGGCCGCCCGCCGCCCACGGCCCCCACAGCGCGATCAGGAACAGCGCGGTCGCCGCGGCGACGGAGGAGTGGATGGAGACCTGCCACCACACGGTCACCACCATGGAGGGCACCAGTGTGGCCGCCGTCAGCAGGAACAGCGCGGCGACGGGCCCGGCATCCATCGCCGCCAGGAGGCCGGCGCCGGCGAGGACGCACGCGAGGGACACGGCCAGGGGTAGGTGACGCTGCCGTCGGACCTGGGTGATGTGGTGGTCGGTGAGGCCGCCGCGGCGTACGGCCGTGAGGATCCACGCCATCGGCAGTACGCCGCCGAACAGCAGGGCCGTGGCGCCGGCCAGCACTGCGCGCGGCGGGGTCGTCGCGGTCTCCACGGCGACCACGACGCCGGTGACGGCCAGCAGGATGGGCGGCGAGAGCACCTCGGACAGTGCCCGGGCGACGAGGCGGGCCCTCGTGGGCTCGGGCCCGGCGGCCCGGGGTGCGGTGGGCGCCGCGGTCACCGTGCGGCCGCCGTCTCCGTGCTACTGGCCCGCGGGGTCGCCGTGGCGTGGCGGCGGTATGCCGTGGCGACCAGGTCGAGCCACCTGATCTCGTCGGCCAGCGTGGTCGCGTCGGCCAGGTCGAGGACGGCGGGGGTGGCGGGCCGGCGGCCGGTGCGTACGGCGTCGAGGGCGTCCCTGATGCACGCCGCGGCGATCTCGGCCCGGGCCTCGTCCCCGGTCAGGCCGGCCCTGGCCGCGCTGGCTTCGGCGGTGGCTTGCACGGCCGGATCGTAGTAGGCGGCGAGACGCAGCATCCCGTCGGGGATCTCGATGGCGCGACGTTCCACGAGTTTCGCCAGCCGGCCCGGCCGAAGGCCCGGCCGGGCAGGAGGCACCGGGCCGAACAGGATCTCGGGTTCGACGTCGTAGAGGGGCCGCCACAGCTGGTAGAGGTTGCGGTAGGTGCGGCGCAGGCCGATCCCGGTCCAGCCCGCTCTCAGGGCGGGCAGCCAGGACGGCAACGTGAGCCCGATGACCATGATGAGGGCGCCGGGCGTGGCCAGCAGCGGCGACACCAGGTCTTCGCGATCGAGCCACGCCAGCGGCCCGGGCATCGTGACACCGAGGGCCGACCAGGCGACGTACGCGGCCTTGTAGACGGCGTAGGCGCAGCCGAGGCTCGCGCCGATCGCGGTGAAGCGCATGCCGGTACGGAGAGGGCCCGCGGGCAGGAACTTCGCGGTGCGGTGGGACAGCCGGGCGATCTCGAAGATGGCGCTGCCGAACGTCAGCAGGTAGACCATGAGGTAGAGCCGCACGATCGGCTCGTCGCCGTAGTGGATGGTCCAGTCGACGCGGTCCTCGTCGACGGGCGCCGCCACGAACAGGACCGCCATGGTGGCGCCGGCGGCGATGTAGGCGATGAGCCTGCGGCGGGCTCTCGGTGTCGCCTCCTCGGCGGGGTACGCCACGTACAGTCGCATGACCGTGATGGCCACGCTGAACGCGATCATGCCGAGGTGGGTGGTGACCCGCAGCAGGTTCGGGATGCCGATGGCGTGGTTGACGGGCGTGTAGACGACCGGCGCCGCCGTCGCGATCGAGACGCCGAGGACGAACAGGCCCGAGACCAGCGCCTGCAAGCTCGGGTTGTGTGGGTCCGAGCGCAGGCCACGCGCCCTGTACACGGCTGCGACGATCGACGCCGACGCGGCGACGATCATCACGACGCTGACGAGCATGACGTTGCCTCCGGTGCTAGTGGTGCTCGAGCGTCCTGCTCAGTCGGTCCGCGATCGCCTGCTGGTCCCGCGTCAGCCGGTTGCCCTGTTCCTGCTCGGCCGTGGACTGGCGTTCCCGTACGCGCTCCAGCAGCAGCTCGGCGAAGATCTCGGCCCTGCGCTCCACGCGGTTGCCGTAGCCCCGCCGCCCCAGCAGGGCCTTGACGAGCTCGGGCGGGATGTCGGGGAACAGCGAGCGGGCGTACTCCGGGTCGATGACCGAGCCCTCGTCGGAGGCGTGCTCGTCGGGGCTCGGCTCCAGGTCGAACAGCATGTGGGCGATCTCGTGGGCGAGGACGTGATCGCGGTGGTAGGGGTTGGTGCGCGCGGGGACGACGAGGGTGTCGACGGCGCCGACGGCCAGGTACAGACCGCAGGGCGCGCCGGGGTCGGTCTCGACGGTGCGGATGACGATGGTGCGCCCGCGTGCCTGCCCGAGCCGGCGAAGGAACTCCTCCGCCTCCCACGGGACGGGGATCAGGGCCTCGATCTCGGTGAGCCGTTCCGCGCACTCGGCCCGCAGGACGTCATCCATCGTGGACGGGTCCGTCGGGCCCCTCGTCCGCCGCCATCACCTCGGCGACGCGGAGCACCGCGTCAACCTCGTTCTCCGACAGCCGCCCCGCCGCCTGGATGAGGCGGGTGAGGGCGCGGCGACCGCGGTCGGTGAACTGGGTACCGCGCGCGCCGATCCGGGTGACTCCGACCTGCGCCATGGTCAGCAGCAGCTCGACCTGGTCGGCGAGCGCCGGGTTGTCCGCCACGAGCGCGCGCAGCTGGGCCTCGACGTCGCTGTCGCTCGCCGGGGTCGCGAGGAAGTAGGTGGCCGGTACGTCGAAGGCGCGGGCGATCGCCTCCACCAGGTTGAGCCGAGGTTCCGGGCCTTTCCCGTGGCGGAGATTGGACATATGGGCCTCGGTGACCGTGGCCAGGCCCGAGCCGTTGATCAACTGGACGACCCGCGCGTTGGTGTACGGCCTGCCGGTGGCGTCGCGTCGCTCGTCGTACAGCCGGTTGAGTCTCTCCCGGAAGTCGGGGCGGGGGGTCTGCGGCCCGTCAGGCGTCGGCATCGGCCACCTTTCGTCATCGCCCGGTAGCTTAACAGCGATGAAGAAGACCTGGCGGTACCGTAACTACTGTTGACATATCTTGCTGGCGTGACCCTAAGATCACTCGCCGCTGCAAGTTCACGGGGGCTTGCAGCGGCCCGTACCGCCCGTCCGGGCGCGTCGCGCGCACCGGCCTGGGCCGGTGCGGTCAGGAGCTCGGGTTCCCGGGCGCCGGAGTGGTGGCGGCGGGGCGGCGGGGCGGCACGCAGCACACCGTGGGGCAGGTGTCCCACATGGGCAGCTCGCCGAGGCGGCGGCGCAGGCCGATCCCGTCCGGGTCGGTCCGCTCCCGGACCAGCTCGCGGACCATCGCCACGAACCGGGGGTCGGTGCCGGGCGTGCCCGCCCGGACGAAGTCCAGCCCGAGCTGCCGGGCCGTGTCCCGCGCCTCGGTGTCCAGGTCCCACACCACCTCCAGGTGGTCGGAGACGAACCCGATCGGGCTGACCACCACGGCGGTGGTGCCGGCCTCGGCCAGCGTACGCAGGTGGTCGTTGACGTCCGGCTCCAGCCACGGCACCTGCGGCGGGCCGGAGCGGCTCTGCCAGACCAGGTCCCAGGGCAGGTCGGGGGCGGCCGCGGCGTGGACCAGCCGGGCGACCTCGGCGAGCTGCGCCTCGTACCGGCCGCCGTGCGGGCCGGCGTTCGCGGCCATCGAGTTCGGCACCGAGTGCGCGGTGAACACCAGCCGGGTGCCGTCCCGCCTGGTCGGGTCGAGCCGGCCGAGCGCCGCCCGCACCGCGTCGGCGTGCGGCTCGACGAAGCCGGGGTGGTCCCAGAACTGGCGGAGCTTGTCGATCAGCGGGGCGTCGGGGCCGACCGCCGCGCGGGCGGCGGCGACGTCCTCCTGGTACTGCCGGCAGGAGGAGTAGCCGCCGAAGGCGCTGGTCACGAACGCCAGGGCGTGGGTGACACCGTCGTCGCGCATCTGCGCCACGGTGTCGGCGAGCATCGGGTCCCAGTTCCGGTTGCCCCAGTAGACGGGCAGGTCGACGCCGTTGGCGGCGAAGTCCTCCCGGACCGCCGCGAGCAGCTCCCGGCACTGCTGGTTGATCGGCGAGACGCCGCCGAAGTGCTGGTAGTGCTCGGCGACCTCCGCCAGCCGCTCCGGCGGCACGCCCCGCCCCCGGGTCACGTTCTGCAGGAAGGGCATCACGTCCTCGGGCCGTTCCGGTCCGCCGAAGGACACCAGGACCACCGCGTCGTACGCCATGGCCCCATTCTCCCCGGTCGCCGTGCCCGCCGGGCGGGCCCCCCTGATGCCGCCCGTCCGCGACGGCGCGCGGTGGGCGATCGGAGGGGCCCCTACCCCTCAGGCGCCGATGGCGTGGTAACCGCCGTCGACGTGCACGATCTCGCCGGTGGTGGCCGGGAACCAGTCGGACAGCAGCGCCAGGCAGGCCCGCGCGGCCGGCTCCTGGTCGGTGAGGCTCCAACCCAGCGGGGCGCGCTCGGCCCAGGCCTGTTCGAACTGGTCGAAGCCGGGAATCGACTTGGCGGCGATGGTGCGCAGCGGCCCGGCGGCGACCAGGTTGCTGCGGATGCCCTGCTTGCCCAGGTGCAGCGCCAGGTAGCGGGAGGCGGACTCCAGCCCGGCCTTGGCCACGCCCATCCAGTCGTAGACGGGCCACGCCTTCGTGGCGTCGAAGGTCAGGCCGACCACCGCGCCGCCGGCGGACATCAGCGGCAGTGCCGCCATGGCCAGGGACTTGTAGGAGTACGTGGAGACGTGCAGCGCGGTCGCCACGTCCTCCCAGGGGGCGTCGAGGAAGCCGCCGCCGAGGCAGCTCTGCGGGGCGAAGCCGATCGAGTGCACCACCCCGTCCAGGCCGTCGACGTGCTCGCGCACGCGGTCGCCGAGCCCGGCGAGGTGGTCGGCGTCGGTCACGTCCAGCTCGATCACCGGGGCCGGCTCCGGCAGTCGCCGGGCGATCCGCTCCACCAGGGAGAGCCGGCCGTAGCCGGTGAGCACGACCTGCGCCCCGTTCTCCTGGGCGAGCTTCGCCACCGAGAAGGCGATCGAGGCGTCGGTGATGACGCCGGTGACCAGCAGCCGCTTACCGGCGAGCAGTCCGGACATGCAGGGATACCTCCGTAGTTCTCAGTGACCGCTTGTCAGTGGCCGGTGCCGCTTGTCAGTGGCCCATGCCGAGGCCGCCGTCGACCGGGATGACGGCGCCGGAGACGTAGCCGGCGGCGTCGCCGGCCAGCCAGGCGACCACGCCCGCGATCTCGTCCGGCTGGGCGAACCGGTTGGCGGGGATGGCCTTGCGGTACTCGGTCCTGCGGTCCTCGGGCAGGCCCGCGGTCATGTCGGTCTCCACGTAGCCGGGGGCGACCACGTTCGCCGTGATGTTGCGGCTGCCCAGCTCGCGGGTGATCGAGCGGGCCACGCCCACCAGGCCGGCCTTGCTCGCCGCGTAGTTGACCTGGCCGGGGCCGCCGTAGAGGCCGACCACCGAGGAGATGAAGATCATCCGGCCCCACTTCGCGCGCAGCATCTTGCCCGAGGCGCGCTTGGCGCACCGGAACGCGCCCGTCAGGTTGGTGTCCAGCACGCGGGTGAACTGCTCCTCCGACATGCGCAGCAGCAGCGTGTCGTCGGTGATCCCGGCGTTGGCGACGAGCACCTCCACCGGCCCCAGCTCGGCCTCGACCGCGCTGAACGCCGCGTCGACCGACGCGGAGTCGGTCACGTCGCAGCGGACCCCGAACAGCCCCTCGGGGGCATCGCCGCTGCGGTGGGTCACCGCCACCCGGTCGCCCTGCTTCGCGAAGGCCTGCGCGATGGCCAGGCCGATCCCCCGGTTGCCGCCGGTCACCAGGACGGTACGGGCCACGGTTCCCCCTGTAGTTCAGTGATCTCCGGTCGGTCGGAGCCTAGGCGTTACCGGCAGGTAAGCGCTAACGGCGGGCACGTCCGGGCCGGCGCGGCGTCGCCCGGCGCCGGCCCGCGCCCCGCCCCGCCGGCCGCGCGGCGGGCCGGCCGGACGAGGCCCGTCCGGCCGCTCGGCCGAGTGCGGCGACGACGACCGGCGGGTGTACGATGATCCGCGTTTGCGGGCCGTGCGGTCCGCTTCCGGGCCCCGCCGACCGCAGGAGGTGATCGCTGTGCGAGATAGCGATCCTCCCAGTCGTGGCCGGGCCGAACGTCAGCCCCGCTGAGCCACGACTCAGCAGGTGAGCTGACCCAGCTCCGCTCCCCGCCTCCGCCCGGTCACCGGCCCCGCGCCGGACGACCGCGCCGCGCCGCCCGTCGCCCGGGCGGTCGCCGGGAGCCGCCCGGTCACGACTTCGTGTGCGCGTCCTGATCCACCCCCTGCGGTCCGCCCCCGCACGCGCGGACCGTCCAGCCGCCACCCGGAGCCGTCCATGAGCCGCTACGTCGCCCCGCTGGGCTTCACCCTCGCCGCCGTCTGGGTGGCCGTCGTCTTCGTCCTGGCCGGCGGCGGCGCGCACTGACCGCCGCCGGCCCCGTCTCGCGGGTCAGAGCATCCGCGAGGACCACAGCAGGTTGAGAGCGCCGGCGCAGAGCGCCAGCAGCAGGGCCACCCCCGCGTACCACTGGGTGACCTCGCGGGGTTCCGTGCGGAACCCGATCGAGCTGCCCATGTCCTGGTAGACCTGCTTCAGCTCGGTCACCGACGCCGCCTCGTAGAAGTAGCCCTCGGTGGCCTCGGCCAGGTCGGCCAGGGCCAGCCGGTCCACCGGCACCCGTTGCAGCTGACCGCCGATGTCCACCTGCCCCGAGTCGGTGCCGAAGGCGATGGTCGAGACCGGCACGTTCGCCGCCTGCGCGGCCGCGGCCGCCTCCTCCACCGACCGGCCCGAGGTCCGGTACCCGTCGGAGAGCAGCACGATGCGGGCCGGCGGGATCCCCGCCGCGCCGTCGGCCGGCACCGACCGGATCGCCTCCAGGCAGGTGAAGACCGCCTCCCCCGTCGCCGTCGCCTCCGCCAGCACCAGCCCGTCGATCGCGCTGGTCACCGCGTCGCGGTCCTTGCCGGGTGGCACCAGCACGTTCGCCGACTTGGCGAACGAGACCAGCCCCAGGTTGTAGCTCTCCGGCAGCTCCCCGACGAACTGCTTGGCCGCCTCCTGCGCCGCCTCCAGCCGGTTCGGCGCCACGTCGTCGGCCTGCATGGACAGCGACACGTCGATGGCGAGCATCACGGTGGCCCGCTCCAGCGGCTCCCGGGTGTCGACCGACGGCCGGGCCAGCGCGGTCGCCAGCACCAGCAGGCAGAGCAGGAACGCCGTGGCGGGCACGTGCCGCCGCCAGCCCAGCCCCTTCGGCGCCAGGGTGCGCAGCAGGTCCACGTTGGTGAACCGCATCGCGTACGCCCGGCGGTGCAGCTGCCGCCAGACGTAGAGCGCGGCGAGGGCGAGCACCGGCAGCACGGCCAGCAGCCACCACGGTTGCAGAAAGCGGATCATCGTGTCGTCCCCCTGGTGCGGGCGTGCCGCTGCGCGGCCACGAAACGCACCATGTCGAGCAGCCAGTCTCGGTCCGTACGCAGTCGCAGGTGGGCCGCGCCCGCGCCGCGCAGCGCCGCGGAGATCTCCGCCCGCTGGGCGGCCGCCGCCTCGGCGTAGCGGTGGCGCAGCCGCGGGTCGGCGGTCTGCACCTCGTGCAGCTCGCCGGTCTCCGGGTCGACCACCGGCAGCACCCCGACGTCGGGCAGCTCCAGCTCCCGGGGATCGACCACCTCGATCGCCACCACGTCGTGCCGGACGCGCAGCTTACGCAGCGGCCGGGCCCACCGGTCCGGCGGGGCGAGGAAGTCGGAGATGACCACCGCCACGCCCCGCCGCCGGGGCGGCCGGTTCAGCATGTCGACAAGCGTGCCCAGGTCGCTGCGCCCGGGGCGGATCTCGGTGCCGGCGATCGCCCGCAGCAGCGCGTGGGCCTCCTTGCGCCCGGAGCGCGCGGGCAGCCGGGTGTAGACGTCCGGGTTGGCGACCGGCGGCGCGGCGCGCCACCGGCGGGCCGGCGCGCTCACGCCGCCGCCGCTGCCGATCACCGCGCCGATCCGGTTGCCGCCCCGGACGGTCAGGTGGGCCAGCGCCGCCGCGGCGGCCACCACCACGTCGCGCTTGAGCCACCGGCCGGTGCCGAAGTCCAGGCTCGCCGAGAGGTCCACCGCCAGCCACGTCTCCAGCTCCCGGTCGGCCACCGTACGCCGGACGTGCGGCATCGTCGTGCGGGCGGTGACCGGCCAGTCCATCCGGCGCACGTCGTCGCCGGGGCGGTACTCCCGGGACTCCCCCGCCTCGCTGCCCGGTCCGGGCAGCAGGCCGGCGTAGTCGCCCTGGAGCAGGCCGTCGAGTTTGCGGGTGACCATCAGTTGCAGCCGCGACAGGACGGCTTCGGTGCGGTCGGAGGGGACGTCGGCAGGCCGACGGGCGGGTGAGGTCACGGGCGCTGCCCGGGCCAACCGGCGCCCGGCGGCGCGGTGGTCGGCGTGGGGCTGGCCTGCTGCCGGGGCGCGACCGAGGGCAACGGGATGGTGGACATCACCCGCTGCACCACGTGGTCGGCGGGCACGTCGTCGGCGAGCGCGTCGTAGCTGAGCACGAGCCGGTGGCGCAGGATGTCCGGCGCGATGTCCTGCACGTCCTGCGGCAGGGCGTAGTCCCGGCCGCGCAGCAGCGCCAGCGCGCGGGTGGCCCGGACCAGGCCGAGCGAGGCGCGGGGGCTGGCCCCGTACTGGATGAGCTGGGCGACGTCCGGCATCCCGTGCTCCGCCGGGGCACGGGTGGCCAGCACCAGCCGGACCGCGTAGTCGACCAGGGCGTTGTGCACGAAGACCTGGTCCGCCTTGCGTTGCAGGGCGATCAGGTCGGGGGTGGTGAAGACCGGCGCCGGCTGCGGCGGGGCGACCCCCATCCGGTAGACGATCTCCCGCTCCTCGGCGTCGGTCGGGTAGCCGACGACGATCTTCATGAGGAAGCGGTCCCGCTGGGCCTCGGGCAGCGGGTAGACCCCTTCCTGCTCGATCGGGTTCTGCGTCGCCATCACCAGGAACGGGTCGGGCACCCGGTGGGTCTCGCCGCCGATGGAGACCTGCCGCTCGCTCATCACCTCCAGCAGCGCCGACTGCACCTTGGCCGGCGCCCGGTTGATCTCGTCGGCGAGCAGGAAGTTGACGAACACCGGGCCCAGCTCGACGTCGAACTTCTCGCTCGACTGCCGGTAGATGCGGGTGCCCATGATGTCGGCGGGCACCAGGTCGGGGGTGAACTGCACCCGGGCGAAGGAGCCGCCGACCACCCTCGCGAGGGTCTCCACCGCGAGGGTCTTCGCCACCCCCGGCACGCCCTCCAGCAGGCAGTGGCCCCGCGCGAGCAACGCGACGAACATCCGCTCCACCATCCGGTCCTGCCCGACGATCACCCGCTTGATCTCGAACAGCGCCCGCTCGAGCAGGGTCGCGTCCTCGGCCGGCGTGGTCACCGGCTCGGGTGTCTCCGGGCCCGTCCCGTTCGGCGTCGGGGCGTCGGGCGTGGTCGGCTGGGCCACCGGTCCTCCACAGCATGATCGGTTGTCGCGCGGCGTGGTGCGTATCAAGACTCGCATGCCCGGCTGAGTGCCGAGGTGGGGAGAAGCCGATTCTCGCCGCCCCGTCCCCGATGCCGTGTCCCGGGTCCGCCACGCCGTCGCGCGACACGGAATCGCCGCTCACGGGTGGACAGGGACGGGCCCGGCGCGTGTACCATTCACCCGTCGCCGGGCGGCTCCCCCCGTGGCCGCCCGGCGCTCACACCTCCGGTGCCGCCGCCCTAGACTGGCCCGGATGAGCAGCCCCCTCCCCGCCGACGAGCCGCTGGTCTGCTCGTCCCGCGGCTGTCGTGCCCCCGCCCACTGGGCGCTGAGGTGGAACAATCCCCGGCTGCACGACCCCGACCGGCGCAAGACCTGGCTCGCGTGCGCCGCGCACCGCGACACCCTCGGTGACTTCCTCGACGCCCGTGGCTTCCTCCGGGAGGTCGTACCGGCGCCCGGATCGCCTACGCTCGAAGGGTGAGCGCGCACAACGGATCTCCCCGGTGAGCGGTGACGGGTCCGCCGGCCCGCCGCCGGCGCCACCCCTTCCGCCGGCGGGCCCCCTGGAGCCGTGGCCGGACACCGTCCGCTGGCAGTCGATCTCGGCCGACCTGATCTGGGTGGAGCTGATCCGCCTGGCGATGGTGCTGGTCGTCCTCGCCCTCGGGCTGGGCGTCGGCTGGGCGGTCAGCGGCAGCGGTTTCCTCGGCGCGGCACTCGGCGTGGTGCTGCTGTTCGGCGTCCTGCGGGCCGTGACGATCGTCCGCGCCGTACGGGCCTGGGGCTACGCGGAGCGAGAGGACGACCTGCTGGTCCGGCACGGGCTGCTGGTGCGTCGGCTCTCCATCGTGCCGTACTCGCGGATGCAGTTCGTCGACGTCAGCGCGGGGCCGCTGGAGCGCGCGTTCAAGCTCGCCACCGTGCAGTTGCACACGGCCGCGGCGGCGAGCGACGCCCGGGTGCCCGGGCTGCGCCCGGCGGAGGCGTCCCGGCTGCGCGACCGGCTCACCGCGCTGGGCGAGGACCGGGCGGAGGGCCTGTGAGCGACCCGGCCGCCCGGGGCACGGACCGCCCCGGGCCGATGCCGGCGGAGCCCGGTGCCCCACCGGAGCCGACCGGGCACCTCGCGCAGCCCAACATGCCGCCGGAGCACGCCGGGCACCTAGCGGAAGCCGGCGTGCCGCCGGAGCCGGCCGGGCACGTCGCGGCGGCGGGGCCTGCCGGGCCGGCGGGGGGTGCCGAGCCGCGACAGCGGCTGCACCCGCTCAGCCCCGCCCTGCACGGCGCCAAGTCCCTGGTCGTGGTGATCGCCGGCCTGTCGTGGTCGACGCTGTCGCGGGTCGGCTTCGGCTGGTTCGCCCTGATGGCGGTGGTGCTGGCCCTGGGCGCCACGGTGCTGGCCGTGGTGAGCTGGTACTACACCGGCTACCACGTGGTGGGCCGCGAGCTGCGGGTGTACGAGGGGCTCCTCTGGCGGCGTACCCGGGCGATCCCGCTGGAGCGGCTCCAGGCCGTCGAGGTGGTCCGCCCGCTGCTCGCCCAGCTCACCGGCCTGGCCGAGCTGCGGCTTGAGGTGGTGGGTGGGGGCAAGACGGAGGCGCCGCTGGCCTACCTGAGCGTCGCCGAGGCGACCGCGCTGCGCCAGCGGCTGCTCGCGATCGCCGGGCGGGTCGCGGCCGAGACGAGCGCGCCGCCGCCCGGGGCGACCGCGGGTCCGCCGGGCACGCCGGGCACGCCGGCGCCACCGCCCGGCCGGCCGCTGCACGCCGTGCGCAACAACGACCTGCTGGTCAGCCAGCTGCTGACCCCGCAGGCGTTCATGATCCCGTTCGGCGTCGCGTTCGTGGTGGCGCAGTTCCTCTCCGAGGACTCCTGGTCGTTCATCGCGGTGGCGAGCACCCTCACCGCCATGGCCGGGGTGCTGCTGCAACCGGTGCGGCGGGTGCTCGACGACTGGAACTTCCGGCTCGGCCGGGACGAGGGCACGCTGCGGGTCCGCAACGGGCTGCTGGAGACCCGCGCGCAGACCGTGCCGCTGGACCGGGTGCAGGCCGTCGGGGTGACCTGGCCGCTGCTGTGGCGGGTCCGGGGCTGGCTGCGGCTGCGCCTGGAGGTGGCCGGCTACTCCGCCGGCGAGGCCGACGAGCGCAACCGGCCGGACCGCCTGCTCCCCGTCGGTGACCTGGCGACCGGCGAGGCGATCGTGGCCGAGGTGCTGCCCGGGGTGCGGCTGGCCGCGCTGCCGCTGAGCCCGCCGCCGACGCGGGCACGCTGGCTCAACCCGTTGAGCCGGGGCGTGCTCGGCGCCGGGCTCGACGCCCGGGTCTTCGCCGTCCGCTCCGGCCTGCTCACCCGGCAGCTGGCGCTCGTGCCGTACGCCCGGATCCAGAGCGTGCGGGTGGTGCAGGGGCCGGCGCAGCGGCGGCTTCGGCTGGCCACGGTGCACGCCGACACCGCCGGCGGCGCCGGCGCGGCCGCCCGGGACCGGGACGTCGCCGAGGCGTGGGCCCTGGCGGCGGAGCTGACGGCCCGCGCGCACGCCGCCCGCCGGGCGGGCTGAGCCCGCCCGGACCGGTCAGCGGGCCGCCGTCACCGGCGGCGGCCCGGCCGACGCCGGCGGATCGGTCGGCGCGGCGTCGGACTCCTCCGCCGGGGCCCGGCGCGCCCGGCGGGCCGCCCACCAGCGCTCGGCCAGGCCGACCGCGAGGAAGGTCATCCCGACGTACGCCCAGCCGACCAGCACGTCGATGACGTAGTGCTCGCCCGAGTAGACCAGGGTGAACGTCATCGCCAGCGGGTACGCCAGCAGCAGCGGCCACCAGCGGCGGCGGGTCTGCCGCAGGAAGAACAGCACCACGAACAGCGCGAACGCGGTGTGCAGCGAGGGCATCGCGGCCACCGGGTTGGAGGCGATCTGCCCGGCGTTGAGCAGGTTGCCGGCGCCGTGCATGCCGAACGCCTTCCACCCGCGCGTGGAGATCCGGGCGACCTCCTCCAGCAGCCCGTTCTGCGCCGCCCACCAGGGCGGGGCGGCCGGGTAGAGGAAGTAGGTGATCAGACCGGTCGCGCACAGGAAGCCCCAGCGGCGCATGAAGGCCGCCCACCGCCCCCGGTCCCGCAGCCAGAGCACCGCCGCGGCGGCCAGCGCCACCACGAAGTGGGAGAAGTAGACCCAGCTGACGGCGACGTCCCACCAGTGCACCTCGGGCCGGTAGAGGTGCTCCTGGAGCCAGGTCGTCGGCACCTGCCCGCCCGTCGCCCAGCCGAACATCACCCGGTCGGCGACGATCAGCTCGTACGCGTGCGGGGTGGCGCCGTTGTCGGCGAAGCCCCGGGACAGGTTGTAGACGGCCAGCAGCAGCACCACCGGCACCCAGTCCCGCGCGAAGCGCAGGTGGCTGCGCCACGGCCGGCTGCTGTTCCAGGCGACCGTCGCCGCCCAGATCCACAGGAACGCGTACGCCGGGTCGGTCGGCAGGCCGATGCCGAGCCAGCCGGCGACGAAGGCGACCCCCCACACCGTCATCGCGACCACACGGCGACGCCCGCCGTCGGGCGAGGCGGGCGGCTCGGTCCGGGCGGGGGGCTGGGGGTCGGTCGCGACAGACATCGCGGTCAAGGTTAACGGCGCGGACGGCATCGACCGACGCCGACCACCGGTCCCTCGCCGGCCGCCCGCCGCCCGGTGCCGTCTCGTCTAGGCTCTGACCATGCAGGAGCAGCCGGAGCCCGCGCTGACCCCGGGCCTGACCGCCCGGGTGGAGCTGACCGTCACCGACACCGACACCGCCGAGGCGGTCGGCTCGGGGGACGTGCCCGTCCTGGGCACGCCCCGCGTGCTCGCCCTCGCCGAGGCGGCCACGGTGGCGGCCACCGCCGACCGGATGCCCGGCGGGTCGACGACCGTCGGCACCCGGGTCGAGCTCGACCACCGGGCCGCCACCCCCGTGGGGCGCACGGTGGTGGCGCAGGCGCGGCTGGCCGCGGTCGACGGGCGGCGGCTGCACTTCGAGGTGAGCGTCAGCGACGGCGACGAGACCGTCGCCGAGGGCCGGGTGGAGCGGGTGCTGGTCGACCGGCAGCGCTTCGTGGAACGCGCCGCGCGGTCGTCGTGACCGCCCGCTTCGTGGCGGTCGCCGACGGGGTGCACGTGCTGCGCGAGCCGTTGCTGCACGTCAACGTCACCCTCGTCGTCGGCGACGGGGCCGCGCTGCTGGTCGACACGCTCTCCACCGCCGGGCAGGCCGCCGCGCTGGCCGACGCGGCCCGGGCGGTCACCACCGCCCCGTGGACGGTGGTGAACACCCACCACCACTTCGACCACTGCTTCGGCAACGCCACCCTCGCCGCCGACCCGCCCCGCCCGGTCTACGCGCACGAAATCGCCGCCGAGGCGATGCGCGAGCCGGACCGGCTGCTCCGGGAGGCGTACGAGGAGCTGCGCGACGAGCATCCCGCGCTGGCCGAGGAGGTGGCCGGGACCGCGCTGCTGGCGCCGACGCACACCGTGCACGGCGAGGCCGTGCTCGACGTGGGCGGCCGACGGGTGGTGCTGCGCCACCCCGGTCGGGGGCACACCGCCGGCGACCTGGTGGTGCACGTGCCGGACGCCGACGTGCTGGTCGCCGGGGACCTGGTGGAGCAGAGCGGGCCGCCCGCCTTCGAGGAGTCGTACCCGTTGCAGTGGCCCGACACGGTGGCGGAGCTGCTGCGGATGACCACCCCGGCCACCGTGGTGGTGCCGGGGCACGGCGATCCGGTGGACGCCGAGTTCGTCCGCGCCCAGCACGCCCAGCTCGTCGAGCTTGCCTGGCTCATCCGCGCCGGGCACACCGGCGGCGCACCGCCCGAGCGGGTCGCCGCCGAGGCGCCCTTCGGCGCCCGTCCCGCCCTGTACGCCGCCCGCCGCGGCTACGCCGAACTCGACGGCACCGCCTGACGCGCGTGGTCGCGGCGGGGGCGGGTCAGCGGGCGAAGCGGGCGAGGACCTCGGCGCGGGTGGGCATGGCCGTCGCGCCGCCCGGCGACTCGCAGACCAGGCCGGCGACCCGCAGCGCGAACGCCACCCGCCCGGGCCAGGCCGCCGGGTCGGCGGGCTCGCCGTCGACCAGCAGGTCCGCGATGAGCGCGCCCATCACCGCGTCGCCGGCGCCGGTGGCGTCGACCGCGTCGACCTTCGGCGCGGGTACGCGTACCGGATCGGCACCGGCGGCGGCGAGCACCGCGCCGGCGGCGCCGAGGGTGACCACCACGGTGCCGGCGCCGAGTTCCCGCAGGTACGCGGCCACGCCCTCCTCGGGTTCGCCGGGGTAGAGCAGCTTCGCGTCGGCGGCGCTCAGCTTGACGAGGTGGGCGCCGGCGGCGAACTCGGCCACCACCTCGCGCAGCCCGGCCAGGGCGGCCGGCCCGTCGAGCAGCCGGGGGCGCACGTTCGGGTCGAAGACCCGCAGCCCGGAGGCGAGCCCCCAGGCCCGGCGCGCGGCGGCCAGCACCGGTGGCTGGAGCAGCACGATCGACCCGCAGTAGACGACGCCGGCGCCCCCGACCAGCTCGGCGTCGAGGTCGTCGGGGCCGAGCAGGCCGTAGGAGGGCGGCTCGCCGTAGAACCGGAAGTCGGGTTCGGGACCGGCGAAGGTGGCCACCGCCAGCGCGGTCGGCGCGGGGACGGTGACCGCCCCGGCCAGGCCGACGCCCGCACGGGTCAGGAAGCCGCGGATCCGCCCGGCCAGGAGGTCGTCGCCGAGCGACCCGACGAACTGCACCGCGCCGCCGAGCCGGGCGACGGCGACCGCGACGTTCAGCGGCCCGCCCCCGACGGCCTGCCGGTAGACCGGCTCGCCGTCGCGCTCGCTGTCGAGCAGGTCGACCAGTGCCTCGCCGAGCACCACCGCGTATCCCATTCCGGTCCTCCGTCCACGGCGCGCGCCGACCGATCTTGTCGCACCAGGCTGGCACAGTACGGGCCGTGACGAGCGCTGAAGCCACCGTATTGGCCTACTGGGCGGCGTGCGAGGCGCGGGACTGGGCGGCCTTCGGCCGGCTGCTCGCCGACGACGTCGTCTACCACCTGCCGCAGACCCGCGAGCGGATCACCGGCCGCTCCGCGGTGGTGCGGTTCAACCGGGAGTACCCCGACGGCTGGCACCTCACGGTGATCCGGTCGGTCGGCGCGGGCCGGCACGCCGCGACCTGGATCACCTGCGCCCACGAGGGCGCGCAGCTCGGGGCCACCAGCTTCTTCGACCTCGACGAGGCCGGTCTGGTCCGTGAGGTCACCGAGTTCTGGCCCGAGCCCTACGAGCCGCCGGCCGGCCGCGAGCACCTCGCCGAGCGTTACTGACACATCGAGCAACGGCTATTGCGTGCCGTCGTCGTCCGTGGTGGGATGGCGCTTGCCGGGCGGTGCGGGGGCTGCCGCGCCGCCGGCGCCGGGTTCACATCCACGCGAGGGCACCGGCCCGCCAGTCGGGCCGCCGACGGCGCACGTACGCCGGCCATCCGCGCCGGGCACGTCCGCCGCGACCGTCTTACCCGCGTCGCAGCGGGGCGGCCGGAGCCGCCCCCGCGCGTTGCCCGTGGGACGCCCGCGTCCCGCGAGTGAGGAGTACCCGTGTCCCACCGATCGCGTACGGCCGCGTTGCTCACCGCGGCCGCGACCCTTCTCGCGGGTGCCGTCGTCCTGACGGCGGGGCCTGACCCCGCCGCCGCGCACGGCACCCCGATGGCCCCCGGCAGCCGCACCTACCTCTGCTGGAAGGACGGCCTCACCAGCACCGGCGAGATCAAGCCGAACAACCCCGCCTGCTCCGCCGCCGTGGCCCAGAGCGGGGCCAACTCGCTCTACAACTGGTTCAGCGTGCTGCGCTCCGACGCCGGCGGCCGGACCGTCGGCTTCATCCCGGACGGCAAGCTGTGCAGCGGCGGCAACCCGGGCTTCGCCGGCTACGACCTGGCCCGCACCGACTGGCCGCTGACCCACCTGACGGCCGGGGCCCGGATGGATTTCCGCTACAGCAACTGGGCCCACCACCCGGGCACGTTCTACTTCTACGTCACGAAGGACGGCTGGAGCCCGGACCGGCCGCTGGCCTGGAGCGACCTGGAGGAGCCGTTCCTGACGGTGACCAACCCGCCGCAGCGCGGCTCGAGCGGCACCAACGACGGGCACTACTACTTCAGCGGCAACCTGCCCACCAACAAGAGCGGCCGGCACCTCATCTACTCCCGGTGGGTCCGCTCCGACAGCCAGGAGAACTTCTTCGGCTGCTCGGACGTCACCTTCGACGGCGGCAACGGCGAGGTCACCGGCGTCGGGCCGGGCGGCACGCCGCCGCCGAACCCGACGACCCCGCCGCCCAACCCGAGCACGCCGCCGCCCAACCCGACGACCCCGCCGCCGAACCCGACCACGCCGCCGCCGCACAGCGGTGACTGCATGGCGGTCTTCAAGGTGACCGGCTCCTGGTCGGGCGGCTTCCAGGGCGAGGTCATGATCATGAACCACAGCGCGTCGACCTGGTCGGGGTGGACCGCCAACTGGACGTGGCCCAGCGGACAGACCATCAACAGCCTGTGGAGCGGCACGCTGAGCGGATCCGGCTCCTCGGTCACCGTGACCAACGCGCCGTACAACGGCACGATAGCCCCGGAGGGCACCACGACCTTCGGTTTCGTCGCCACCACCAACGGCACCAACACCCTGCCCACGGTCACCTGTTCCGGCCGCTGACACGCTGCCCACCCGGGTCCGGGTCCCGGTCCCGGTCCCGGTCCCGGTCCCCTGAGATGATCAAGAGGTTTGCGTCCTCCGGAACACCTCCGGGGACGCAAACCTCTTGATCGACGGCGAGACCGCCGGCCGGGGCCGGGCCCAGGGGATTGGGGCCCGGGGCCGGGCGGGGGCCGGGGTCAGCGGACCATGGAGCCGACCACGGGCTTGGTGAGCAGGGCGGACTGGTTGCGCTGGATGCCCGGGTCAAGGGTCTTGGCGACGAAGATGGCGTGCCAGATGCAGAAGATCAGCACCGTCCACACCTTGCGGGAGTGGTCGGCCTCCTCCCGCTTGTGCTCCTCCAGCAGCCGCATCGCGTACGACAGGTCGAGCAGGTCGCCGGCGCCGGAGGTGGACAGCACGTGCCGGGCCCACTCGTACATCTCGCCGCGCAGCCAGACCCGGGTGGGGGTCGGGAAGCCGAGCTTCTTGCGGTTGACGATGGCCGGCGGCACCACGCCCTGCAACGCCTGGCGCATCGCGTACTTGGTGGCGTCGGAGCGGGGCGGGAGCTTGAGGTCCACCGGGATCCTCGACGCCACGTCGAAGACCGCCCGGTCCAGGAAGGGCACCCGCACCTCGAGCGAGTGCGCCATCGAGATCCGGTCCGCCTTGACCAGGATGTCGCCGCGCAGCCAGGTGTAGAGGTCGACGTACTGCATCTTGGTGACGTCGTCGAGCTCCGTGCACTCGGCGTAGATGGGCGCGGTGACGTCGGTGTAGCGGACCGAGGGGTCGTAGCGGCGCAGCAGGTGCTGCTTCTCCTCCTCGGTGAACATCCGGGCGTTGCCGTAGTAGCGCTGCTCGATCGCGGTGGTGCCGCGCTCCAGGAAGCTCTTGCCCTTAACCCCCTGCGGGATGGCCTTGGAGACCGCCCGCAGCCCCTTTTGCACCCCGTCCGGCAGCCCGTTGACCGAGCTCAACGACAGCGGCTCGCGGTAGATGGTGTAGCCGCCGAAGAACTCGTCGGCGCCCTCGCCGGAGAGCACCACGGTGACGTGCTCGGCGGCCTTCTTCGCCACGAAGTAGAGGGGCACCAGGGCCGGGTCGGCCACCGGGTCGTCCAGGTGCCAGACGATCTTCGGCAGCGCCTCGATCATGTCGTACGGCCCGATCTTGGTCGGGATGGTCGTCACGTCGAGGTGCCGGGCCGAGTCCTGGGCGACGTCGATCTCCGAGTAGCCCGGCACGTCGTAGCCGACGGTGAAGGTGAGGATGTTCGGGTTGAACTCCCGGGCGAGGGCGACCACGGCGGTCGAGTCGATGCCGCTGGAGAGGAACGAGCCGACCGGCACGTCGGAGCGCATGTGCATCCGGACGCTCTCGCGCAGCGTCTCCCGGATCTCGTGGTAGAGCCGCTGCTCGTCGTCGACCGGGGTGGGCCGGAACACCGGCCGGTACCACCGGCGCACGTCGATGCGCCCGCCCGGGGTCCAGGTCAGGTACTCGCCGGAGCCGATCCGGCTGATGCCCTTGTGCAGGGTGCCGGGCTCGGGCACGTACTGAAGGGTCAGGTAGTGGCTGAGGTTGGCCGTGTCGATGCCGGCGTCGCCCTGGTAGTTGGAGTGGGCGAAGGGCAGCAGCGCCTTCTTCTCCGAGGCCAGGTAGAGGCCGTCGGCGGTCTCCAGGTAGTGCAGCGGCTTGATGCCGAAGTAGTCCCGGCCGCCGAACGCGCGGCGCTCCTGCCGGTCCCAGATGACGAAGGCGAACATGCCGCGCAGCCGAGTGAGCACCTGCTCGCCCCAGAAGTGGTAGCCGGCGACGATCACCTCGCCGTCACCGGCGGTGGCGAACTGCGCGCCGAAGGTCCGGATCAGCTCCTCGCGCAGCTCGATGTAGTTGTAGATCTCACCGTTGAAGGTGAGCAGGTAGCGCCCGTTCGCGTAGGACAGGGGCTCTTGGCTGGAGGCCACGTCGATGATCGCCAACCGCTTGTGCGCGAACACCCCGTCCGCGTACCGGCCGGAGGCGTCGCCGACCACTTCGACACCGGTCTCGTCCGGTCCGCGGTGGTGCAGGCATTCCAACGCCCCGGCGATGTTGTCGCGGTGGGCGGCGGCGTCGCCGCGCGCGCTGAAGAAGGCCAGGAGTCCGCACATGGTCGTCATCTTTCCACGCGGCCCGAGCGGCCGTCGCGGCACCGCTGGGCTCTCCCCCGCCGCGACGCCGCGTGGCCGGGCGGGGACCGCGTCCGGAGCCGCCGGGGCGGCGGGCGGCGCGTACGGGTGGCATCCGTCGCGTACGACACCCGCCACCGTCGGGGCCCGGCCGGGCCCCGGCGGCGCGCGGTACCGTCTGACCTGCGACGACGCGGAGGGAGCAGGCATGACCGAGGGACGTACCGACAGCCGGCCGGCGGACGGCACCGAGTCGCACGACCCGGACTTCCCCGAGGCGTTCCTGGCGTTCATGCGGCGGGGCTGGCGGGACACCACCCTGCCGGTCGGCCCGCGACCCGAGGTGCCGAACCACGCCAAGCGGCGGGCCGCGCTCTCGGCGGCCTTCCCGGGCGAGACCCTGGTGATCCCCACCGGTGGCGAGAAGGTACGCGCCAACGACACCGACCACCCGTTCCGGCCGGGCAGCGACTTCGCCTACCTGACCGGCGACCACGACCCGGACGGCGTGCTCGTGCTGCGGCCGAACGGGTCGGGTCACGACGCCACCCTGTACATGCGGCCCCGCTCGTCGCGGCGGACCGACGAGTTCTTCCGCAGCCGGCACGGAGAGCTGTGGGTCGGCCGGCGGCACACCCTGGCCGAGAAGTCCACCGAGCTGGGCCTGCCCACGGCGGACCTGACCGAGCTGGACGCGACGCTGGCCGACCTGGCGCCGGGGCGTACCCGGGTGCTGCGCGGTTTCGACACGCGGGTGGACGCGGCCGTGCGCCCGTACGACGGCCACCGCGCCGAGGGCCAGCCGGCCCGCGACCGGGAGCTGGCGATCGCCATCTCGGAGCTGAAGCTGGTCAAGGACGAGTGGGAGATCGCCCAGCTCCAGGACGCGGTCGACGCGACCGTCCGGGGTTTCGAGGACGTGGCCCGGGCGCTGCCGGCGGACCGGAGCGTGTCGGAGCGGCTGCTGGAGGGGATCTTCGCGCTGCGCGCCCGGCACGACGGCAACGACGTCGGCTACGGCTCGATCGTCGGCGCGGGCGAGCACGCCACGATCCTGCACTGGGTGCACAACCACGGCACCACGCGGCCGGGCGAGCTGCTGCTGATGGACATGGGCGTGGAGAACCGCAACCTCTACACCGCCGACGTCACGCGGGTGCTGCCGGTCGACGGCCGGTTCACCCCGCTTCAGCGCCAGGTCTACGACGCCGTGCACGCCGCGCAGCAGGCCGGCATCGACGCCATCCGGCCCGGCGTGGCGTTCCGGGAGGTCCACCTGGCCTCGATGCGGGTGCTCGCCGAGGCGCTGTCCGACCTGGGTCTGCTGCCGGGGAGCGTCGACGAGGCCATGGACGGCAGGTCGACGGTGTACCGGCGCTGGACGTTGCACGGCACCAGCCACATGCTCGGCATCGACGTGCACGACTGCGCGAACGCCCGCAAGGAGAAGTACCGGGACGGCACGCTGGGCGAGGGCTACGTGCTCACCGTCGAGCCCGGGCTCTACTTCCAGCCGGAGGACGAGCTGGTTCCCGAGGAGCTGCGCGGGATCGGCGTCCGGATCGAGGACGACGTCCTGGTCACCGCTACCGGCGCGGTGAACCTCTCCGCCGGGCTGCCGCGCGCCGCCGACGAGGTGGAGACCTGGCTGGCGGAGCAGCGCGAGGCCGGTCCGCGCCTGCCGGGCTGACCCGCGGGTTCCGCACCGCACGACGGGTCCCGCCGTCGGCGCGCGACGTGTCGGACGTCGACCGCGCCGGCGGCGGGGCCCGTCGCCGTGCTCGCGGTCACCCGCTTCCTGCCCGGGGCCGCCGGGTTGCCCCGTTCAATGCCCGATGCGAGCGGAATGCGGGGTTTTCTCGGATAAGTCCCCGTCGCGAGGATCCTTCTCATACGGTGGGCGTCAGAGGCTGCAACCGATTTGTAGCTGGTCACGCCGCCTCGCGCGGTGCGGCCCCGTCTGGTAGCAGGAAAGGGCGGAAGGCTCTGATGTCCAATGACGTAACGACGCCCGACGGCGACGCCCCCGGGGGCACGCCGACGAAAGTGCGGCGGAAACTCTGGGTCGCCGCCGGCGTCGCCGGGTTGACCGGCATCGTCGGCCTGGCGGCCATGGGCGGGCTGGCCGCCCGCGACGACAAGGCCGACGCGGACCGCCTGTCGGACGCCCGCTCGTCCAGGCCGAAGCAGAACGTCAGCGACGCCGGCAAGGTCGACGAGCAGGCGGAGCACGGCGGCGACACCGACAGGGGCGCCGAGGACGAAGAGGCCCCGGCCGGCGGCGCCTGGGGCGGCCGGGAGACCGGCGGGTGGAGCGGGGGCGAGGAACGCGACCACCAGGGCCCGACCAGCAAGGTGCCGTGCGACTCCGACAAACTGATCCAGGCCATCGTCCACGCCAACGACTCCCGCGGTGGCCTGCTGGAACTGGCCGAGGGGTGCACCTACCGGCTGACCCGCGCCGACGGGGGCAACGGGCTGCCGGTGATCACCCAGCCGATCACGCTCAAGGGCGAGCGGACCGCCATCGTCCGCGACGCCACCGCCGCACACTTCCGGATCCTCAACGTCGGCAGCGGCGGGCACCTGACCCTGAAGGGTCTGACCGTCAAGGGCGGCCAGACCCTCGACACGCCGGCCACCGTGGCGCCGGGGGCGGTCTGGTCGCGGTACTCGACCTCCGCCACCGCCACGGCCGCGGCGGCCGGGTCCACGGCCCCGGCGAAACCGGCGCCGCCGGCCACCGGGAGCGTGAAGATGGCGACCGGGGCCGACGCGCGGGCCGACGCGGGCGGCCTACGGACCCTGGCACAGCCGGGCGTCAACGACGGCGCCGGCATCCTGGTGCAGCCGGGCGGCAGCGCCGACATCCTGCACAGCGAGATCACCCACAACCAGGCCGGTGCCAGCGGGGGCGGCCTGGCCAACTACGGCCACACCCGAATGAGCAGGAGCACCGTCGCGGACAACACCGCCCTCCGCTACGGCGGCGGCATCCTCAACGCCGGCGTACTCCAGATCGACGAGTCGAAGGTGAAGGACGACAACGCCGGGATCGGCGGTGGCGGCATCGCCAACGGCGCCCCGGGGGTCCTCTCCGACGACGTCGACGGCGGCTCGGTCTGGGTCTACAAGAGCGAGGTCACCGGCAACGACACGGTCGGCTTCGGCGGCGGCATCCTCGACGTCGAGGGCACCACCACCGTCCACGAGTCCAAGGTCACCGGCAACCGGGCGCTGCTCGCCGGGGGCGGCATCGCGGTGGCGGACGAGAGCCAGCTCACCCTGACGCACGCCACGGTCGCCAGGAACGTCACCGCGGGGGTGGGCGGCGGGCTCGCGGTGGCGGACGACAGCACCGCCACCATCGAGCGCAGCGCGGTACGGGAGAACACCGCCGGATTCTTCGGCGGCGGCATCTTCACCGAGGACAGCGATGTCACGCTGCGCCACAGCGAGGTCGTCGGCAACCGGGCAGTCGGCCCGTTCGGCCGGGGCGGCGGCATCCACAACACCGACGGGGGCACCGTGACCCTGGACGACACCAGGATGGCGCACAACTTCGCCACCCGCCCGCCCGGGGGCATCTTCAACGCGCCCGGCAGCACGGTCACGCTGGACGACGAGTCCGCGGTGACGGGCAACCGGCCCACCAACTGCGTCAACGTTCCCGGCTGTTTCGCCTGACCGGCAAGCGGCTGATCCACATAGCGGACGGCTCCTCCCCACCACTGGCGGGGAGGAGCCTCCCGTTTCGCCCGCCTTGCGGCGTCCCGGCCCGTCGCGGCCCGTCGCAGCCCGTCACACTCCGTAACGGACACGCAGTCCCGGCAGGGGCGCAAGGTACCTAATGCGGGGTTATTTCGGATATGGCCGCGAGGCGAGGAAGATTCTCATAATGTCTGGTTCGGGAGCTACAACCGATTTGTAGCAGGGGACGCTCGCCTGTGGCGCCGCGACCCTGTCTGGTACGAGGAGAGGGCAGAGAGCTCCGATGTCCAACTACCTAACGAACAACGACTCCGAGCGGCCGGCGGCGCCCAAGCGTCGCCGCAAGCTCTGGCTCGCCAGCGGTGTGGCCGGGTTGACCGGCGTGGTCAGCCTCGCTGCCGTGGGCGTGGCCACCGGCGCCGGCGCGGTCGGCGTGGACGGCCTGAAGTGGTCCACCGCGCAGCAGGTCGGCAAGGACGGCGACCGGGGCGCGGACCGTGAGGAGAAGGGCCGCGAGGGCGACCAGGGCCGAGAGGGCAAGGACCGGGACCGGAACGACAAGGACCGGAACCACAAGGATCGCGGGAAGGAGGTGCCCTGCGACTCCGACAAGCTGATCCAGGCGATCGTGTACGCCAACGCCAACCACGGCGGCGTGTTCGAGCTGGCCAAGGACTGCACGTACACCTTGACCCGGCACGACGAATACGGCAACGGCCTGCCGGTGATCACGCAGTCGGTGACGCTCAAGGGCCACGACACCAAGATCGTGCGGGACGCCACCGCCGAGCAGTTCCGGATCTTCAACGTCGGCAGCGGCGGGCACCTCACCCTCAAGGGTCTGACCATCAAGAACGGCCAGACGGTCGAGGTGGACACGCCCCAGCCGGTGACGCCGGAATCCGTGTGGTCGCGGTACTCCAACTCGGTCGAGGCGACGGCGGCGGCGAAGGCCGGCAAGCCGTACCTGCCCCTGCTCCAGGCCGCGCCGAAGGGCGCGGCGGCGGCCAAGGCGGCGGCGAAGGCCGACGTCGGCGTGCTGCAGGAGCCGGAGCCCAACGACGGCGCGGGCATCCTGGTGCAGCCGGGAGGCTCGGCCGACATCGAGAAGAGCCACATCGTGGAGAACCAGGCCGGCGGCAGTGGCGGCGGCATCGCCAACTTCGGCAAGACCAGCCTGCGCCACACCACGGTCGCCGACAACACCGCCTTCTTCTTCGGCGGCGGCATCCTGAACGCCGGGGTGCTCAAGGTCGACGAGTCCCACGTCAAGCACAACAACTCGGGCATCGGCGGCGGCGGCATCGCCAACGGCGCACCGGGCATCTTCCGCGACGACGTCCCCGGCGGGACCGCCTGGATCGAGAAGAGCGAGATCAGCGGCAACGACACGATCGGCTTCGGCGGCGGCATCCTCGACATCGAGGGCCACACCACGGTCAAGTACTCCAGGATCACCGACAACAACGCGGTGATCGCGGGCGGCGGCATCGCCGCGGCCGACGACAGCCAGCTCCACCTGCACAAGGTCACGGTCGCCAAGAACACCACCGTGGGTGTCGGCGGCGGCATCGCCCTGGCCTTCGGCGCCACGGTCACGGCGGAGAAGACCGAGGTCAAGGAGAACGTCGCCGGCTTCTTCGGCGGCGGCGTGTTCAACCTCGCCAGCGAGGTCACGTTCCGCGACAGCGAGATCGTCGGGAACCGGGCCGTCGGCCCGATCGGCATCGGCGGCGGCATCTTCAACGCCTTCGGCGAGGTCAACCTGCAGGACACGAAGGTGGCGAACAACTTCTCCACCATCCGGCCGGGCGGGGTGTTCAACTTCGGCGGCGAGGTGAACGTGGACGACAAGACCGCGATCAAGGGCAACAAGCCGACGAACTGCCAGGGCAGCCCCTCCCCCGTGGAGAACTGCTTCGGCTGAACCATCCTCGGGTGACGTGCGGCCGGTGCCACCGGCACCGGCCGCATGAACCGGGCGAACAGCGAACCGGCCCCCTTCCGCACGACGCGGAAGGGGGCCGGTCCACGTCGCGCGTCAGCTCTGCACGAAGACCGCCACGCTGCGGGCCGGCACGGTGAACGTGCCGCTGGCCCGGTCGAACGAGGCCGTCCGCAGCGCCTCGTCGGCCGAGGTCCGCAGCACCGGGTGCAGCGCGACGTCGGCCCCGCGCAGGCCGGTAAGCCGCTGCGTCGCCGTCTCGCCGGTGGCGTTGAAGACCACCGTCACCGACGTCCACCGCCCGTCGAGGCCCCGACCGTCCAGCGTCATCGTGAGCACGCCGGGGGTCTCCCCCGCCCCGGAGAGCGGGAAGGCGACCCGCTTCTGCACCTGCTCCGCCGTCGTCAGCCCGAAGACCGGCGAGGAGGCCCGGATCTTCAGCAGTTCGGCGTAGCGGGCGTCGGCCAGGTCGATCGCCGCGCAGTCCGGCACCAGCGCCGGGTCGGCCAGCAGCGGCTTGGCGTACGGCCACTTGTCCCGGTTGTCCTGCTCGGGCGGCAGGCCGGCGCCGAAGCCGTTGCCCTGGGCGCAGTCGCAGTCCCAGCGGATCTGGTTGAACCAGTCACCCGAGTTGTACGAGTTGCGGTCCAGCGACTTCGAGCGCAGCCGCTCGGTGCCGGTGGTGACGAAGCCCGGCCCCTGCCCCATCACCACCGTGCCCAGCGCCAGCACCTGCATCCGGGCCCGGTCCGCCGCCGGGGTGTCCTGCGGCAGCTTGTACGCCAGCGCGTCGTACAGGATCTCGTTGTCGTGCGCGTCGACATAGGTCACCGCCTCCCCCGGCGCGGCGGTGTAGCCGGCGGGCGAGCCGTTGTAGTCGACCTGCGCTCCGGTCACCTGCCGGCCCGACGAGTCGGTGAACCGGTATCCGCGCAGGTTGCCGGTGAGCCCCACCTTGATCAGGTCGTGCTGGTGCAGCAGGCGGGCCCGCTGCTCGGCCGTGGACCCGTTCACGTCGTCGCCGTTGGGGTCGGTGAACAGGCCGGAGGCGAAGCCCTGCACCCGCGGGTTGGCGTCGAACGGCCCGCCACCGCGTACCGCGTCGCGCAGCCGGTCGTTGAACGTGCCGATCCCGGTGCCGGCCATGTTGGCCTGGGTGGCCTGCACGAACCGGGCGTCGTCGGCGACCTCGCCGAAGTTCCAGCCCTCGCCGTAGAGCAGGATCTTCTTGCCGTCCACGCCGTCGCGGGCGACGGTCAGCCCGTCGAGCGCCTCGCGGACGGCCAGGATGTTCGCCTTCGGGTGGTGGCCCATCAGGTCGAACCGGAAACCGTCCACCTTGTACGCCCTGGCCCAGGTGACCAGCGAGTCCACCACGAGCTTGCCCATCATGGCGTGCTCGGGGGCGGTGTTGGCGCAGCAGGTCGAGTTGGCGACGCTGCCGTCGTCCAGCAACCGGTGGTAGTAGCCGGGCACGATCTGGTCGAGCACCGACTTCGGGTCGGCGCCGGCCGCCGAGGTGTGGTTGTAGACGACGTCCATCACCACGCGCAGCCCGGCGCCGTTGACGCCGGCCACCATCCGCCGGAACTCGGTGGTGCGCCTCGCGCCGGCCGGGTCGACGGCGTAGCCGCCCTCCGGCACCGTGTAGTGCAGCGGGTCGTACCCCCAGTTGTAGCCGTCGGTGTCGGCCACGGCCGCGACGCACCTCTGCTGCTGCTCGGAGTCCGGCGGCAGCGCGGCCAGGTCGCAGGCCGGCTGCCGCTGGTCGGCGCGGCGCTCGGGGATCGTGGCGAAGTCGAACGCGGGCAGCAGGTGCAGGTGGGTCACCCCGGCTTCGCCGAGCGCCTTGAGGTGCTTCATGCCGGCGGTGCCCGGGTCGGTGAAGGCGAGGTAGGTGCCCCGCCGCTCCGCCGGCACGGTGCTGTCGGCGATCGAGAAGTCCCGCACGGACAGCTCGGAGATCTGCACCTTCGTCGACGGCACCGCCGCCGGCTTGCGCAGCGCGGCCCATCCGGCCGGTGCGAGCGCCGGGTCGGCCAGGTCCACGATCTGGCTGTGCGTGGAGTCCGGCGCCAGCGCCACCGAGTACGGGTCGGTCACGGCGGCGGTGGCCATCTTCTGCGTCGCCGGCTGCCATGCCTGCACCTGGTACCGGTAGTACCTGCCGGTCCAGTCGCGGGCGCCGCGCACGGACCAGACGCCGGTGCGGTCGTCCCGGCGCATCGCCACGGTCCTCGGCGGCGCGGTCGGCGAGTCGAAGAGCTGGAGCGAGACCGTGCGGGCGGTGGGTGCCCAGACGGCCAGCGTCGGCACCCCGCCGGCGAAGGTCGGCCCGAGCCTCGCGCCGGTGGCCCGGGCGTAGACGTCGTCGAGCACGCCGGGGATCTGCACGCCGGTCGCGGCGAGCAGGGCGCCCTCGGCGTCCCGCTCGGTCACCAGGAGCTGCCCGCGCAGGGCAGCCGGGACCTTCGCCAGGTCCCGCCGGTCGAGCGTGAAGGCGCCGTGCGCCCACAGGTGCGGGAAGGCCGCGCGCTGGGCCTCGGTGAGCCCGTTGCGCTGCGCGGTCAACCGCAGCGTGGTGTACGTGCCGACCAGCTCGCCGTCGGCGACGCTCACCCCGCCGGCCGGGGCGGCGACCAGGGCGTACGTCCTGCCGTCGGTGGGCCCGGCCCGCCAGGCGACGGTCGAGCGGTCGATCCAGTGCGCCTTCTGCTTCGTGACGTCGACGTCGCCTGCGGCGCCGGAGGCGGTGGACGGCAGCAGCCGCCCGGGCGTGCCGGCGAGCAGCCACACCTCCCGCCCGGCGTCGGCGAAGTCGAGCCGCTGGTCGGTCGGCAGGTCCTTCTCGTCCCCGGAGTGGATGATGTAGCTCAGCCCGGTCGCCCCGGCGGCCAGCGGCACCCGGAAGACCGCGCCGAAGGCGTCGGTCCGGGCCGGGGCGAGCGGGGCGGCCCAGTCCGTCGGATTGGCGGCGCCGTCCCACAGGTGCAGGCCCCAGCCGTCGTAGTTGCCGTCGGCACGGCGGTAGTGGATGAGGGCGGTGCCGTCCTCCACCGGCGGGTCGGGTTCGCCGGTGGCGGCCTGCCGGCTCGGGTACGTCGCCGGGTCGCCCTGCTTGACCCAGACCTCGCCGGTCTTCGTCACGTCGATCGTCCGATCCTGTTCCACGTCCTTGTTCCCGGACTTGTCGACCACCAGGAAGCCGACGGACTTCGCGCCCGGCTTGAGCTTCACCCAGGCGAACCGGCCGTAGGAGTCCTCGCCGGCGAACGGCTGTCCCTTGGGCCACTCGGTGGCGTACGCGGGGTCGATGTCGCCCCAGGCGTAGAGGCCCCAGTCGTCGTAGCCGCCGGCCGGGCGCTGGTAGTGCACCACGGCCCACTCCCGGGAGGCGGACTGCGCCGGGGTGCCCACGGTCGCGGTGGACCGGGCGGTCGCGGTGCGGCCCTTCCCGTCGCGGACGACGGCCTTGTACTCGACCTTCGTGCCGCCGGCCAGCCCGGTCAGGTCGTGGTGCACCGTGTACGGGGCCCGGTCGGCGCTGCCGAGCAGCGTCCACCTGCCGCCGGCGACGCGGGCGGCGACGGTGACGGTGGCGAGCGGGTCGCCGGTGACCTGCGCGGTGACGGCGGCCTTGGTGGCGACGGGCTCGACGGGCGCCGGGGCGGTGATCGTGATCCGGGGCGCGGCGTCGGGCGACGCGATCGGGGTGCCGGCGCGGTGCACCACGGCCGACAGCGGCGGCACGGTCAGCGTGAGTTTGCCGTCCGCGCCGGCGACCGGGGCGGCCGTTGCGCCGTAGACGCCGGTGAAGGTGACGCCGGCCGACCAGGTGTCCACGGTGACAGTCTGCGCCGTCGCGGCGTTGTTCACCGCGACGACGTACTCGGTGCGCTGCTTCGCGTCGATCCGGGAGAACGCGAAGACGCCGGGGCCGTCGGCGGCGTACCGGCCGACCTGCACGCCGTCGCGCAGCGCCGGGTGCGCCTGGCGCAACGCGCCCAGCTCGGCGATGGCCCGGTAGAGCGGGTGGGTGCGGTCGAACTGGTCGCTGGCGTGCGTACGGTCGGTGCCGAGCAGGTCGTCGTCGAGGTAGTCGGGGGTCTTCGAGGCGAACATGTCCTGCCGGGCGTCCTTGTCGCCGCCCGGGCCGGTGAAGCCCTGCTCGTCGCCGGAGTAGACCACCGGCTGGCCGCGGGTGAGGAACATCAACTCGTGGGCGAGCCGGTCGCGGCGCAGGTGGGTGGCCGGGTCGGTGCCGCCGCCGGCGATGAACGAGCCGATCCGGCCCATGTCGTGGTTGCCGAGGAAGGTGGTCAGCCGGCCCGCGTCGGTGTCCCGGGCGCGGTAGAGGTCGTCGCGGGCGTACACGTCGGCGAGCGCCCTGGCGGAGCCGTCGCCGGCGGTGTAGCCGCGCGCCGCCTCCTGGAAGGCGAAGTCGAGCGTGGCCGGCAGGCCGCCGCGCCGCACGTACGTCGAGGTGACCTCCGGGTCGGCGCTGTAGACCTCGCCGAACATGAAGAAGTCCTTCTTGCCGGCGCGGGCGGCGGCGCGCTCGACGCCCTGGCTGAACTGCGGCCAGAATTCGAGGTTGGCGTGCTTGACGGTGTCCAGTCGGAAGCCATCGACGCCGGTGGAGGCCACCCAGTCGGAGTAGACCCTGGTCAGGCCGCGCACCACCTCGGGGCGTTCGGTCCACAGGTCGTCGAGGCCGAAGAAGTCGCCGTACTCGCTGTTCTCCCCGGCGAAGGTGGAGTCGCCCCGGTTGTGGTACATCGTCGGGTCGTTGAGCCACGCCGGGACCTTGACCTTCGCGTCGGCCGGGTTCGCGAACGTCGGGGTGTACGGGAACGACGTGGTGTCCACCTTCGGGAAGCCCCGGCTGCCGTCGGCGTAGTTGCGGTCCTCGAAGGGACGCCCCTGCGCGTCGGTGTACGGGGAGGTGGCCTTGTCCACGTAGTCGTACTTGTCCTCGGCGTACTTGATCACGTCGGCGGTGTGGTTGACGATGACGTCGAGGTAGACCTTGATCCCCCGCCGGTGCGCCAGCGCGACCAGCCGCTTCAGGTCCTCTTTGGTGCCGAAGTGCGGGTCGACCTGGGTGAAGTCGGTGATCCAGTAGCCGTGGTAGCCGGCGGAGACGTCTGCTCCGGCGCCCTGCACCGGGCGGTTCTTGAAGATGGGCGCGAGCCAGATGGCCGTCGTGCCGAGCCCCTCGATGTAGTCGAGCCGGTCCATGACGCCCTTGAGATCGCCGCCGTGGTAGAAGCCCTTGTCCTTTGGATCGAGGCCGGTGGTGAGGCGGTCCCCGGTGAGGCCGCCGGTGTCGTTGCGGCGGTCGCCGTTGGCGAAGCGGTCCGGCAGGACGAAGTAGAACTGCTCGGCGCGGGCCTGGCGGCTGCCGGCGGCGAGCAGCGCCTCCGCCGAGGGTTCGGTGCGCCACTGCGCGGCGCCGGTGGTGACCAGCGGGCCGGTGCCGTCGGGGGCGTCGGCGCCGAGCTGGCGCACGGCCAGCGGGGTGCCGACGAGGGTGAGGGTGAGCAGGGAGACGAGGGCGAGCAGGGCCTTGCGCGGTATCGGCGGGGGTTTCATCGACGCCTTCCTCTGGTCGCTGACTGGCCCGCACGCTAGCTCTTGCCGAAACGTTCTGCAATACCTTGCAAACAAAGTCGTAACACGGCAGGACCCTTGCAAGAGGAACGGCCCGGCGGGTCCGCGCCGGGCCGTACGCAAGGAGGGTGGCTAGAGGCGGCAGGCGCCGCCGTCGACCGTGCAGCTCGCCGGGCGGCTCTGGGTGCCCTGGACGTAGAACCGCAGCGTGGCCGAAGCGCCCCCGGGCAGGTCGCCGCCGCTGCGGTAGGTGAAGCCGTCGTCGATCCGCTGCGCCGTCCCCTGTGGCGCGCCCTCGATCCACGCGCTGCCCAGCCGCGCTCCCGGGAAGGTCAGCCGCGCCGTCCAGCCCCGGCCGGTCGACGACGCGTTGCTGACCAGCACCTCCCCGACGAACCCGTCCGCGTACGACTCCACCACCCGGTACCGGCCCGTCAGCGCGGACGCCGACGACGACGGCGGCGCCACCAGCGACGTCTCCTCGCTCCCGCTGGGGGTCGGGGACGGCGGGGCGCTGCTGCGGGCGGGCGTGGACCGCGTCGGGGTGGGCCGGACGGTGGAGCGGCCGGACGACGTGGCCGGCGCCCGGGGCGAGCGCGTGGCCGTCGGGCTGGTCGCCGACGGCTCCGGGTCGGCCAGGCCGACGGTCGGCAGCGGCGGGCCGGGCTGCGCGTCGAACGCGGGGCCACGCCCCCGGTAGGTGCCGAGCGCGATGGCCAGCAGGACCACCATCACCGCGACGCCGACGGACACCACGATCCACGGCGAGGACGCGATGGCGGTCGTGCCGTAGGACTTGCTCGATGTTCGGCGCGTGCCGGACATGCCCCTCCTCCCGCGGTCCTCCGGGGCAGCGTAGCGGTCCGTGGCGACCTGGTGCGACCGTCCGCGCGCGGCGCGTACCGGCACCGTGTGGGCGGGACCGCCGTCGTCGGACGTGCCGCGGTCCCGCCGGCGGTCAGGCGGTCCGCAGGACCGTGCAGATGACCGGGCCGGCGTCGGTGGACCGCAGCAGGTAGCGGTAGCGCTCGCCGGGGACCGCCCGGCCCTGGCTGTCCAGGAACTCCCACTCCACGGCCACCATGGTCAGCAGCGCCGACACCGGGTGCACGTCCTCGATGGCCGCGTGCGCCGCGACCAGCTCGCGCTCCTGGTAGTCGGGGGCCGCGCCCACGAAGGACAGCGCCACCGCCGCCGGTGAGGTGAACGAGAAGCTGTACGTGTCGGCCACCACCATCCCGGGCAGGGCGTAACAGCCGGCGATGGCGGGCACGTCGCCGGTGGTCAGTGCCACGCCGTACCGGTCGAAGAAGTCGGTCAGCGTGTCCAGATCGGTGGAGGCTCTCACGGGGACAGCAATTGCCGGCCGGACGGCGGGCCAAACCTCAGCGCGGCGGGATGCGCACCTCGATCTCCGCCCCGAGCCGGGCGCCGCCCGCGAGGCCGAGGTCGTCGCCGCTCCAGAACCGGCCCGGGTCGTACCAGTTGGGACGCCGCCCGGCCGGCAGCAGTCCCATCGCCTCGTAGGTCACCGCGACCACCTCCGCGCAGTACGCCGTCTCCAGTGCACGGTCGCGCCCGGCGACACCGGCGCGGTCGGGCGCGGCCGCCCCGACGCGGTCGGGCGTCGGGCCGCCGGGGTGGTCCCCCGCCCGGCCGGGCAGGGCCGGCAACCGCACCGCCGGGACCCGGCCCCGCAGCCAGCGCCAGGCGAGCTGGGCGGTGGACGGGAACGGGGTGCCGTCCAGGCGCGCGACGGTGCGCAGCACCGCCTTCTCCATCTCCGCGTCGGCCGGCGGGTCGAGCTGGCGCAGCCAGCCCCGCTGGCCGTACCGGTTGGCCCAGACGCAGACCGCGTCGCGCAGGTCGTGCAGCTGCACGCCGCGCTGGTGGGTGCCCGTCCACATGTCGGGCAGCGACCTGCCCAGCTCGGCGTGCCACATGAGGGGCGGCATGTCGTCCAGCACGACCGCCATGCCGACGTGGTTCACCGGGCTGTTGGTGGTGAACTGGATGGCCCGGTCCGGCACGCTGCGGCCCCGGAACACCCACACGTCGCCGGTACGGGTCAGGTCCACGGCCTCGTCCAGGCTGATGCTCATGGGGGTCTACCCTAGGCCGATGCGGCAACGGATGCGGTGGTGGAAGGTGCTCGGGCTGGCGGGCCTCGCCGGCGTGGCGGCGTCGGGCGTGGTCATCGCCCGGGCCGAACGGCGGCGCCGGGCGTACACCCCGGAGCAGATCCGGGCCCGGCTGCGCGACCGGCACGCGGAGGCGACGACGCCCGCCGACGACGCGCGCTGAGCGCCGCCTGCGTCAGTCGACGTCGTGGTGGTTGCGGTCCCAGCGCCCGCCGACGGGCGGGGTGTCGAGCCGCACGGCCCCGGCGGCGTTGCCGGCGAGGTCGTTGTCCTCGATGCGGCAGGACACGCAGCTGCCGGCCGAGGTGATCCAGAGCCCGTAGGTCTGGGTCTGCCCGTCGCGGTGGTCCCAGATCCGGTTGCCGCGCACGGTGGCCGAGTCGAACGGCGCGTTGACGGTGATGCCGGCCCGGATCGGCGGGGCCGCCGGCAGCTCGTACGACGCCCCGGGCGGCGGCGTGTCCTCGTTCCAACCGGTGGGGGAATCCGCCCGCACCTCGGCGAGGGTGAGGGCGGTGTCGGTGTTGGACACCACCACCGCCGTGCGTGACCCGACCCGCACCGTCTTGCCCCGGTGCCCGTCGTGCGGCCAGTGCGCCCTCAGGTCGGTGACGGACCGGTGGTGGTAGCGCACCGACTCGCCACTGCCGGTGGCGGCCGGGGCGCACCGCCGGCCGTTGTTGCGGATCCGGTTGTTCACCACGATCGCGTCGGTCATGGGCCGGTCGATCCGGATCGCGTCCAGGCCGTTGTCCCAGAACTCGTTGCCGTCGACGACCACGTCCGCCGCCGCGCCCCGGTAGCCGTGCCCCAGGTCGTGCTCGTGGTAGCCGTGCGCCCCGTTGGCGCTGATCCGGTTCCCGCGCACCGTGTACGGGCCGGGCGTGTTGCCCATGCTGATCCCGTCGCGGACGTTGCGGTCGATGACGCAGTCGCTGACGATGCCGCCCCGGCCGGCGACGCCCGCCGTGCCGTTGCCGGAGACGTCGAAGCCCGCCTCCAGGTTGCCGGTCAGGGTGCAGGCGGAGACGATCAGGCCGTCGGCGCCCCAGTCGGAGATGCCGAAGCGGTTCGCCTGGCTGTGGCAGCCGATGATGCGGTAGCCGCGCGGTGGCGTCCAGTAGTCCTTCTGGAGTTCGAGGAAGATCCCGTTGGTGCCGTTGCCGACGGCGGTGCAGTCGGCGATCGTGAGACGCTCCACGTCGCCCCACCCGCCGATGCCGACGCCGATGCCCGCGCCGCCCATCTCCTCGCCGTTGTCCAGCCGCCCGCAACCGACCACGACGACGCCGTCGATCAGGCTGTCCTGGAGGAAGTCGCAGCCGAGGCCGGTGGCGCCGGTGTGGTGGATGTAGAGGTTGCGGAAGACGCCGCGCACCACGTACTGGAGGCCGAGCCCCTTGGCGAGGTAGCTGTACTGGACCATCGCCACGCCGGAGCCGTCGATCTCGAAGTCCGCGAAGGTGCAGTCGGCGATGTGCCGGTCGCGGCTCGCACCGTGCTGCACCGTCGTCCAGAACGCCAGCGGCGTCGGGTCCGCCCGGTTCCCCTCGTTGCTGAGCAGGAACCGCGTCGTCCCCGGTCCCGCGCCGATCAGCGACACCCCGCTGCGCCACACCGTGCCGGCGTCCCGGATCGAGTAGATCCCCGGCGGGCAGTAGATGACCCGGGCCCGCCCGTCGGCGGCGTAGCCCTCGCCGAGGCGGTCGACCAGGGCCGACAGCGCCGGTTGGTCGTTCGTCACGCCGTCGCCGCGCAGCCCGAACTCCCGCGCGTCGCACCACAGGGGCGCGCCGGCGACCGGGGTGAGCCGCTGCGCGGCGGTGGACAGGCCCTGACGCGGCATCCGACCCCTCCTCTGCGACGTACGGTCGTTCGCCTGGGACCGGCGCATTCCCGCCGCACCCGTCCGGAAACGCGCTACCCGGCCGGCGTGGGCCGGTCCGACGACGCGGTCGCCGAAGGGCCGGGGTCCGCGCCGGTGCCGGCCGTCGCGCCGCTGCGGCGCACCGCCTCCGCCAGCGCCCCGGCGGTACGCCCCACGAGTGCGCTGCCGTCGTCGAGCAGCAGCAGGGGCCGCTGGATCAACTCGGGGGCGGCCACCATCGCCTCGATCCAGCGCGGCGCGGCCGCCTCGTCGCGCGGCCAGTCGGCCATGCCGAGGGCCACCGCGGCGGGCTCCTGCGTACGGCAGACGTCCCAGGGGCGCGCGTCGAGCCGGCGCAGCACCTCGGTCAGCTCCGCCGCGCTCGGCGGCCGGTCCAGGTACGGGCGCAGCGCGTAGCCGACCCCTGCCTCGTCGAGCGCGGTACGGGCGGCGGCGCACTTCGAGCAGGACGGGTTGTTCCAGATCTCCATGCCGGCCATGGTCGCAGCCGCCCCGCCCCGCCTCCGTCCGCCCTGTCCCACCACGCTCCGCCAACGTGATCAGGACGCCATGGACCTCAAGGCGGTCGGATGAGGTCCATGGGGCCCTGATCACGATGCGCTCGCATCTCGCGCTTGTCCCCGCGGCGTTCGGCTGCGCTGTCCGTGGCGTCGTGCCGGCCTCTGGGCGCCCGGCCGGCTGTGCGCGGTCACCCGGCGGATGTGCGGTCCGGCGGGTGATGTCCGGTTCGGGGCAGCCCGTTCGGGACACCTGTCCGGTTTGTTGGGGTCTGCGGTGGCGGGCGCCACGGGCCCGGCCGGCATGGGTCGGGGGCCCGGGTCGTTGTAACCATCGTGAACGCGTAACCCCCCGGGGCCCCGGCGGTCGGGGCGACGGTCGGAATGCCGGCCGGGCCCGCGTCGTTACATCCCCCGGACGCGCCCAGCCCCCATCGAGGGCGCACCCCTGATCTCGACCTCTCCTTTCCCGTGGCGCACCCGCCCCCCTTGGTGTGTGTCGCGTGCCCCCGATCGAAAGGTGCAGACGAATC
>NZ_JBHMIR010000036.1:0-55006 GCF_048060285.1 Micromonospora sp. LOL_025 | reverse complement strand
CCCACCCGCCACCCACGCCGCCGCGCACCCACCCGCGGCACCCGATCCACACTCACCATCGAAATCTCCTTCGATTGCCTGGACCGCCCCGGACGCCGAGCCCTCGATCCCTGCGAAGGAGGTCGCCATGACGACGCACGGCCGGTCGTCCACTTCGACGACGGAGCCCACCACAGCGACCGCTTCGTGCGCGGAGCGGACGCCGCCGAGGGACATGACAGCAGCATTACATTCACGTTACGCGATAGATGTTTGCGTTAACATCGATGGATGTCAAGCCCTCGGCGTGGATGGACATCGACTACTTTGGGCGAGGGTGAAACTGCGCAGCGCGGCACCACCCGGCCACCGGTGAGCGTTTCCCGAGACGGTCGTGCACGGCTCGTCGAGAAGTGTGAGCCGATCTTCGGCACCATCGGTGCACACCCGACCGGCCTTCGCTTCGGGCGGCGTAGCCGCCGAAGCGGAGACTCAGCCGCGCCGGGGAACGGTCAGTGGGTCGGTTCCACGGACAGCCGCACGGCCGTCCACGACACCGGCGGCAACACGACCTGCACGCCGCTGGCGTGGACCGAGAGCTGCCGGTTGGGCCGCAGGACGACCCGATCCTGGTGATCCACAGTGTTGGTCGCACGAACGTCGTCGTCGGACAGGGTCGACGCCTCCACCGTCCGTACCACGAGGCCGAAGCGACTCAGATCGATGGTCAGCTCGACCGGTACGTCCTCGTCGCGGTTGACGACGAAGACCGCCACCTCGCCTGTCACCACGTCGTGGGTGGCGACCGCGTCGACCGTCGGCGCTTCGCCGTAGCGGGTCGTCTGGTATGTCGGACCGTCGACCACCGTCCGCAGGACGTCGCCGCGAGCCAGCGCCGCCGTGCGGGCGAACGGGTGGAAGATGGTCTGCCGCCAGGCGGGCCCGTCCGGTTCGGTGCGGATCGGGGCGATCACGTTGACCAACTGAGCCTGACATGCCGCGGTGACCCGGTCGCTGTGGCGCAGCAGGGAGATGAGCAGGTTGCCGACGACGACGGCATCGACGACGTTGTACTCGTCCTCGATCACCCGCGGGGCGACCCGCCAGTCATGGGTCTGCGCCTGGTTCTGGTAGCGCGAGAGGTACCAGACGTTCCACTCGTCGAAGGACAGCTGCATCTTCCTCTTGCTACGCAGCCGGGCACCGATGCTGTCGGCGGTGGCGACGATGCTGTCGACGAAGTGGTCCATGTCGGTGGCGCAGGCGAGAAAGGACCCGATGTCGCCGTCGTGTTCCTCGTAGTAGGCGTGGCAGGAGACGTAGTCCACCAGGTCGTAGGTGTGTTCCAGGACGGTGGCTTCCCAGGCGCCGAACGTCGGCATGCTGGAGCTGGAGCTACCACAGGCGATCAGTTCCAGGCCCGGTTCCGCCGCGCGCAGGGCCCGGGCGGTGGCCGAGGCGAGTTGCCCGTACGCATCGGCGGTCTTGTGTCCGAGCTGCCACGGACCGTCGAGTTCGTTGCCCAGACACCACATCCGGATGCCGTAGGGCTTCTCAGCGCCGTTTGCCCGGCGCAGGTCCGCCAGGTAGGTGCCGGCGCTCTGGTTGACATACTCGTGGACGTCAAGGGCCTCCTGCACGCCCCTGGTACCCAGGTTCACCGCGTACATGATCTCGACGTCGGCCTTGGCGGCCCATCGCGCGAACTCGTCGATGCCCACCTCGTTGGTCTCGATGCTGCGCCAGGCGAGGTCCCGACGGCGCGGACGCCGGCCCCTCGGGCCGATGCCATCCTCCCAGCGGTATCCGGAGACGAAGTTCCCGCCCGGGTAGCGGACCGTCGTGACACCGAGCTCGCGGGTCAGGGCCAAGACATCGGTACGGAACCCGTCCTCGTCAGCGGACGGGTGGCCGGGTTCGTAGAGGCCGGTGTAGACGCACCGCCCCATGTGCTCGACGAAGGTGCCGAAGGTGCGGCGGTTGACCGGGGCCACAACCGCGGCGGGATCAAGCGTCACGTGAGCGAAGTGCATTACTGTCCCTCTCGAATTGGTCACGCCGCCCCGGGGCCAGCGGTCGGTCGGGTCACTTCAGGGCACCGATGGTCAGGCCGCCACGCCAGTACCGTTGCAGCAGCAGGAACGCGGCGATCAGCGGGACGATGGCCACCAGCGAGCCGATGACGATGACGTTGAACAGGGCGGGGCCCCCGTTGCCGATGGTCGCCGACAGGTACCAGGAACGTAGGCCGACGGTGAGCGGATAGAGGTTCTGATCGCTGATCATCACCAGCGGCAGGAAGAAGTTGTTCCAGCTGGCCACCATGCTGAACAGCAGAACAGTGACCAGTGCCGGCCGCATGGCTGGCAGCGCGACGCTGAGAAAGACCCGGAACTCCCCCGCGCCGTCGATCCGGGCGGCCTCGATCATCTCGTCGGGCACGGAGTCATGAACGTAGACCCGCAGCAGGTACACCCCGAACGGGTTGAGCAACGAGGGCAGGATCACCGCCCACACCGAGTCGATGAGCCCGGCCTCGGCCATCAACAGGTACGTCGGCAGGACCAGGGCCGTCGCCGGCACCATGATGAGGCCGAGCAGCAATGCGAACAGCGCGTTACGGCCGGGAAACCGCAGTTTGGCGAAGGCGTAGCCGGCCAGGGCGGCAATGATGGTGGCCCCGATGCCGCTGGTGAGGGCATACAGGGTCGAGTTGCCCAGCCATCGCAAATAGAGGCCGCCGTCCTGGGTGAACAGCAGCCGGAGATTGCCGATCAGATGCAGGTCGCCGAACCAGAGCGGGTCCGAGCCGAACAGCCCGTCGTTGTCCTTGGTCGCTGCCACGAGCAGCCACCAGAACGGAAGCAGGAAATAGATGACGAACAGCGCCATCCCCGCGCGTGCGACGAGGCCGCCGCCGCTGCGCCGCGCCGGCCGGGTGGCCTTCGCAGTCGGGGCACTCATCGCAGTGAACTCCTCTTCCGCGTGACGACCAGGAAGGTGTACGAAGCGACGAAGACCGCTGCGCCGAGCAGGAAGGAGATCGCCGCCGAGTAGTTGTACTGCTGGTAGGAGAACGCCTGTTGGTAGGCGTAGACGTTGGGTGTGTAGCTGTTGGTGATCGCGCCCGGATTGAGAGGCTGCAGGATGAGCGGCTCGGTGAAGAACTGGAGGGTGCCGACGATCGTGAAGACGGTGCACAGCACCAGGGCCGCGGAGATCATCGGCGTCTTGATCCGAAACGCGATCTGTACCGCCCCCGCACCATCGATCCTGGCGGACTCGTAGATCTCACGCGGTACGCCCTGGAGCGCGGCGTACAGCACGATCATGTTGTAGCCGGCCCACTGCCAGGTGACGACGTTGCCCAACGAGACCAGGACGGTGTCACCGGCCAGGAAGTCGATTCCGGTGAATCGGAACGGGCCGGTGTTCTCGCTGAACAGGAAACCCCACATCAGCGTGCCGATGACCACCGGCACCGCGTACGGGACGAACGCCGCCAGCCGCAGCGTCCGCGCGAGGCGGGAGCCGACACCGTCGACCAGCAGGGCCAGCACGAGGGCGAGGCCGATCATCAACGGCGTCTGCACGAGCCCGAAGACGAGCACCCGCACCGCACCCGATCGGAACTCGGGGTCGCCGAAGGCCTGGCGGTAGTTGTCGAACCAGGCGAACACCTCGCCCTCCACCAGCGTGGAGCGGTACAGGCTGAGCTTGAGGGCGTACCCCATCGGCAGCAGCAGGAACGCGACGAGCAGGATCCCGAACGGCGCGACGAAGATCCATCCGACAGCGGCCTGGTGGTCGAACCGACGGCGGTCGGGCACGGACCGCCGGCCGACGTCGCGCGCGACGGGCCCCGCGGCCGCCCGTTCGGCAGCCGCGGGGACAGGGCGGGTCCGGGTCATGGCGAGACCTTGAAGCCCTGGCTCGACGCGTACGAAGCGACGTTCCGCTGGACGGTGTCAAGCGCGTCCGGCCAGGATGTGTCCTTCTCCACCGCCTGCCCCACCGCGGTGGTCAGTTGGTTGAAGCTGTAGCTGTTGAACGGGCTCCACGCGAACTGCTCGATGCCGTTGTATGCCGGTACGAAGACCTCGTTGACCTTCTGGCCGCCGAAGAACTCGTACTCCTTGTCGCGGAAGTAGTCCCAGTCGAGAATCGGCGTGGCGGTCGGGAACAGGAACGCCTCGTCGATGCCGATCTTCCAGGCGTCCTTGTTCGCTCCGAAGATCTCCATGGCGACCTTGGTGGCCTGCTCGGGGTGCTTCGTCTGGTCGGTCACCGCGAACGACGAGCCGCCCCAGTCGCCCTGCGCGTCCTCACCTGCGGTCCACTGTGGCAGCGGCGCCGCCCGCCACTTGCCGGCCGTCGTCTTGGCCACACTCGCCAGATAACCGGGTCCCCACCCCGCGGCCAGGTAGGTCGCGTACTTCCCGCTGCCCAACCCGTTGTAGAAGTCCGTCGTTCCGTACGCGGTGGTGTCGGCGAGACCGGTGTCCACCATTCCTCCCAATAGGACATGACCTTTTTCGCTGCTCCACTGTTAGCGTTAACGCTGACATCCCGCGGATTCGCGATGTCGTAGTTGAACGGCCGCGCGCCGGCCTGCCACATGAGCCCCGTCATGAAGCCGCCGTCGTTCGCCCCGAAGTCGGTCATGAACTTGTCGGGCGCGGCCCTCTTCAGTTTCTGTGCCTGCTCCTTGAACTCCGCCCAGGTCTTCGGCACGCGCAGCCCGTACTGCTCGAAGATGTCCTGCCGGTACAGCATCGCCATCGGCCCGGCGTCGACCGGGATCGCGTGGACCGCGTCGCCGTTGCTGACCTGCTTCCAGGCCCAGTCGACGTAGTTGCCCTTGAGGTCGTTCGCCCCGTACTTGCTCATGTCGACGAGATGTTTGGTGAGCTGGAAGGTCGGCAGCTCCTGGAACTCGAGCATCACCACGTCGGGCGCGCCCTTGCCGGCCTTCAACGCGGTCTGCAGCTTCGTGTACTGGTCCTGACCGGTCCCCGCGTTGGTCCACTCGATCTTGATGTCGGTGTGTGTGCGGTTGAACAGGTCCACCACGCCCTCGAAGGCCGGGTACCACGCCCACACCTTGATCGTGACCGGGCCCTGTGGTCTGTCGCCACCGCCCGAACCGCACGCCGCCAGCAGCAGGACGGTGATGACCGCCACCGCCGCCAACGGCCTGCGTCCTAGACTGAAACTTCTGGCACTCACTGAACTCCTCCACCGGAGATCGACTGCTTCGGCAGCCGATGCGTGTGTCACAGAGGCCGGTCACGGTGCTGGCACGTAGTCAATGGTTATGCGAACGTCACCGCGCCCACCCGGGCCCGCGTCATGCAGGCCGTCGAGCAGCTCGGCTACCGACCCAACGTCCTGGCCCGCAACCTCGCGCAGGGTCGGTCCGGGCAGATCGCCGTCGTCGTGCCGTACCTCGACACGCCATACTTCTCGGAGCTGCTGCAGGTGATCATCCGCGCCGCCCGGGTGCAGGGGTACAACGTGCTCATCGACCAGACCGACGGCGACCCCGACCACGAGCGGATGCTCATCCGGCACGGCCGCAGCCGACTGCTCTTCGACGGCGTCATCTTCAGTCCCCTCGGCCTCGACCAGCAGGCGCTGGCCGACCACGACCCCAGCCTTCCGCTGGTGATCCTCGGCGAGCGGGCCAGCCAGGGGACATTCGACCACGTCGGCATCGACGACGTCGCGGCGTCCCGGCAGGCCACCGAGCACCTGCTGGACCTCGGCCGCATGCGCCTCGCCGCGATCGGGGACCAGCCCTATCCCACGGGTGAGGCCGCGCAGCTGCGGACGCGCGGGTTCTGCGAGGCGCACGAGCGCCGCGGCCTGGCCGTGCACGAGGAGCTCATCATCGCGACCCCGAGGTTCAACCGGGTCGACGGCGCGGGAGCGATGCGGCACCTGCTCGACCTGCCGGAGCCGCCGGACGCCGTGTTCTGTTACAGCGACCTCGTGGCGCTGGGCGCAATGCACGTACTCGCCTCGCGCGGCTTGCGGGTGCCCGAGGACGTCGCCGTTATCGGCTACGACGACATCGAGGACGGCGCCTACTCGAACCCGCCGGTCAGCACGATCTCCCCGGACAAGCAGATGATCGCGACGACTGCGGTCGAGCGTCTGCTGCTGCGTATCGCCAGTCGGACACCGCTGCCCGGCATGGAGCTGCGCGCACCGCACCGCCTCGTGGCACGGGAGAGCACCTTGGGGCGAGTTGCGGCGGATGGTCACCGGCGACCGACCGGCGCGGCGGAGAGGTTTGGCCGAAGTCCGCGGTGAGGGGTGAGCGGGCTCGGTCGGTCCCGCATCCGCCCGGGTGATCGGAGCCGCCGATCGGGCGCTCCCGATGACTCCGCTCGACATGAACGGAACTGCCCTCGCTCCGGAGGTCCTGGTAGAGGTCGCCGGACGCGGTTGACCGCCGCTGACTCAGAGTCGAGTACCCTTACCGGCTGCCACCGCCGGTCCGTGAGCCCGTGCGCCACGACGAGACCCTCGGCGTGCGCGATCGGATCACCCTGCCGTACGGGGCGTCAGGGTCAGGCGGCTCCGCACCTCCGGCGGGCTTTCGAGGCGTACCTCGTACAGCCGCCCCTCGGCGTGCGCCGGCGTCTGGTCCCCGTAGTGCGGCGAGAGGGGATGGCCCGAGCTGCCGTGGCGGAGCACGTCGCGGATGCGGGTGCTGCCGGAGGGGCCGAACTCGACGACGAAGCGCCACGGCGCACCCTCGACCACCTGGCCGTCGCCGTCGGGATACATCAGACAGACGCTCTGCCCGCCGCCGCCCACCGGAGTCGGGGGCGATCCGTACAACGAACGCAGCGTGTCCGACACCGCGGCCAGGGGATGCTGGTCCGCGATCCGGTTGGCCCTGCCGTAGCGCCAGCCGGTGGGGTCGTCGCCGAACCTTTCGGCGAGTCGACGCGCCGCCTCGGTGAGGGCGACGGCGACGACGACCGGCAGTTCCTCCGTCTCGCCGAGCCGCCGGCGGGCGTCCACGTCCATCACCAGGTGGTCCACCTGAAGGGTGGCATCGGTCATGGCGTCGGCGACGGCCGCACCGAGCCGGCTGGTGATCCAGCGTTCGGTCAGCACCCGGGTCAGCGCCCCGAAGACCAGAGGTGCGACCTGGTCGGCGGCGTCCCTGCCGTCCCAGGTGGCCAACGACCGATGGCTGAACACGGCCAGCGGCGACTCCGGTGGGTTCTCGTCGAGCGCCTTCAGCAGGGTGGGCAGGATGCGCCGGGCCCGGCCGTTGCGCAGGTCCATCTGCCACGCGCCGAAGTCGTCCGGACGGGCCGTCGGCGTCGCCGTCAACAGCTCCTCGATCCGGTCGGCCCGGTACGGTCCGCCCCAGTCGCTGCCCAGGTGCGGGGGGACCCCATCGGGCAGGATCTGGTGGTTTGCGCTGACCACGAAGCCCGCTGGCGGATCGACGACCTCCGGCAGCTCGTCGAACGCGAGCGTGGTGGCCCAGCGAGCGGCCACTTCGGCCGCGCCGGCCGGGGCGAGGCCCTCCTGACGGTCACGGCGGGGCACGATTCCGGCCGTCCGCAGCGCGACCGTGCCGTCGCGGGTCGCGACGACGAGGTTGAGCACGGGCACACCGAAACCCCGCAGGGTCTCGCGGAACGCCGGGTAGTCGCGCGCCCGCCACATCCGCTGGCAGCTCTCGGCCTCCGTGGACGGGTGCAGACCGCTCCAGTGGAGGGCCACCGGGTCGACGTCCGCACCGGGTGGGCCCGGCAGGTCGACGTATCCCGCTCCGCCCGCGGCGGTCACGGAGATCTCGCCCCCGCCGCGCACCCGGACGACGCTGGTCTGCGACCATCGTGGCCCTCCCGTCGGGTCCGTCCGCTCCCCCACGGCCAGGTCCTGGGTGTCGATGGTGGAGTTCGTCACCCCCCACGCGAGATCCGGGTTGGCGCCGATCACCAGTCCGGGCACGCCCGGCACCGTCACCCCGTACGCGCGTTCGCCGTCGAGGTCCAGCCCCAGCTGGTACCAGAGGCTCGGCTGGGTGAACAGGATGTGCGGGTCGTTGGCCAGCGCGGCGAAGCCGGTGGCGGACCTGGCCGCGGACACCGCCCAGGCGTTCGAACCGCTCCCCTGCCGGCCCCCGAAGAGGTCGCCGAGGTGGGCGGCGCCGGCCGCGGAGAGCAGCGCGGTGTCGCCGCGCCGTGCCGCCGGCCCTGCCGGGGCGTCGGCGGCGATGGTGACGCTGCCGCCGGGCGGGTACTTCGGCGCCAGGAAGCTGCGGACGAGGTCCGGTCGCTCCGCCAGCAGCCGGCTGCGGAGGATCTCCTGTTGCAGGTTGCGGCCCAGGTGGAAACCGAGCTGCTTGACGATGGCCAGCGAGTCGCCGACCGACCACGGGCCCGGCCGGTACCTCACCAGGTGGAACTCGGGCGGGAGCTGCCCGCGGCGCCGCATCCGGCGCACCGCGGTGTCGACCCCGTGGGCGAAGGCCGCGAGGTTGGCCCGGGCAGGCGGCGAGAGCAGCGCCTCGCTCCGGCGGGCGGCCCGCTCGAAGGCGAGGGTACGGGCGAGGACGTCCGAACCGGCGGCGCGACCGCCGAACACCTCCGCCAGTCGTCCGGTCGCCCGCCGGCGCAGGAGGTCCATCTGCCACAGCCGGTCGTACGCCATCGCCACCCCGACGCCCACGTAGAGATCACGCTCGTCGCCCGCACGGATCCACGGGATGCCGCGCCCGTCGCGGTCGATGTCGACGGTCCCGTGCAGGGCCGCCATGGAAAGCACCCGGGTGCGCCGGAGCGCACGACTGCTCGGCCAGGCGGCCAGGCGCAGGATGCCCGCCGCGGCTCTCATGACGCCTTTTCGGTCTCCGGGAGAGTGTCATGGCGATTCAGGTCAGGAATGCGCCGGCCGACCAGCAGGTAGATCGCGACGCTCACCAACGCCAGGGCGCCGATGGCGAGGAACATGACCGGCCCGCCGAAGGACGCGAGGACGAGGCTGCCGAGGAACGGTCCGGTGAAGCCGCCGACCTGCGCGAAGGTCTGTGCGCCGAAGTAGGCTCCGCGCCGGTCCTCGGGTGCGATGCGGTCGACGAGCGCGAACTCCGACGGCACGATCAGGGTCTCGGCGACGGTGAACACCAGCATCGCCACGATGTAGTGCCACATCTGCTCCGAGATCGCGAAGCCGGCCATCCCGACGAAGGTGAGGATCCCGCCGAGGGTGATGGCGTTCAGCGGGTTGTAGCGCTGCACGTAGCCGGCGGCGAAGAGCTGGAGGATGATCACCGCCACCGCGTTGGTGGTCATGACCGCGGCGAGCACCCGGGCGCTGTCGGCGAAGTCGATGACGAAATTCTGGGCGAGCAGCACCGAGATCCTGCTGTGCACCGTCTCCAACAGGATCGCGCCGATGAGCAGGAGAAGCAGGCGGCGGTCCGACATCACCGCCCGGGCCGACTCGCCCAGTCCGCGGACGATGGCGCCCGTGCTGCGGCCGAGCGTCGCCAGCCCGGTGTTCCCGCTGGACGGTCGCGGCAGTTGCCGCGTGGCCGTCCAGAGGACGGCGAGGTAGACCAGGTACACGGCGGCGGCGGCGGGAAAGGAGATCCGGGCGCCGGTGAACCCGAGGGCCACGCCGATCAGCGGACCGACGGCGTAGCCGGCGTTGATCGCGAGGTACTGGTAGGAGAACCACTTCACCCGCAGCGCGACGGGGAGCAGGTCGCTGATGAGCACCTTCGCGACCGGACTGAAGGCACTGGTGGCGAACGCCATGGACGCGTTGAAGACGAACGCCGTCAGGGCGTCGCGCGCGAAGAAGAACCCGACGAAGCTGCCGATCACCACCAGCAGGCAGGAGAGCAGGACGCGGCGGCGTCCCACGATGTCGGAGAGCGCGCCGCCGAGGAACCCACCGGAGATGCCGAAGAGGACGGAGGAGCCGATGACCAGGCCGACCGTCGAGACGGACAGGCCGAGTTCGTTGCGGAGGTAGATGGCGAGGAAGGGAATCGTCACGCCGTTGGCCAGGCTCATCACGCCGGAACCGCCGACGAGGATCCTGGCCAGTCGCGGTGGGCGGAACGCTGCGCTCGCAGCCGGTTCCCGGGTCAACTCGGGTTTCCTTCCGTCTTGTCCTGCTGGTGCTGGAATTCGATCATCGCCTCGGCGACGGTTGCCGCTTCGGGGTCACGCAGCATGCCCTCGTGGCTGGTGGCCACCACCGTCTCGGTCAGGTTCGGCAGCACCAGGTGCCAGCCCTCGGTGTGCCCGTCGTCGTGGGACCTCTCCAGGCCCGCCACCAGCAGCAGTGCGGGCACGGTCAGGGCAGGCGCGGGCTCGGCCATGATCCGTCCCATGGTCCGGTAGTCCTCGAAGGCCCGGGCGAGCTCGCCGATCGTGGCAGCCAGCGCGGGCGCCGCGGTGGTGGCGGCCCAGCGCAGGAGTTCCGCGTCGGCCAATCCCGCCGCGGACTGCGGGGAGAGCTCGCGCCACCGGCGGGTGTGCTCGGGAAACGCGAGGGCGACGTCGGAGAGGAAGGCGACCAGCTGGGTCCGGTGGTCCTCGGAGAGACGCTGGTGGAGACATCGTGGGCTCGGTGCGTCGAGCAGGGTGATGCTCCGCACCTGGCGGCCGGCCGCCCGCACCGCGTGGGCGAGGTGCAGCGCCATCGCCCCGCCCAGGGAATGTCCGACGAGGTGGACCCCGGGACCGGCGACGGGCAGCAGCTCGGTCAGGCAGGCCTGCGCGGCGGCGGCGGAGGAGGACGGCGTGCCGTCCTGCGCCCGGAGGAGGTCGCGGGTGTGCAGGGCGTAGAACGGGCGGCCCCGCACGTGCGTCGACAACCGCGCCATCGAGGCGCCGATCCCGAAGACGCCGGGCAGCGCCACCACGGGCGCCCGGCCCGCGATGGGGTCCCCCAGCGGCAACAGGTCGACCGGGCGGCGGGACGCCACAGTCCCGTCGGCCGGCCGGGCCCGACGGACCGCGCCCGCCACCGCTCGTATCGTCGGCGCCCTGAGGAAGTCGCGCAGCGGGACGACGACACCGAACTGACGGCGTACGGCGGCCAGCAGGCGGGTCGCCAGCAGGGAGTTCCCGCCCTGCCGGAAGAAGTCGGTGTCTGGTTCGACCTCGGTGCCGGGCAGCAGCTCGGCCAGGATCGCCAGCAGGGACCGCGTGACATCGTCGACGCCTGCGGGCACGTGTGGCGTCAGGACGGGGCCCGGGTCGGGCAGGGCCTCCCGGTCGAGTTTGCCGTTGGCGGTTCGCGGCAGCGCGTCGACGAGGATGAACGCGGACGGCACGGCATACCCCGGAAGCCGACCCTCCATCCAGGAGCGCAGCTCCGCCGGAGCGGCGCCACCGTCACCGACGACGTACGCCACCAGCCGCGTCCCCGTGCCGGGTGAGGTGTGCGGCACCACCGCGGCCTGCCGCACACCGGGCCGGGCGACCAGGGCGGCGTGCACCTCCCCCAGCTCCAGGCGGTAGCCGCGGATCTTGACCTGGTCGTCGTTGCGCCCGTGGTACTCGTACTCGCCCGAGGGCGTCCGCCGGGCGAGGTCCCCGGAGCGGTAGCCGCGTACGGGCCGGCCCTGCGCGTCGGTGACGGTGACGAACCGCTGCGCGGTGAGTTCCGGTTGCCCCAGGTATCCGAGGGCCACGCCCGCACCCGTGACGATGATCTGCCCGATCTCACCGTCGGCGACCGGCTGGTCGTCCTCGTCCCACAGCAGGAAGTCGAGGTCGGGAAGGGGGGCGCCGATCAGGCTGGTCGTGCCGGCGAGATCGGAGGCGAGGATCCGGCGGTACGACGCGTGGACGGTCGTCTCGGTGATCCCGTACATGTTGACCAGTTCGGGCCCGGCGTCGCCGTACTTGGCGACCCAGGGCCGCAGGTCCGCGAACCGGAGCGCCTCACCGCCGAAGACCACCCACCTCAGCGGCAGCCGGTCGTCGTACTCGTCCTCCTGGGCCGCCAGCGAACCGAAGGCGGTGGGCGTCTGGCTGAGCATCGTGACCCGCTCCGCCCGCAGCAGGCGCCGCAGGGCGACCGGGTCCCGCATGACCTCGGCCCCGACGACGACGACACACCCGCCGGTGAGCAACGCCCCCCACATCTCCCACACGGAGAAGTCGAAGGCGAACGAGTGTGCCATGGTCCACACGTCTTCCGGCCCGAACCCGAACAGTGGCTGCGTGGTGCCGATCAGGCGCAGGACGTTGGCGTGGGAGACCTCGATCCCCTTGGGACGGCCGGTCGTGCCCGAGGTGTGGATGACGTACGCCCGGTCGGTGGGCGCGATCGGGCGGACCGGTGCGGCGGGCGGGTCGGGCTGCTCCTCGCCGCCGTCCGAGGCGTCGAGCAGAACAGCCGCGACCGTCGCGGGCAGGGAGTCGGCCAGCGTACCCGTGGTGACCACCAGGGGCGGCGCCGCGTCACCGACGATCATGCCGGTACGGACGGCGGGCGCCTCCGGGTCGAGCGGCAGGTACGCGGCCCCCGTGCGGAGCACCGCCAGCGCCGCCACGATCATCCGCGCCGAGCGCGGCAGCAGCACGCCGACCGGCCGGCCGGGCGGCGCGACCGCCGCGATCCGGCCGGCCAGGGCCCGGGAGGCGGTGGCCAGCTCCCGGTACGTCAGGGCGTGCCGGTCGCAGCGGACGGCGACCCGGTCGGGATGCCGACCGGCGACCTCGTCGAAGGCCGCGACGAGGTTGTCGGCGGTGACCGTCGCGGTGGCGGTCCGGCCGAGCGCCGGTGCGGGCACGTCGCGGCGTCCGGCGAGCCGCCGACGCAGCCGTAGCGCGCGGTCGGTCGACGTCATGAGCGGTTCTCCCCAGGTCTCGGATCGCCGGTGCTCACAGGGCGAGCACCAGCGGGACGATCAGCCCGGCCGCTTCGATCCGCGCCACGTACGCGCCCCAGTGCGGGGAGTCGATGAGCGTCGCCGTCACGCGGTGGTCGATCTCCAGGGACCGGCCGCTCACCTCACGCCAGATCTCCCCGAGCGCCCGGCGGTCCTCGTCGTCGACGAGCGTGGCCTCCTCCACCGGCCGGTCCGGGCTGCCCAGGAAGAACCTCAGCAGCCGGTCGGCCGCCCCGGCCAGCCGGTCGACGGCCTCCGGGGTGAACAGCGACCGGTCGTACTCGATGGTCAGCCCGATCCGGTCCTCGTCGGTGAAGTGCAGCAACAGGTCGAAGCGACTCGTCTGCGCGCCCAGCGGGGTCACGGTCGTGTCCAGGCCCGGCAGCGCGGCGGCACCGCGCATCGACCGGGCGACGGAGACCACGACCTGGACCAGGGGGCTGACTCCGGGCCGACGGGGCACTCCCACGAGGTCCACGATCTTCTGCAACGGCAGGCTCTGGTGATCCAGAGCGTTCAGGGCGCTGTCCCGGACCGCTGCGACGACGGCCCGCGCGCTGTGCTCCGGGTCGACCTGGTAGCGGAACGGCACGGTGTTGGCGAAGAAGCCGACGAGGTCCTTCGTCTCCGCCGGGTGCCGACCGGCGACGGCCGCACCGATCACCACGTCCGACTGCTGGGCGAGCTTGGCCATCAGCACCGCGCTGACGGCGTGCACGACCATGAAGAGGGTCACGTGGTGTTGCTGCGCGAACGCCCTCACCTCGGCGGAGAAGGTCTCGTCCCACTCCCGGCGGTGCTGGCCCGCGGCCCGCGCACGGTCCTCGGTCCGCTCCAGGTCGGTCGCGAGGGCGAGTTCCCCGTCGTAACCCTTCAGGTAGGACCGCCAGAAGTCGCCCTCGCGTCGGGCCGGCGCCGATTCGAGGTAGTTCTGCTGCCAGCGGGAGTAGTCACCGTACTGGATCGGGAGCGGGACCAGGTCCGCCTCCCGTCCCGCCCGGTGGGCCGCGTACGACTCCGCGATCTCCCGCAGGATCACCTCGTTGGACCAGCCGTCGGTGACGACGTGGTGGCTCGTCCATCCGAGCACGTGGTCCCGGTCCGAGAAGCGGTACAGGGTGGCCTCGGTCAGCACACCACCGAGGTCGATGCGCCGCGTCGCCCGCTGCCGGACGTACTCCAGCATCGCCTCGGTGTCCCCCTGCGCGATGACCGCGTCAGTGGCCTGCCGTACCCGCAGGCGCGGCTTCGCATCGGGATCCACGACCAGCAACGGCACGCCGTCGCGTTCGACGATCCGGCTGGACAACACCTCGTGCCGCGCGACGAGCCGTTCGACGGCCGCCCGCAGCGCCGCCACGTCGAGGCCACCGTGAAGATGCAGGAGGTAACCGTCGGTGTAGGCGCCGTCGGAGTCGAGCTGGTCGAGGTACCAGAGGCTCGACTGCGCCATGGACAGCGGGAACTCCCGCAGCCCCGCGGGCCTCGCCGGGATCGGTACGTCCGCCTCCCGGTCGTCCGTCAGCGCCGCCTCGACCCGGGCGGCGAAACCCCGCAGCGTCGGGTTCTCGAACAGCTCCCGGATCGGCAGGCGGACCCCGAGGCGGTCCCCCAGCCGGGCGAGGACCTGCGTCGCGTGCAGGGAGTGGCCGCCCAGGTCGAAGAAGCTCACCTGGGGCCCGGGCCGGCGACCGGACAGCACGGAGGCCCAGATCTCGGCGACGGCCTCCTCCACCGAGGTCATCGGGGCGGAGCTCTCCCCGGTCGGTTCGTCGACCGGGGACAGAGCTGTCGCCGCCAGCGACCGGGTGTCGACCTTGCCGTGGCTCGTCCGCGGCAACCCATCGAGGCGGACGAGGAAGTCCGGGATGGCGTTGCGCGGCAGGACCTGGCTGAGCCCGGCGCGAACCTCCTCGGGCCGCAGGTCCCGGCGGACCAGGGAGCCCTCGGTCGCACCGCTGGCGGCGCCGGAGACCACCTCCGGTACGAAGAATCCGGCGAGCTGCTTGCCGCCGTCGTCGGACTGCCGGACGATCACCACGCTCTCCTGGACGCCCTCGACACCGGCGAGGGCGCGACTGACCTCGTCCAGTTCGACCCGGTTCCCTCTGATCTTGAGCTGGTTGTCGATCCGACCGAGGAACTCCAGCGAGCCGTCCGCCAGCCGGCGGCCACGGTCACCGGTGCGGTACATGATGCCGTCCCCGTCGACGGCGAAGGGGTCGTTGACGAAGGCCGCGGCGGTCCGGTCGGGATCGTTGACGTAGCCGCCGCCGACGCAGATGCCGCCTGCGTACAGCTCTCCCGGCGTGCCGGTGGGTACCGGCTCCCGGGCGCCGTCCAACACGTACAGGGCGGTGTTGCGGGCGGGTCGTCCGAGGGGGACGGACGCGTCCCGCTCGTCGACGTCCGCCGCGACGAGGTGGTGCAGGACGTCGTCGGACGTCTCGGTCGCCCCCCACATGTTCAGCAGCCCCACTTCGGGGAGCAGCCGGCGGAACGTGTTGGCGGTCTGTGGGGTCAGTGTCTCCGCCTGTGAGGCGACCCAGCGCAGGCGGAACGGAGGGAACGCGTCTACGCCGTAGAACGCGAGTTCGGCGCACATGATGTTGAGCACGGAGGGCGTCACCTCCAGCACGGTGACCCCGTCCTCGGCCACGGCGCGCAGCAGCGACGCCGCGTCCTGGCCGATCTCGTCCGGGTAGATCACGGTCGTGGCACCGACGGCGAGTGGCGCGAGGAGCTGCCAGACGGAGATGTCGAAGGTGGCGGCGGCGTCCTGGGCCAGCCGGTCGCCGGGCCGCAGGTCCAGTTGCTGGATCTTGGTGTCGAGGTGGTTGAGCATGCCGTCGTGCCGGATCAGGGCGCCCTTGGGGTCGCCCGTGGATCCCGAGGTGAAGAGGATGTACGCGCTGTCCCGGCCGCCCGGTGCGGGGCCGAGCGCGACCGGGGTGCCGGCAGCGGCGGCGAGCACGTCGGCCAGGTCGACCAGCTCGAGGTCACCGATCGCGGCCAACGCGGCGCGGTGCGCCCCGTCGCACACCACCAGCCTCGCCTCCGCCCGCTGCACCATGCGGGCGACGCGTGCGGCCGGGCCCTGCGGCAGCGGCAGGTACACCGCGCCGAGGCGGAGGATGGCGAGGGTGACGACGAGGTAGTCGATGTTCCGGCCGCTGGCCAGGCCGACCACGGTGCCGTGGCCCACCTGCCGCTCACGCAACCATCCGGCCACCCGCTCGACGTGTGCGGCGAGCTCCCGGTAGGTGATCTCGCGGCCGCGGCAGACGGCGGCCACCTCGTCGGGGAACGTCTTCACCGAACGGGCCATCCGTTCGAGGAAGCCCGTCGCCGTCGCCGGCTCGACCGGCCCACGTGAGATCGCCAGCAACGCCTGGTACCGCTGCTCACCGAGCAGCGCGACCTGCGTCGGCTCGTCGTCCGGCTGGTCGACGACGCTGGTCAGCGCCCGCAGGAAGATGTCCGCCACCTCGTGGAGCTGGTCCTCCGAGATCCGCTCCATGTTCGCTTCGAGGTCGAGCGTGAGCAGTCGACTGAACGGGTCCTTGTTGAACTCGGCCCGCAGGGTGAAGTTCGTCTGGATGTAGCCGAAGCCGTCCACCACCTCGATGCCCGTGGCATGGGCCAGCCGTTCGTAGCCGTGGAAGTGGGTGTAGTTGAACATGATGTCGGTCAGCTCGGGCACGCCGGCGAGGCGGAGCATCTCGGCGTGCGGGAAGCGCCGCACCGGCAGCAGCTCCCGCTCCTTGTCGCTGGTCGCCGCGATCAGGTCGCGCCAGGTGCGACCCCGCAGCCGGAGCCGGAAGGGTACGAGGTTGAGGTGCAGGCCGATGACCTCGGTGCCGCCCTCCTCCTCGACCCGCCCGTTGGCGGCGACGCCGAGGACGACGTCGTCGCGTCCCGTGAGCGCCATCACCACCCGGGCATGGACGGCCATCACCACGTGTTTGACCGACACCCCGCAGGCGGCGGCGAGCTGGTGCAGGCGGTCGGAGAGTTCCGCCAGGAGGTCCACGCTGAGGAAGCCCATCCGTCCCTCGTGGACCTCGCCGGAGCCCCGGGCCAGGCGGGGCAGCAGGCTCGGCTCGACGTCGGCCAGCTCCTGTCGCCAGAACTCCCGGACCGCCTCGTCGCGGAGCACGGCCTGTTCCTTGGCGATGAAGTCGGCGTACCGGCGCACGGGCAGGGCACGGTCGTGCGACGTGATGCCCCGCAGGTCCTGCCAGTAGTCGACGAGGACCTCCGCGAGCAGTGACGTCTCGCTCCACCCGTCGAACATCGTGTCGTGGAAGCTCATGGAGAACATGAACCCCTCCGGGCCGAGCAGGTGCGCCGTGAACCGGACCAGTGGCGGCTGCGCCCAGTCGTACGGGTTGCTCATCTCCCGACGTCGCCAGGCCTCGAACTCGGCCAGCTGCCGGTCCTCGTCGAACCGGCTCAGGTCCGTCACGTCCAGCGGGGTGCGGGCCTGCGCGTGGACGACCTGGAGCGGTTGCGAGAAGCCGGACAGGTGGAACGACGTCCGCAGGATCTCGTGGCGCTCGGTCACCCGCGCGAGCGCGCGGCTCATGGCGTCGTGGTCGAACCTGGCGCGCAACCGGAACATGAAGATGTCGCAGTACATGTTGACGCCTTCGGCGTACGCGCTGTGGAACAGCACGCCGGCCTGGAGGGTGGCCAACGGGTAGGCGTCCACCGTGCCGGCCGGCAGGTGCGCCCGGTCCGCCGGGTCGATGAGGCTGAACGGCTCGACCGGCGGGTCGATCGACTCGTCCGTGGTGACCGCGTCCGCGGCCAGCGCACGCGGCGTCTTCAGCTCGTAGATGTCGGCCAGGTCCAGCGTCATCCCGCGGGCCGCCGCGGCCGCGCGCAGCTGCACCGCGATGATGGAGTCCCCGCCGATGCCGAAGAAGGAGTCGTCGGGTCCCACCCCCTCGACGCCGAGCACCTCCTCGAACAGCGCGCAGATCGCCCGCTCCACGGTCGCCGAGGAGGCGTCGGCCACCGCCTCCGCGGCCATCGGCGCACGGAGCTGGTTGGCCGCGGTCGGTGCGGGCAGGAGCGTGAAGTCGACCTTGCCGTTGGCGTTGAGGGGAATCTCCGGCACCGGGACGACGAACGCCGGCAGCATGTACGACGGCAGGCTCGCCCGCAGCAGTTCCGGAATCTCCCCCAGCTCGCAGCCGGGGTCGTGAGTCACGTACGCGACGATCTGCGCCCGGTTGCTGCCGGTGCCCGACGCCGCCGGCTGTCCGGCGCGGACGAGACTGCGGACCGAGGAGATCCGCCCGGACACCTCCTCCTGTTTCACCACCGGATTGCGCTGCGGCCGTGCCCGACGGACGGTCACCGCGACCTGCCCGACGCCGGGTACCGCGGTCAGCGCGGCGTGGATCTCCCCGAGCTCGACCCGGTGCCCACGGATCTTGACCTGGTCGTCGGCCCGCCCCAGGTACTCGTACTCCCCGGCGGGAGTCAGGCGCGCGAGGTCACCGGACCGGTATCCCCGCAAGGGCCGGCCGTCGACGGTCAGGTCGAGGAACCGCTCGGCGGTCGGTCCGGGCTGGCCCAGGTATCCGGTGGCCACCCCCGGTCCGGTCACGATGATCTCACCGGTCCGGCCCGGGGCCACCGGCCGGCCCTGCTCGTCCCAGAGCAGGAAACCGAGGTCCGGCAGCGGACGCCCGATGAGGCTGGCCGTGCTCGTCAGGTCGGCCGCCAGGACCCTGCGGTACGAGGAGTGGACCGTCGTCTCCGTGATGCCGTACATGTTGACCAGCCGCGGCTGCTGGTCGCCGTACCTGCTTACCCAGGGCCGGAGGTCACCGAAGCGCAGCGCCTCACCGCCGAAGACCACCCACTTCAGCGGCAGCCTGTCGGGTTGGGAGACCTCGTGCGCGATCAGGCTGTTGAAGGCGGTGGGCGTCTGGCTGAGCATCGTCACCTGCTCGTCGGCGAGCAACGCCCGGAAGGCCACCGGGTCCCGTGCGACGTCCTGTCCCACGACGACCAGCCGGCCACCGGAGAGCAGCGCCCCCCACATCTCCCAGACGGAGAAGTCGAAGGCGAACGAGTGGAACATCGTCCAGACGTCCCCGGCGCCGAAGCCGAACTGCGGCCGGGTGACCCGGATCAGGCGCAGCACGTTGCCGTGGCTGACCTCCACGCCCTTCGGCCGCCCGGTGGTGCCCGACGTGTAGATCACGTAGGCACGGGTGTCCCACGCCGCGGGGCACCGCCCGTCGGCGTCGTCGCTGCGGTCCTCCGCGACGTCCTGCGGCCCCATCACCGGGGTGTCCGGCGGCAGCAGTTCCGCCAGCTCGGGAGTCGTCAACACCACCGAGGGCGTCGCGTCCGCCACGATCAGCCCCAGCCGGGCGGCGGGAGTGGACGGATCGACCGGCACGTACGCCGCGCCCACCCGCAGCACGGCCAGGCTCGCGATCACCATCTCCACCGAGCGCGGCAGGAGCAGCAGCACCGGACGGGACGGGTCGTCGACCCGCGCCCTGATCGCCGCGGCGAGAGCCGTCGACCGGGCGGCCACCTCGGCGTACGACATCCGCCGGTCCCCGCAGCACACCGCGATGCTGTCCGGGTGACGTCGGACGACCTCGTCGAACGACTCCACCAGATTACCGACGGCAACATCGGAAGCAGTCATCATTTCCGCCTTAGCTGAGTCGAACCGGGTCGTGAGCGAGTGGTGTGGACGGCCGTCGGACCAACCGGGCGAGACTCTCGGAGAACCGCCGACACACCTCGGCTGCCGCCTCCGCGGACACGAGGTTGCGTTGATGGACGAGTCGGAACGCGAGTCCGCCCGCGTCGAGGGCGCCGTAGAGGCTCGTCGCGAATGCGGCGTCCACGGGCGGTATGTCGAACGTCTCGACGTCGTGGGACCCGATCCGTCGCCGCCGGCGGACCCAGGGCACGGACAGCCCCACGTCGCCGCCGTGCACGGGCTGCTGGAGCGTCAACGTCGCCTGGAAGAGCGAATTCTGGCCGTGCCGATCCGCAGCCAGTGCCCGGACCAGGTCGCTGAAGGGCACGTCCGCGGTCGACAGTGCCGCCCGCAGTTCCCGCCACAGGCGTTCCTCGAGCGTCGACGGATCGGGCCGGTCGGTCAGGTCGCCGAGGACGGGCACCATGTTGACCAGGTAGCCGACGGTGCCGGCGAAGCGCTGGTCGGTGCGCCCGTGGTGCGGCGCGCCGATCACGATCCGCGGCTCGCCGGTCACCTCGTGCAGGGCCGCGGCGTAGGCGGCCAGCAGGGAGACGAAGGGGGTGAAGCCGCGCCGCGCCGCGTGCCGGTGAAGGGTCCGTACGACGTCCGGGTCGACCTCGAAGTCGATCCAGCCGGCCCGGTGCCGGTCCGGGTCCGGTCGTCGTCGTGGCGCCCGGGCCGAAGCGGGCCGTTCCGGAAAGAGAACGAGGTCACGCAGCGGCCGCCACTTCTCCGCCAGGGCCGCGACCCGGTCCCGCCAGTCGGGGTCGAGTCGCGCCTGCTGCTGTAGCCGGGCCCAGTCGGTGGCGCCCGCCGCGACCGGTCCCGCCGTGGCCGGCGGGGCGTCGACGCCCGTGATCCGGGGCAGGATCTCGGCGAGCAGGAGCTGAAGCGACCAGTGGTCGACGACCGCGTGGTGACACGCCACGAGAAGCACCGTGCCGTCCGGCGGGTACGCCACCCCGGCCCGCACCAACGGGCCCCGCACCAGGTCGAAGGGGCGGTAGGCCCGTTCGTGCAGGTAGGCCCGTACCGCCTCGTCGGGGCCGTCCGGGAAGGCCCGGCACTCCCAGTCGACCGTGCCCTGGTCGTGAACGGTCTGGACGCCGGATCCGAGCGGTCCGAGCGTCGTGCGCAGCGCGGGGTGCCGAGCGACGGCCGTGTCGATCGCGGCGCGCAGCAGTTCCTCCTCGACGCGACCGGAGACGCGCAGGGCGATGGCCAGGTTGTTCGCCCGGTTGCCGCGGGACACCTCGTCGTAGAAGTGCAGCTCGACCTGGCCGGCCGAGGCGGGGTTGACCGCGCCGGTCTGCGCCGGCAGCGGTACGGCGGCCGGGCCGGGATCCGCGGCGGCGGCGACCAGCTCGGCCACCGACCGGTCGCCGAAGAACAGCTCGGTGTCCAGGGTGCCGTCCACCAACCGCTCGACCGCCGCCTTGAGTTCGATCAGTCGCAGCGAACCGAGTCCGAGCGCCGCCAGCGGCAGCGACGGGTCCAACTCGGCCCCTTCGAGGTTCGCGTACCGCCGGACGAGCTGTTCCACCGCGGTGGACCGGTCGCCGGGGTGGGTGTCGGCGGCGGCCCGCCCGGGTGCCACGGACGGGGCCGTCGGCACGACGAGCTTGAGCCGCCCGCCGACGAACTGCTCCCTGGTGGCACGCCGGCGGATCTTCCCGCTGGAGGTCTTCGGTATCGCGCCGGGCATGACGACGACCACGTCGTCGAGGTCCAGCCCGCACCCGGTGGCCACCCGGCGCCGCAGCCCGCCGGTCAAGGACGTGAGCAGCGCGGGGTCCGCGCGCAGCCGCGCCAGCCCGCTGCGGGAGGCCTCGACCACCAGCGCCACCCGCTGATCACCGGTCTCCGGTTGGAACGCCGCGGCACCGCCCGGGCGCAGGTGCGCGTCACCCGCGGTGGCGACGGCCTCGATGTCGTGCGGGTGGTAGTTGCGGCCCGCTCGGATGATCAGATCCTTCTGGCGCCCCGCGACGTAGAGTTCGCCGTCGTACATCGCGCCGAGGTCCCCGGTACGCAGGAATGTCCCCTGCCGGCCGCCGACGGTGGCGGCGAACGTCGCGGCGGAGTCGGACCTGCCCCAGTACCCGGCGGCCACCCCGCCGGAACTCACGCAGATCTCGCCGACCTCGCCCGCGGCGCAGGGTTCGCCGTCCGCGCGGCGCAGGGCGACCGTCGTACCCGGTGGCGGGGTGCCGCAGGAGACAAGCGTGACCGCGTCCGTCCCTGCCGCGCCGGTCGCCCCGGTCAGCCGGCCCGTTTCGAGAGCGTGCCGGTCGAAGGTGCCGGCGCGGTAGCCGGTCGACGCCTCGGGGCCGCTGACGAAGAGCGTCGCCTCGGCCAGGCCGTAACACGGATAGAACGCTCGGCGGTCGAACCCGAGCGGCGCGTACGCGGCGGAGAACGCGTCCATCGTCCGCCTGTGCACCGGCTCCGCGCCGTTGAAGGCGATCCGCCACGAGCTGAGGTCGACCCCGTCGAGCAGCCCGGCGTCGAAGCGGTCCGCCAGGAGCTGGTAGGCGAAGTTGGGTCCACCGGACAAGGTCGCCTTGAACCGGGACACCTCCGCCGGCCACCGCAGCGGATCCCGGACGAACGCGAACGTGTCGAGCAGGATCGCCGGTATGCCCACGAACAGTGGCAGCAACGTGGTGCCGATGAGGCCCATGTCGTGGTACGTCGGCAGCCAGCTGAGCACCACGTCGTCGGGGTTGATGCCGAAGCCGGCGGCGATGGCCCGGTGGTTGTCGGTGAGGTTGCCGTGGCCGACCATGACCCCCTTGGGATCGCCCGTCGATCCGGAGGTGTACTGGAGGAAGGCGAGGTCGCCCGGCCCGGGCCGGTGGGGTCCCGCCGGAGCGGCCTGCGCCCGCACCGCCTCGATCGCGTGCACCGCCGGCCCGTCCGGCTCGGCCGCCAGCCCCGACAGCGGTTCGACCAGCTTCGCGGTGGTCAGCGCGTGGGTGGCGCCGCAGTCGCGCACGACGGTGGTGACGCGGTCGAGGCGCGCGTGCGGGCCCGGCGGGTAGAGCGGCACCGCGACCACGTTGGCGTAGAGGCAGCCGAGGAAGGCCGTGACGTAGTCGAGGCCGGGTGGGAAGAGCAGCAGCACCCGGTCGCCCGGTTCAGCGACCGACCGCAGGTGGCCGGCCACGGTACGAGCGCCCTCGTCGAGCTGCCCGTACGTGGTGCTGGTCGCCACCCCGGCACTGTCGACGAAGGTCAGTGCGCGGTCGTCCGCCCGGGTGTCCGCCCAGGCCGACAGGGCCGCGATGAGCGAGGTGTGGGTCATGGTCGTCTCTCAGTGGGCCGGGGCCAGGGACGTCTCGTCGCTGAAGGCTTCCGGGCGGTCCTCGTCGACCAGCAGCCGGACCTGGTCCACGGCGGTGTGTATCCGGCGGATGACCTCCGCTCTGCTGGGGCCCGTGGCGATGACGTGCCCCAGGCGGTCGTAGGCGTTTCGTGGTGGTCGCACGGACGTGCCGGGGCACGCCGTCACGGTCACCTGTTCGACGCCGTCGAGGCGCTCGGTCTCCGCCCCGCCCGCGGTACCCCGCAGCGTCCCGGGTCGGGAAGCCACCAGAAACTCGATCGCGGCGTACCCGTGCGTGGTCGAGGAGAGCCGGGTCGGCTCTCCGACGGCCGCGGCCAGCTGCGCGGCGAGCAGGTCGGCGCCGGTGGCGAGGCGGTAGAGCTCGGGGATCATCCCGCCGGCCGGGCGGGGATTGATCTCGATGATGGCCGGGCCGGACAGCGTGAGGCGTACCTCGGTGTGGGTCGCTCCGTGTGACATCCCGACCGTGGCGAGCGCCCGCAGGACGGCATCCACCATCTCGGTCGCCTGATCCGCCGGCAGGTCCGCGGGAAAGACGTGACCGAGCTCCACGAAGTGCGGCCCGCCGGTCACCCGCTTCTCGGTGATCCCGAGACAGCGGTTCCCGGTGTCCTCGCCGAACACCTCGACGCTGAACTCCGCACCCCGCACGTACTCCTCGACCAGTGCGCAGCGGGCGGTCGGCATGCCCCGGACGTTGACGCGCTGGCCGAGGACCGTCTCCACGTGCGCGGTCGCCTCCTCGACGGTGGCGCAGAGCAGCACGGCGTTGGAGCCGGAGTCGTCCGCGGGCTTCACCACGCACGGCAGCCCGACCTCGCTCACGGCGGCGGCGGCCCGTGCCGGGTCCGTCACCGCCACGAAGCGGGGTTGCCGGATCCCGCTGTCCCGCAGCGCCTCCCGCAGCAGGGCCTTGTTCCGACAGGCGGCCACGGCTGCCGGCGGGTTGCCCGGCAGTCCCAGCCAGTCGGCCAGCTCGGCGGCGAGCACGGTGTAGAAGTCGCTCGTCGTCGTCACGCCGGCGAGCTGTTCGCGACGGAACCTGCCCTGAATGAGCGAGCGCAGGACCGGCAGGTCGTGCGTCTCGCAGACGAGGACCTCGCAGTCGGTGTCGGCGAGCCCCGGGTAGCGGTCGGGACGGTTGGTGAGCAGTACCGGACGCAGCCCCATCCGTCGCGCGACGCTCAGGGCGAGCACGCCGGTGCCGCTCGTGTTCGCCTCCAGGAACAACAGGTACCGCTCGTCGTTCGTGCGCGGGACGTCGGCCGTCCGCGACCAGCTCACGGCGACCTCGCCGGGGCTGATCGGACGCGGCCGGTCCGCCGCGTCCATCTCGTGGAGGCGGTCGGCGGCCCATCCGTCGTCGTAGACGGTCTGCGCGTACCGGTCGCCGCGATCGGGGAAGATGCCGACGATCCTGGTCCCCGGCTCCGCCCGGCGGGCCACGTCCTTCAGCACCTGGTAGACCGACCCCGACGTGTTGCCGCCGAAGATCTGCTGCTCGCGGGCCAGGTCACGGGTGGCGCCGAACGCCTCCCGGTCGTTGAGCCAGTGCACCTCGTCGATCTGGCGACGGTCCAGGTTGGCGGGCTCGAGGCTGTTGCCGAGTCCACCCTGCAGCCTGTTGGGCACGTCCGGTTGACCGAACAGCACGCTGCCCACGCAGTCCACCCCCACCACCCGCAGCTCTGGCAGCGCGCGTCGCAGCGCGCGGGCCGAGCCGCACAACGATCCACCGGTGCCGACCGCCCCGACCAGGACGTCGAAGGAGGTGAGATCCCCCAGCAGCTCGCCGGCCAGGGACCGGTACGCACCCGGGTTGTCCGGATTCCGGTACTGCTCGGGAAAGAACGCACCCGGCAGGTCTTCGAGGAGCTCGTGCAGCCGTTCGAGGCGGGCACCCTGCCAGCCCTGGCGGGACATCCGGTCGACGACGTGCACCTGGCAGCCCAGGGCGCGCAGCTTGGCGAGCGTCACGGGGTCGATCCGGGGGTCGGTGACGACGTGCACCGGATGTCCCAGGGCGGTGCCGACGAGGGCGACTCCCAGCGCCATCGTGCCGGAGGAACTCTCGACGATCGGCGCGCCCGGTTCGAGTACGCCCAGCCGTCTGGCCTCGAGGATCACGTGGCGGGCGACCCGGTCCTTCATCGCGAAGAGGTTCTGGAGTTCGAGTTTGGCGTACACCTGGACGCGCGGGTCGACATCCATCCTCAGCCTGATCAACGGCGTGTGCCCGACGGCGTCGACGACGTTCTGGAAGATCACGCGCTGGCCCCCGATCGTTCGTAGGTGCCGGCGTCGTTCGCGCCCGCCCGGGCTGCTCCGCTGAGGATCGTCATTCTTCCCCGATCCGACGCTTATCGACGCCGAGCAGTGCCCGGGCGGAACCTCGCCGTTCACGACGGTCGTTCCACTGCTGCCGGAGGAGCCGGAAATCGTCCGCCTGGCTGGCGAGCAGGTCGGCCAACGCTTCGGGATTGACCGAGCCCGTCGACCGCTTTCCACGAATTGCGCTCTCGATGTCGAAGGCGTTGGCGAGCACTCGTGCGGCGTCGGTGACCTGGTATCCGTGCCGGCCGGCGACCTCGACCAACAGCCCGGGGTCTCCGGGATGGGGCGGGATGTCGGCGGAGATGGCGGCGGCGATGTACTGCCCGACGACGATCTGGGCGTCGCGCCAGGGGATCCCGTCGTCGAGGGTCAGGTCGTTCGCCAGCGTGAAGGCACCCAGATACTCCCGCCGGCAGGCTTCCCGCATCCGGTCGGACCGGAAGCGCAGGTTGTCGATGACAGTTGAGAAGAGCCGCAGAGCGGTCCGCGTGGTGGAGACGGAGACATGGAGGTTCGCGGTCGCCTCCTTGGACACCTCCACCATGTTGGAATAGGGCGTCGAGCGTTGGGCGAGGACGATGTCCACACCGAAGGCGCCGAGATGCGCCAGCTTTCCGCGGATCCGCTCCAGGATCGGGAAGTTCTTCTTCTGCGGCATCGCCGCCGAGATGCCGGAAAGCTCGTCGGGCAGGTCGATGAAGGCGTACTCGTTGCTGCCCCAGGTCATGAGGTCGGTGACGAAGCGGCTCAGTTCGACACTCAGGATGGAGAATTCCGCCATCATCTCCAGGGCCAGTGACCGGGACGCCACCGCGGTCAGGGCGTGCGGAACCGGCCCCGCGAAGCCGAGCAGGTGGGCCAGGCGATCACGGTCCCAGGGCAGCTGCTGACCTGCCATCGAGCCCGCGCCGAGCGGTGAGAGGTCGTTGCTGTCGTAGGTGGCGAGCCAGCGGCGCAGGTTGTGCAGGATCTGCTGGGAGAGGGCGGCCAGGTAGAAGCCGGGGGTGATCACCTGGGCTGCCTGGAGATGAGTGTAGCCCGGCATCAGCAGATCGGTCGTAGCGTTGGCGAGTCGATGGACGGCCTCACCGAGGCCCAGCAGGTCCTCCGCCGCCCCACCGAACCACTCGCGTGCCGCGAGAGCGTGTGCGGTCGCCTGAGAGTCGTTTCGACTGCGGTCGACGTGCCAGGTCGGGACCGGCTCGGCCAGATGACGGTGCACCCACTGCTCGATGGCCATCGACGTGTCGGACATGTTGGTGGAGGGGTCGGCGCTGAGCGTCGATTCGTCGATCCTGCCAAGGATGTCCGCGATGGCTCGTCGTTGATCGCCGGTGATGACGCCCATCCGCTCGTACTCGAACAGGAGAGCCACTTCCACGGCGAGATAGTGAGGAAGCAGGTGAGCCATGTCGAAGTCGAACTGCGGCCGGAGGATCTCGTCGTGCAGCTGGCGGGACGGGCCGCTGGACAACCGTCCTGACATCAGGGCGGAGCCCTCGGGAACGAGCTGCAACTGAAGACCCCCGTTACGGAAGTTGCACGGCCGGACTGCAACCAGAATCCGCGCCTTGCGGCGCGTGACATCGCCTGCGGATCAGACCGCCTCGAATGAAGGACAGTCAGCTGAGGGAGGTACGACGACTCACCACAAAGGCGCGATCGGGAGCGCTGGACTAATTCGACGTTTGCCGTCAGCAGACATCAAACCAACTCCCCCATGGAGCGACCACAGAATCGTGCAAGCAACGGAGCATGAAACAACAGTTCGCGCCAATACGCGGTCTTCGATGGGGCGAGCGTAGCCGCGCACCACACGCCAGGCAAGGCACTGCATTCGCGCGCTATGTCTGGTAGAGGTCGTATTTACTCGTGGCGGCGCCCGGCTTCGAAGCACCCGCCTGGGCACCCTGACCATGGCGGGAGCTTTTCCCCCGGCCGAGGCCGCTCCCGGCTATTGATACTGCTGGCAGGGCTGACGGCCTGGACGGACCGAGTGGCTTTGGCGCCTGGAAACTCGGAACATCCCAGGGATTCAGACCGGTGGGAGTCGACCCCGACCCATCACCAGCTAACGCGGGACAGCGCCGGTCTGCATTTGGCCTTCAAGCAGAATTCCAGGTTCCGTCGATAATGTCTGACTGAAAGCAGCCCCGCGGCTACCGAACGTGCGGTCGCGGCCACTGCGGCTGTCTTGCCGTCCGGTGGCGAGGCGAGCCGGACCGGCCGCTGAACGCCCGAGGCACGGCGATCGGTGTGGAGCGACAGCGACGGTGGCCAGCGGGGCGCGCCCGGCCCGGTGGTCCTCTGATCCTCCGCTGGCGACGGTGGTCAGATGCAGATCGGTTCCATGGCAGCGGACCGCGTGTCATTGGTGACAACGGCTCCGCTCGCGCAGAGCCGGTCCGTGGGGTCGGCACGCACGATCAAGGTCGTGAAGGCCGACTTCACGTCGGGCTCCACGGCTTCCTGACGGGTACTCCCGTCAGGATCAGACCTGCGGTAGATGACGACCTCGACGTGGTTGCCGAGCGCGCTGTCGTCTGCTCGGGTGATCCGGGCCCACGCGGCGCGGCACCTGACCGAAAACACGATCTCCAAAAGGAACTGCTGGTTCCTGTACGTGCTCGTCGCGACCTTCGCGTCGTCCAGGCATGGCGTGTCCAGCGGGTTGTCGCCGGTCGCTGCCGGTGCGGTGACCGGCGCAGGCGTGGAGATGCGGCGCACGACGAATCCGGTCACGACGTTGGTGACCAGCAGCGTGGCGGCGATCGCTACCCACCACCGCCATCGAGTCCGGCCGGGTGGTCGCGTCGTGACCTCCGCAGCGTCCTGCTCGCCGGGCAGCGCGACCAGCGCCGTACGTCGAGCCACCCACCGCTCGACCTCGGCGGGGTCCCTGCTCAGGGCGGTCAGGTAGCCGCGCACCGCCAACTCGGAGGGCAGCCCGTCGAGTTTCGCGACCTTGTGAAGGGTGCTCCTGCTGACTCGCACACCGCGGTTCCTGGCACGGTGGACCATTGCGTCCCAGGTCGGCGGCACCTCAAGCTCGTCGCGCAGTCTGCGCAGATCTTCCACGAAAAGCTCAATCGAGTCGCTGTGGTCCTGCCGATCCGACTCGTGCCGCACAACGCCCCCCTCGCCGCCGGGCGGATCATCCGCAGCCATACAAGTTTGCCGTACACGCGCTTCATTTCTCCATCCATCTGGTGGATGAACAGCTGAACAGGTGCAGTCAGGATGTCCAGCAGCACCGCTCACAGTGACTCACTGGCATGGCGGCTGCCGCCTCGGACGTCCCCCAACCCCGGCGCGGTGACGCGCGAAGACGCGACGCCGCGCACGAACTCCGGTAAGGAGAACGTCAATGATCACCAGGTCCACAGCGGAGCCTGTCCGTCGTACCACCAGGACCTTGATCGCGGCTGTCACCGCGATCTTGGTCGTGGGCGCGGTCACCGTCACGGGCGCGGCTCCGGCACAGGCGTCGAGCTTTGGTGGCGACGGCGACCCCTCTGGTTGCTCGAGTCCCAGCACTGTCGCCACCGCGCCCATCTACGGATCTCGCGCCCACCTCACGGGCAAGAAGATCGGTGAACTTCAGCTCCGGTGGTCGTGGTCCTGCCACGGCAACTGGTCGCGCGTCGTCATGTACGGCGGAATGTACTCCAGCCCGGTGACCGTGGAGCAGATCGTCGAGTCGGAGGGCCGCCGTGCAGGCTCGACCGACCACAACGTGCGTACGGGCAGCAGCGGGACAACCGCCTGGTCGCCTTACCTTCGCCTCGCGAACTCACAGAGCACGGCGTGCGCGCAGGCGTGGTTGTCATCGGACTTCGGCACGCTCAATTTCCACACCAACGGAGCGCGCATCTGCGCCTAGAAGTTCTAGCCTCTGGCCCGACGTCGTTGTCCCGCCTACGGATGACACGCCGGGCCAGAAGGTCGTCTGGGCCGAGACGCACTCCCGCCAATGCCTCGGCGTCGACCGGGTGGCGCGTCCGCTTCTGCCGATGGGCGGGCGGCCGGATCCGCGACCAGGGAAGTCCTTGCGCGACAGGGGTCATCGCAGGCCCCATGCGTACCCTCGGGTCACTCTTCAGCGGTTCTGTCGTTCGATGCCGCGCCGGATGAGGCCGCGGACGCCGGGCAGGGTGATCGCCCGGATCGTGACGTCGTTCATCCAGACGTGGAACCGGCTCGGTGGCGCGTACTGGTACATGCCGCGGCGCGCGAGCGCCTGCCGCTTGACGACCTCGGGTCGCAGGCCGGTCTCCCATTTCGCCAGAGCTGCCGAAATGCTGTCGCCGTGCCGCTGCAGGGCGGCGCCGAGCTGGTCGGCGCCGGCGAGTGCCAGTGCCGCGCCGTGCCCGGCGAAGAGGGTGACGCACCAGGCCGCGTCGCCGAGGAGCACGGTCCGGCCGGTGCTCCATCGTGGCATGTCCACCTGGCTGACCCGGTCGAAGAAGACGCCGGTCGGGTCGGGCTCCAACTGACGGATCGCCTCGGGCACGCCCGCAGCCAGGTCTCCGAACGCTGCGCGAAGCGCATCCACCGGTCCGCGCTCCAGTTCCCGGCCCGGGTCCGCGCAGCGGTACGCGAAGAAGGCCGAGGACCCTCGCGGGCCCAGGTTGACGATCGCCGCCGTGCGCCCGGGGCCGATGAAGGTCGTGGCGGAAGACTCGCGTACGGCCGCTACCGGATGCGCGAGCGGGAACGCCGCCACCACGTACGGCAGATCGACACGATGATCGGGGCCGAACATCGCCGTCCGGGTCGCGGAGTGAACACCGTCAGCGCCGATGAGCAGGTCGGCATCCTCGGTGGTGCCGTCGCTGAGCCCGATCCGCACCCGGTCGGCGTCCTGGTCGATGAAGGAGACGGTGACGCCGAAGCGGATCTCGACGTGGTCGTGCACCGCTTCGTACAGTGCGGTCTCGAGGTCGCCTCGGAACACCGTCATGGTGCGGGGGCCCAGTGCGGCCTCGGCGACGGCTGAGGGCACCGTGAGCTTCGGCCTGCCGTCCGCTCGGACCAGGACGGTGGTGAACACGCCCAACGCGCGGTCGGAGAGGGCGGGAATCAGCCCCAACCGCTCGGCGGCGTCGTAGCCCCCTCCGAGCAGGTTCACCAGGTAGCCACCGCTACGCCGGGCCGACGCGCGCTCCACGACGAGGGTGCGCCACCCGTCCTGCGTCAGTCGTAGGGCGGTGGCAAGACCGGCTATACCGGCGCCGACGATCACCGCTCGTTTCATCCGCACTCCCAGGGCCAGAATGAGCATCTGCTCAAAGAGTATGAGCACATGTTCATCCCGCCGCAACGTGCCTAGACTTCGGGCATGCCACGCGGAGTCGCCATCGCCGAACCTCGGCCACACCTGTTCGCTGCCGCGGAACGCGTGATCGCCACCGCAGGCCCCAGCCAGCTGACCAGCCGAGCCGTGACCCGCGAGGCCGGCGTCGCCACAGGTCTGTTGTTCGCCCACTTCGCGAGCTTCGACGACTTCCTGGTCGGCTACGCGGTCGACCGGAGCTTCCAGATCGCCAGCGCCGCGGCCGGCCTTCCCGGCCGCGCCGGCACCGGTACGGTCGCCGCAAACCTCACGGAGACGGCCCTCGCGACCCCGATGATCACCCTGCTGGCTGTCACCCGGCTGATCGCCTCTCGGCCTGCGCTAGCTGCGGATGTCGAAGCGGTGCTGGGCAACGGAAGCGCCGCACTGCAGCCACTCGAACGTGCGGTCGGCGCATACCTGGCCGCCGAGCAACAACTCGGACGGATACCCACAAGCGCCGACACCGAGGCGCTGGCTCTGGCCGTGATCGGCGTTCTCCACCACGTCGCACTCACCGACGGAACCGACCCGGCGGCAGATGGCCGCATCCGCCGCGCCATAACCGCACTGACCGACGGCTCCCAGGCCGTCACCTCCTGACTCGATCCCCGCACGACCAGGGCACCCCGCCGCAACCACATCCGGATCTGTCGCGAGGTGCGCGTCGGCCGCTCGCCGATGTCCGCTAATCCTCGAAGTCGAATGCGAAGGTGCCCGACTCGATGCGGTCGACGAGTTCGCGAACGTCATCGGCTTGTCGGATGGCGTTGTCCCTTGGTCGGCACCCGTCCTACCTGGAGCTCCGCGCCCATCGATCACCGGGCTTGCCGCACCCGTCGCGAGGGGTAAGGCCAGCCTGGGAAAGGCTGGATCAGCTATGGCTGAGGTATCTAGATGGCTGCGGGACCCGTGTCATGGGGTCATGGTCTGGTTGTGGTCCCGATTGCCATCCGCCGACTGGCCGGTGCTGCGGTGAGGGCGAAGAGCACGGCTAGGGCGGCGACGCCAACGACAGCGCCGCGGAGTCCGATGTGGTCGGCGAGGAGGCCGACGTAGGCCGGTCCGAGTAGGAATCCGAGGTAGGCGATCGTGGAGATGGTGGATGTCGCTTGACCGCGCTGCTGAGCCGTGGCGTCGTGCAGGGTGGAGCTGAGCAGTGTCGGAAACAGCGTCGCGGTTCCAGCAGCAGCCACGGCCAGCCCCATGAGCGCAATCGTGACCGAGGCGGAGGTGGCCAGGATTAGGCTGCCGGCGGCGGCGACCAAGCCGCCCACGGTCAGCAGGGTGATGGGGTGGGTCCGCGACAGCGGCGCAAGTGTCAGTCGAGTTAACGCTGCGGCGGCAGCAAAGGTCGCCGGCGCGAGGGATGCGGTCTGCGTTGAGGCGGTGAAGGAATCGGTGAGGAAGAGCGCCCCCCAGCTCTGATGAGCGTTCTCTGTGGCGTAGGCCAGCGCACCGACCAGGCCGACCAGGGCAAGAGTCGCCGTGACCCTGCCGGCACCGATCAGCGCTGTCTGGTGCGATACGGCCTTGTGGGCCGATGGCCGGTTGTTGCGCTCAGGGACAGATGCGGGCGCCACGAAAGGGGCGGGGCGGGCCTGTGCAGCGGTAGTGCCGATCCAGACCACGGCCGACAGCGCCAGGACTGCTAAGGAGGCGACCACGAACGTCCCCACCAGTTCTGTGGATCCAGCGCCTTCGTTGCCGGGCTCTGATCCGGTTGAGAGCACCAGCCCGGCGGTCAGGCTCGCGGCGACCACCGCTACGGAGAACACCCCGTGCGCGCGGGTCAGCACCGGCCGGGCAGTGTCCTGCTCGACCTGACCGCTCACAGTATTGATCGCCACGTCGGCAGCACCGGAGGTCGCACCCACCAAGAGCATCCCAGCGACCAGAGACGGCCAGTCCCGCGCTCCCGTGGCGGCCAGTAGCCCTGCCACCCCCAACGCCGCCAGCAGAGGTGCAGCCGGCCGGGATCCGATGCGGTCCAGTAGGGGGCCGGTGAACATCATCGCCGGCAGGGCGCCGACCCCGACGAACAACAGCGCGGTGCCGAGTTCTCCTTCGCTGACTCCGGCGTGGGAACGCAGTGCGGGAAGAGCGGCCCCCCAAGTACCCCAGAACATGCCAAAGGCCGTGAATGCCACGTATGGGACGTACAACGCAATCCGACTCGCACGACTTGGGCAGGAGGGATCGGTCATCGGCTGCTGGTTGGTCGTCGTCATTTGTGTAACGTTACACAGGTTAGATTGGCTCGTGCCAGAAGCGAGGAAGCGCCCCACCGTGAAGGATGTCGCCGCCGAAGCAGGCGTCGCCGCGATGACTGTCTCCTACACCTTCAACCACCCATCCCGGGTGGCGGAGGCCACTCGAACGCGGGTCTTGGAGGCGGCCGCGCGGTTGGGCTACCGCCGTCCCGACGCCACCGCCCGCGCCCTGCGCTCCGGGCGTACCGGCCAGATCGGTGTCGTGATCGGTGAGCACCTGTCCTACGCCTTCGATGACCCCCAGGCCGCCCAGTTCCTGGCGGGGGTGGCCGATGTCTGCGTCGATGCAGGCGTAGGCATGGTCCTCATCCCTACCCATGGCCACCCCGTGCGAGCCGACGCGGCTGAACAGGCAGGGCATGAGGTGGCGGCCGGCGACGTCGATCGAGTCCTAGCCGCCGCCGTTGACGGGTACGTGCTCTGGACCACCACCATCGACGACCCGATCCTAGCCGCTGTCGCCAGCAGCGGACTTCCCGCCTCGATCCAAGGGGGGCCGCACCACCCGGGCATCACCTGCATCAGCCCTGACGATCGCGCCGCTGCGGCCGCCGTGGCGACTGCCGCACTGGCTGCCGCGGCATCTAGCACGACCAGGCCGGTTCCGGTCGTCCTCAGCTTCCCCCTCGACCACGACCGGCAACCGGCGCTGCTGCACGGTAGACACCTAGCCGCCGACCTCGCTGCTATCCGTTTCCCTGTCACCGCCCACCGGCTGGCCGGCTACCGCGACGCCCTGACGGCCAACGGCTACCGCTGGGACGAGACCCTCATCGCCGTCGCCGCGCGGAACCACCGCGCCCACGGCCAACATGCAATCCGCGCCCTGCTGAAGCAAGCCAGTCAGTGGCCACCACTACTCGTGCTGGCGATGAGCGACGAACTCGCACTTGGCGCACTGGACGTCCTTCACCCCACCGGGCACACCGTCCGCGCTGCCGGGTGGGACGCCACCCCCGCAGGGCGTGCCGCCGGCATCACCTCAGTGACCAACCCGCTGCGACACCAAGGACGCCTCTGCGCACGAGCGATCCTGGACACGCCCCCCAGCACCGACGACGGCATCGTCTGGGAGGTCGTGAAACCCGCTCGATGAACGCTCTTCATCGTGGGTCCCGGCTGGTCTGGACGTGATGTAAGGCGAGGATGGCCTGCACGATCGCGGTGGCACATCGGAGGCGGCAACGGAGTTTGGTAAGATCTTCCAGGCTTTGCGGGTGGCCACGGCGCGTTCGCCGACGGCGCGAATCCTGGCGTGGTGGCGGTTGAGGGTCTTCTGCCTGCGAGACGATCAGGCCGGCGCCGGCGTTGGGCCGCGAACCGGGCCCACGCCAAGATTCGCGCATCCGGAGAGCATCCTGCACCACGTCGAAACCAACCGCCACTCAGGAGGAAAAGGGCTCAGTGCTCGACCGGTGGCTTTACTGATCGACGTAGACATCCTCTTCTGCCGCCGATCGTGCGCGCTGGCCGTCGGGGCAGCGCCCGCCACCGCGACTGCGATATCCTCACCTGATAGACCATGTTGTCATGGCAGATATCGTCGAGATCCATATTCCGCCGATGCCGACCCCGGATGTTGCGCCCGGCGTCTATCCGTTTCCCTGGATCGACCAGGCAGGAATGCGCCCTCGCTTCTCGTGGGAATGGGGTAACGGTGACGACCACCGACTACGACAACTTTGCGGACGCCTACGCGGCGGAGAACGAGTTTGGCCTCTTCAACGCCTACTACGAGCGACCGGCAATGCTTCGCCTCTCCGGTGACGTCTCGGGCCGCCGAATCCTCGACGCGGGGTGCGGTTCCGGCCCGTTGTCAGCCGCGCTGCGCGCCAAGGGAGCCGTGGTCACCGGCTTCGACGTGAGTGCGGCCATGGTCGACCTGGCCCGCCAGAGGCTGGGTGAAGACGCCGACCTGCACGTGGCGGACCTGAGCGCGCCGCTGCCGTTCGCCGACGCCGAGTTCGATGACGTCGTCGCATCCCTGGTCCTGCACTACCTGGAGGACTGGTCCGGCCCCCTCGCCGAGCTGCGCCGCGTGCTGAAGCCAGGCGGTCGCCTGATCCTCTCGGTCATCCACCCTGCCATCTATGCGATCGAGTATCCCAAGGCCGACTACTTTGCGCTCACGAAGTACTCCGAGGACTACGTCATGGACGGCCAGACCGTGTGGCTGACCTACTGGCACCGGCCGCTGCACGCCATGGCAGATGCTTTTGCTGCTGCTGGGTTCCGCATCGCGACGATCAGCGAGCCACCCCCTTCTCCGGACACCCCTGCGGAGCTGCTCCCACCCGACCTGGGTTCCGGGTCGTTCATGTGTTTCCTCTTCTTCGTCCTGAAGTCCGCCTAGCAGGAAACTCCGGGCAGACCAGGGGAATGTTGCTACGGCCGTCCGGACCTGTGCCCGCGCGTGCGAACTGGCCTGGCTCGCCGGATCGACAGGACAGGCGGGGAGCCTGTCCTGTCGATCCGGGACGGCAGAGCTGTTCGGCCTCGTCCATGTAATGCGTCGTCAGCAGCCGGGTCACCCCCTGCTCCTTGAGCTGGTAGAGCCGCTCCCAGAGCGCATGGTCGACGGGTACGTGGACCCGGCGTTGCCAAAAGCGTAACTGCTTGGTTACGCTTCTGTCGTGGATGAGGTAGCGGCTGCGATCGCCGATCCGGTTCGGCGGGAAATCCTGCTGATGCTGCGCGACGAACCGCTCTCGGCCGGCCAGCTCGCCGACCGGTTCGTGATCAGCCGGCCGGCCGTCAGTCGCCATCTGCGCGTGTTACGCGAGGCCGGCCTGGTACGCGACACGGCCCACGGTCGCAGGCGCGTCTACACACTGGTCGCCGCGCCGCTCGACGAGCTGGTCGGGTGGCTGGGACGGCTGATGCGCCCGTCCGGCTGGCAGCACCACCTCGATGCGCTGGAGACCGAGGTCTACCGCGCCCGCCGCGAGCGGCAGACGGCCGCCGGGCGGCACCCATCCCAGAAGGAGACCGCATGAGCCCGACACCTACCGGCCGACTGATCGGCGACGACCTTGTGCTGACCCGCACATTCCGCGCTCCCCTGGCCGACGTCTGGGCCAGCCTCACCGATCCGACGCGCACGGCACGCTGGTTCGGCCCGTGGCAGGGCGAGGCCGCGCCGGGGCGCACGATCAAGGTCCAGATGGTGCACGAGGATGGCCAGCCCTGGATGGACATGACCATCGACGCGTGCGAGCCGCCGCGCCGGCTGGCGGTTTCCGCGGTGGACGAGCACGGCAGCTGGCATCTGGACATGACGCTGGTCGAAAGTGCGGGCGTGACCGAGCTCCGGTTCACGCAGCACCTGACCGGCACGGAGAGCGTCGGCGAGGTCGGACCGGGCTGGGAGTACTACCTGGACGCGTTGATGGCCTCGCGCGATGGCCAGCCGGCACCGGACTTCGACGACTACTACCCCGCGATGAAGGAGCACTTCGAAGCGCAACGATAGAGACGCTTGTCGGATGATGCGCCGGCACAGTCAGCGGCAGATCTGGAGCGTCACGGGCCGTGCGGGCGCCCGGTAGGTTTGCCCGCATGTCACCGATCCCAACGCCGCTGCAACCCGAAACCCGACGTGCGCTGGTCCACCGGCTGGCCACTGGTCAGGTAGCGGGTCGGGCTCCTTCGGTCGTCGCTGCCGTGGTGCGTGATGGCCATCCTGTGTGGATGGACGGTCGCGGATCGGTGGACGGCAGGGTGCCGGATGGCAACCTCCAATACCGGATCGGCTCGATCACCAAGACTTTCCTGGCGGTGCTGGTGCTGCGCCTGCGCGACGAGGGACGACTCGCGCTTACCGACCCGCTGGCCGAGCACCTGCCTGGCACGGCGGCGGGCCAGGCCACGGTCGGTGCCCTGCTGGCGCATACCGCCGGGCTGATCGCTGAGGCGCCCGGCCCGTGGTGGGAACGGACCCCGGGCGCGCTGCGACCCGACCTGGCCGACGTGCTGGGCAGCGATCCGCAGGTGCATTCGGCGGGACAGCGCCACCACTACTCCAACCCCGGCTATGCGCTGCTCGGCGCGCTGGTGCAGCGGGTTCGGGGTCAGGCGTGGGGCGAGGTGCTGCGGCGCGAGGTGCGGGAGCCGCTCGCGATGACCCGCACCACCCTGCTGCCGGTCGCGCCGCATGCCACGGGCTGGGCGGTGCATCCCTGGGCCGATGTGCTCCTTGCAGAGCCGGCCGTAGACACCGGCCTTATGGCGCCTGCCGGGCAGCTGTGGTCGACCGTGACGGACCTGGCCAGGTTCTCCGCGTTCCTGATCGACGGCGACGACCGAGTGTTGCATCCGGACACCGTCGCGCAGATGCGCAACCCGGCGAGCCCGCCGGAGGCGACAGGCTGGGACAGCGGCTACGGGCTCGGCATGCAGCTGCTGCGCCGCGACGGCCGGCTGTTGGCCGGGCACACCGGCTCGATGCCGGGCTTTGTGGCGACCGTGTGGGTCAGCCCCGGTGACGCTCTGGGCGCGGTCGTCATGGGTAACGTGACCGCCGGCCTGTCCGCCGGTTCTCTCGCCGCTGATCTGCTGCAGACGGTCGCTGAGCGGGAGCTGCGGATCCCTGCGCCGTGGCGACCGCTGCCCTCGATTGACCCGCAGCTACTGGATCTCGCAGGCCCGTGGTACTGGGGGCCGGCCCCTTATGTGCTGCGCCCGCAGGCTGATGGCTTCGTGGAGTTGGCCCCGCTGTCCGGCGGGCACGGCACCCGGCTGCGCCCCACCGGCGACGGCGACTGGGAGGGGATCAACGGCTACTTCGCCGGCGAACGGCTGCGGGTGCAACGTGACGCGGCTGGCGCCGTCAGCCACCTCGATCTTGGCACCTTCGTCTTCACCCGGCAGCCCTACGACCCTGCGGCGCCAGTGCCCGGCGGTATCGACCCGGCCGGTTGGCAGGCAGGCTGACCTGACGAACGCACTGCTCTCGGCAGAGTCGGATGTGCCCGGTCTACGCACACCACGCTCGCTCGACGACCGACGCACGCGGTGATGGACGTCCGCACCGGTCTGTGGGGACGCACCTACGCGCTGACCGGGCCAGCTGCGGACTCGTCCGCAGCTGGCCCGGTCGATACGGCGTACCGGCACCGTCAGGTTGGTCCACCGACCGAGGTCAGTCCACCAACGTGACCTGCCCGTTGTCCAGGTCGTACCGGGCGCCGATTACCTTCAGCGCGCCCGCGTGCAGACGCTCGGCGATGATCGGACTGCGTACGGTCAGCGCCTGGACCTGAGCGCGGACGTTGGCGCGGACGCCGTTGTCGACCTCGTCGCCGGGCTGCCCCAGCACCGGCGCCACCACCGGCCGCAGGCTCTCGACGATGGTGCCGATGTGACCGGGGGCGGAACCGCCGGTGCGGATGGCGTCGATGGTGGCGGTGATCGCCCCGCGCCGCTCGTGGCCGAGCACGACGATCAACGGGCTGTGGAACTCCTCCACGGCGAACTCGATGCTGCCCAGCAGCAGGTCGTCGACGATGTTTCCGGCCACCCGGTTGTCGAACAGGTCACCCAGACCCTGGTCGAACAGCACCTCGGGGGCGACCCGGGAATCGGCGCAGCCGAGGGTGATGGCGATCGGGTGCTGACCAGCGGCCAGGCGGCGCAGGTCGGCCAGGCTCTGGTGCGGGTGCCGGCTGTGCCCGGTGACGAACCGGTGATTGCCGTGGCGCAGCCGCCGCCACGCCTCGGCCGGGGTGACGACGGGCAGCTGGCTCGGGGCGGCCGTCGCCGGCCGGGAGGCGGCGAGGCCGAGCGCGACAGCGGTGGCCCCGCCGGTGGCCAGCAGCGACCGACGGGACACGACGTTTCGCTTCACGATGATCTCCTGAGGGGAGGTACTCGCCTGCTTTCTACCACCGCCGGCAGATCCACCGTGTCTCCTTGCCGACCCGGTCCGTTGCGTCACAAACGGTGGGGCCGGGCGGCGGTGTCTCGCTGGTCCTACGCGACCACCGCCATCGCAACGGGGATGTGGTGTGGGTGCCCGGACCGGCGATCCACCTGTTCGTGGCGCTGACCACCGCCGGCCTCTATGTGCCCTTTCGTTGCAGGTGTCCCTCGGGCAGGACTACCTGCCGAGCCGGGTCGGTGGCGCCGGCACCGGAAATCGTTGGACGGGAAACTTGTACCGACCTACAATTTGTAACCGTGTACAAAATCGGCCAGGAGGTGGCGTCGTGCGGGCCATGAGCCGGGACGAGGTGCGGGGTGCGATCGCGAACCTGGACGCGGCCGCGAGCAAGGTGCGTCTGCCGGCCTGGTTCGACGACGTCGCGTGGGACAAGCTCGACTACCTCGGGTGGCGGGATCCCCGAGCGCCATTGCGCGCCTACCTGGTCACCGACATCGACGGAACGGCGTCGGGCGCAATGCTGCGCCAGAGTCCGAGCCGGGCTGAGCTCGGCGGGCGAGCGGTCATGTGCTCGCTGTGCCACTTCATGCGCCGCTTCAACGAGGTCGCCCTCTTCACCGCGCCGCGCCCCTCTGCGGACAAGCGCCAGCGGCTGAGCACGCTCGGCATCCTCGTGTGCACCGACCTTGACTGCGTCACGAAGGTGCACAGCGCGCCCGTCCTCGGGCCGCTCGACCCACCGGCCGACGAGATAATTCAGGCGCGCAGGGAGGGGCTGCGGGTGCGTGCCGTCTCGTTCCTACGCTCGGTGTCGAGCACTCCGCGAACCGTACGAGGGAGGGGATGATGGTGTACCTGGCGCGTGCAGAGCGGCGCCGCTCGATCGTGGAGGCGGCGGCCGCCGTGGTCGAGCGCGACGGCTTGAGTGCGGTAACGGCCAGAATCGTGGCGGACGAGCTAGGCGGGTCGCAGGGCCAGATCCACCACCACTTCGCGTCGACCGACGAGCTCGCCGGGGAGGCCTGGCGACACTACGCCGTGCAGCAGATCGATGAGTACAAGCACGAGGTCGACGGCCTCGAGGCGTACGACGCGCTCGTGCTCTTCTTCGCCGACCTCGTCAGTACCGACGGGGACGGACACGCGCTTGCGCGGTGGGCCGAGGCGAACGCACACGCCCAGCAGCGTCCCCTCGTCGCGAGGAGCTATGTCGAGACGCTCATGCGGCTGACCGACGTCCTCGCCTCGGTCTTGGCCGGGGACTCCGACGCCGCGCATGCGCGAACGGCCGCCTGGCGGATCCTCATGCTCGGGGTCGGGCTCGCCGGGCTCACCCGCATCACCGAGGACTCACCCGTACCGGCCCGTGACGTCATGCTGTCGGCCATCCGAGCAGAGACAGGCTGACGCTGACCCGCACCATCATCTGCCGCCGACCGCGCTCCAGAAGGTCACGGCAAGCGGATCGAGTCGGCCTCCGGTCGTGCCGGTGTGCGGACGCCGGCCGACGATCGGTCAGCCGAGGCGCTGGGCTCGGCGTTGGAGGTATCGCTGTTCGACCTGGTGGCTCCTCCCGTGCGAACCGGGCGGCGACACCCGTCACCGCCTCGTCGAGGACTACCTGCACGAGGGGTATCGACCTTCGCCCGGTGTTCACCGGGAACCGCGGCGCAGATCGGTCACCTCGCCTGACGGCGTGAAGCCGGCCGAGGCGTAGGTAGCTACGGCGCCGACGTTGGAACTCTCCACGCACACACTCGCGCTGGACGAACCCATGTCACGAAGGGCCGCAGCGGCGGCAAGCGTGATCGCGGTGCCGTAACCATGACCTCGGTGACTGCGGTGCACGCCCATCGGTTCGAGGAGTCCTGGCCGCCCCGGGCCGGCTGACCACACAGCCGCCACTGCCACGGCGTCGCCGTTCTGATCGAATGCGGCGAGGCAGCGTGCGTCACCGTAGAACGGGCCACCGGCCATGGCGAGCCAACCTCCGACCATGCGGTGTCGGTCGGCATCAGTGAAGGGCGACCCGCGGAACGCGGACCAGTGGACGGCGACCCACACCTCGGCGCGATCGGGCTCGATCGTCTCGACGCGCAGACCGCAGTCCTGTACCGGGTCCGAGAGACTGCGGTGGAACGTCGTCCACGGCTCATCCCGCTCCCAACCCCGCTTCAGCAGTAACTGGGTGAGAAGACCCGCGCCTCGGGCTTCGACGGTCGCACCGCCGGAAGCCCCTGGTTCGTCCAGATCAGCGGCGAGCCGGCGGGCCAGTGCCTCGTCATCACGCCAGTCGGGAGCGACAGCCATCCGCACCAGTTCGGGGCCGTCCAGCAGCCCGATCGCGAGAACCTCCCCGTCGCGCGACCACATCCGGATGGCAGCAGCCGTAGCCTCGGCACCATGTAACGAGTGCCAGCCGAGATCGCCGGAATGCAGATGCAGCGGTCCCCCGTCGTACTGCCACCCCTTGAGCGCGTTCACCGCCGGTGACACCTCATCAACGCTCGGGGTGCTCAGAATGATGCTCATGGCGCATCCAAACCCAAAAGAGCGACCTGGCACCATCAGTTTTGTAGGGAGCCGATCGCTGTCCCGGTTGACCCTCGTCGAATTCGAGACCATCACGCACCCATCGGCCAGTCAGACCGCGTGACTACACCCGCCGCCCGCCCCACCCGACAGTAACCGTATGGATGCACCCAGCTACTTCTCAGGTGGCGTTGATAGTTTCCCGGCGCGACGGCTTCCATTATGGACGCCGTTGATCTCGTTGCAGCACAAGGGTTCGCGTGGAAGTTCCACCGAATCCGGTTGCCGCGCGTTCGGTGCCGTTGAGGGAGTGGTTCGTGGTGTTCAAGAAGATGCTGGGCGCGTTCGGGGTGGGCGGCCCCAGCGTGGACACGGTTCTGTCTAATCCCAACACCCGCCCAGGGCTGATGCTGGGCGGGCAGGTGAACCTGACCGGCGGCAGCCACGATGTGGAGATCGACCACATCACCGTCGGGCTGGTCACCCGGGTGGAGTTGGAGGGCGCGGAGGAGGAGTACGACGCTCTCGTCGAGTTCCACCGCGCTCAGGTTGCGGGTGGGCTGCACCTGCGCGAGGGGCAGCAGTTGTCGCTGCCGCTCCAGGTGGCAATGCCGTGGGAGACCCCGGTGACCGACCTGTACGGGCAGCACCTGCACGGCATGACCATGGGCCTGCGTACTGAGGTGGCCATCCGCGGCGCGGTCGACAAGGGTGACCTCGACCCGTTGGTCGTGCATCCGCTTCCGGTGCAGGAACGCATTCTGGATGCCTTCGGCCGGCTCGGTTTCCAATTCAAGGGTGCCGACCTGGAGCGCGGGCACATCTCAGGGCTGCACCAGCGCCTGCCGTTCTACCAGGAGGTCGAGTACTACGCCGCCTCGCAGTACGCCCACGGGATCAACGAGGTCGAGTTGACCTTCGTCGCGAACGAGCACGGCGTCGATGTCGTGCTGGAGTTCGACAAGCGCGGCGGCCTGTTCACCGGCGGCCACGACTCGTTCGGCCGCTACCACGCCGCGCACACCGACGCCGACCGCGTGGACTGGGCCGCGCAGGTCGACGGCTGGGTTCGCCAGGCCCTCGACGGCTACCAGAGCCTGCACGCTGGCCACGGCTACACCCCGCCCGCCCAGGGCTACGGCACCCCCGGCTACCCGCCACCGCCCCCGCCGCCCGGCTACGGACAGCCCGCCTACGGTGCCCCCGGCTACGGGCACGCCGCGTACGGCCACCCAGGCGGGCACCACAAGGAGGAACACCACGAACGGCACGGGGGCCCCGGCATGGGCGCCGTCGCCGCCGGCGTGGTCGGCGGTGCCGCCCTCGGCTTCGCCGGCGGCATGGTCGCCGACGAGGTTTCCGACTCCTTCGGCGACGACGAGGGCGGCGACGAGGAGGCATGAACCGCCTCGCATCCACAGTGGATGCCAGCGCTCGCTCCATGATCTAATTCGTCAGGTTTGTCCGCAGCCGGCCGGATTGTCCGACCGGCATTTCGAAGGAGTGTGCATGCCCGTCACCGCCGACCTCACCAAGCTGGTCGACAAGGCCTACCAGGACAAGACCCTCACCGAGATCGTCGACGCCCCGGTGTCCGCCCTCGCCGGGGTCAGCGACGGCGACGCCAAGCTGCTCAAGGACGCCTTCGACATCACCACCGTCGGCGACCTCGGCCGCAACCCGTACTTCCGTACCGCCCACGCTCTGGTCGCCCTCACCGGCACGAAGTAGCACCACAGCGGATGCCCCGATGGCCAGGGAACCTCTCCGGGCCATCGGGCATCCGTCCGTTTCACCGCTGTCCTCGCCGACGCACCAGACGGCTACGCCGGCGGTAGTTTCGGCGCTCGCGAAGAAGGGCAATGACCGGAGCCGACGACAAACCCCCCTCTGGAGGGACGGCTCTCGTGGAAGTCACCGGCTTCTTCACCGCGATCATCATCGGTCTGCTCATCGGCGCGCTCGGCCGGCTCGTGGTGCCGGGCAAGCAGAACATCCCGATCTGGCTGACCCTGCTCATCGGCGTGGTCGCCGCGATCCTCGGCACCCTCGTCGCCGGCGCTCTCGGTGTCGACGACACCAGGGGCATCGACTGGATCGAGCTGGCCATCCAGGTCGTCTTCGCCGCGATCGGCGTCGCGATCGCCGCCGGCGCCTACGGCCGCCGCCGCGTCCACTGACCGTCACACCGCCCGTCCCGCCGGCCCAGCCCTTCGGGGCGGGCCGGCGGCGCGCTGCCGGCACCAGTCGGCGGCAGCAGCCCGCCACGTCGCTGGCGCACTGATCCACCCACACCATGACATCTGACGAAGGGAAACAACTGATGGCGGCGGAGGGCAGCACCAAGGCCGTGGTGACGGCACTGGTCGCGAACCTGGGTATTGCGGTGAGCAAGTTCGTCGCCGCTGGCATCACCGGGTCGGCGTCGATGCTCGCCGAGGGCGTGCACTCGGTCGCGGACTCGACCAACCAGGCGCTGCTGCTGCTCGGCGGCAAGCGCGCCCGCCGTGCCCCCACAGCATTGCACCCTTTCGGCTACGCCCGGGAGCGTTACGTCTACTCGTTCATCGTCGCGATCATCCTGTTCACCATCGGCGGCCTCTACGCCCTCTACGAGGGCTACCACAAGATCAGCGATCCACACGAGCTCACCTCACCGCTGATCGCCGTCGCCGTCCTGCTGATCGCGATCGCCCTGGAGAGCTACGCCCTGCACACCGCCGTCAAGGAGGCCAACAAGGTCCGCGGCAAGCGCGGCTGGGTCTCCTTCGTCCGCCACGCCCGCGCCCCGGAGCTGCCGGTGATCCTCCTCGAGGACGCCGGCGCCCTGCTCGGCCTGCTCTTCGCCCTGTTCGGCGTCGGACTGAGCGTGCTCACCGGAAACGGCATCTACGACGGCATCGCCACCCTGTGCATCGGCGTCCTGCTGGTGGTCATCGCCGTCGTCCTCGCCGTCGAGACCAAGAGCCTGCTCATCGGTGAGGCCGCCCTTCCTGAAGAAGTCACCGCGATCCACGCCGAGCTGGTCTCCGCCCCCGGCGTCGACCGCGTCATCCACCTGCGCACCCTGCACCTCGGACCGGACGAGCTCCTCGTCGCGGCGAAGATCGCCATCGGCACCGCCGACCGGGGAGCCGACGTCGCCGCCACCATCGACGACGCCGAAACAAGGATCCGCCGGATACTGCCCACCGCCACCGCGATCTACCTCGAACCCGACATCGACCGGCAACCCGCGCCCACTCGCGGCTGACCAGTCCAGGGTTGGTTCAGGTCGGGCGCCGGGGGTACTGACGCCGATGTAGCGCCAGCATCGACGTGGGAGGCTCCATGGGCATCGACGACAAGATCGGCAACGCCTCCGAAGAGGCCACCGGCAAGCTGAAGGAAGGCGCCGGCCGGGCCACCGACGACGAGCGACTCGAAGCCGAGGGCCGCGGAGACCAGACCAGGGCGAACGTCAAGCAGGCCGGCGAGAAGATCAAGGACGCCTTCAAGAGCTGACCCGCACCGCGCAGGGCGCGGCAGGGTGAGATGACTGAACGGCCACGGCGGCACAACCGTCGTGGCCGTTCACTGTGTGCCGGCCGGCCTGTTGTCTGTGCGCGCCTGACGGCTAGCCGCAAACCGCCGTCATCGTCCTCGCCAGAGGGACGATGACGTCCTCTGGTCCCGTCGGCGGCCACGAGGGCGGGGACCTTGCCGGTACGCCATGGCTAGCCGAACGAAGCCTTCCTCAAGCGTCACCTGCGGCGACCAGCGCAGTGCCTCTCGGGTTCGGCGTTGGTCGAACCAGTGGGCGGTGGACAACTGCTCGGCCAGAAACCGGGTCATGGGGGGTTCTTCGGTGCGCCGAAGTGCCAACCACAGCCGCTCCACTGCGGTGCCGCCGGCCTTTGCTACGGCCACCGGCACCCGAAGTCTCGGTGGCGCCGTCTCGGCGGCGACGCAGATCCGGTCGATGAGCTCGTGTACTGTCCGTGGCTCCCCGTTGGTCACGACGAAGGCCTGTCCGTGTACGCCCGTCTCGGGTGCCCGGTCGAGCGCGGCGACGAGGGCGTCAGCGGCGTTACTGACGTACGTCGTGTCGATCAGGGCGGTTCCCTGGCCGACCAGTGCCAGCCGGTTGGCCTGGGCCCGCTCGACGATTCGGCCCACCAGTTGGGTGTCACCCGGTCCCCAGACCAGGTGAGGGCGGATCGCCATCACGGCGAAATCGGGCGAGTCGGCAGCCAACGCGAGCCTCTCGGCCGAGGCCTTGCTGCGGGCGTAGTGGCCCCGGGCCCGGTCTGGGTCGGCTGCGCCGGCGCCGGCGCCGACCAGGCCGGTGCCGTGGTGGGCGACCGACGGCGAGGACACGTGCACGAATCGCGTCACGCCGGTTGCCCGCGCGGCGGCGAGCAGGGTGGCTGTGCCACCGATGTTGGTGTGCTCGAATTGTTGCCACGGGCCGGTCATCGATACTTTCGCGGCCAGGTGGACCACGGCGTCGACCCCCTCGGTGGCCGACCGTACGGCTTCCGGATCGGTAATGTCGCCGCGACGCTCATCGACCCCGACCAGGCCGCTGGACCGACGCTGCAGGACGCGGACCTCGTCGCCGCGTACCCGCAACGCTGTGGCGACGGCGCTGCCAAGCATGCCGCTGGCACCGGTGACCAGGATCTTCACAGTCCGCTGACCCTCCCGCCAGCGAGCACTCGTTCCGCCCAGTGACGGAGCCGGGTGCGGTCGATCTTCGAGTTGTGGCGGATGTCCGTGGGCAGGGACGGGATCACCAACACGGCCGCGACCGGCGGCGCGACTGCGGTACGTACCGCGTCGGCCAGTTCTCGGCTGGCCATTCGCGCTCGGCGGGTCCCGGGCAGGGTCTCGGCGATGATCACGACCTTTGCCACGCCGGGCGGTCCCACACCGACCGCTGCGGCCCGCGCGATCTGCGGCAACGACTCGACCTGCTGTTCGATCCCGACCGGGGTGAGCACGCCGTCGGACGTGAGCAGGATATGGGCCAGTCGACCCTGCACCCACAGCCGGCCATCGGGATCCAGGTGGCCTACGTCGCCGGTACGGTGCCATCCGGGATTACGGGAGCTTTCCCGCTCGGTCAGCCAGAGCCCGTCGTAACGATCCTTCACATGCCCGGCCCTGACCAGGATCTCGCCGGTCAGCCCAGGAGCGCAACCGGGTTGCTCGGAAGGCGTGCCGGTCGAGTCCAGGGCCGCGATCGCCACCTGGACACCGGGCAACGGCCGGCCGACGCAGACACCGTCACCCGGCTGGGCGTCGACGATCTCGTCGAGGGTGATGTCGGTGACCGGGAGGACCTCGGTCATTCCGTAGGGGGTGTGCGGCTGCGCCTTGGGCATCAACGCCCGTGTCCTGGTGAGCAGCGCGGCGGGCACCGGCGCGCCCGCGCTAAGCAGCAATGTCACCCCCTGCAACGCGGTGCGCTGGCGATCGTTCAACATGTCGCCGGTGTCGACCACGTTGCGTAACGCGGCCGGTGATGCGAACACCGCCGAACCGTCGACTGCGGCTGTCGCCTCAGCGAGAGCGGTGGCGGTCAACGTCCGTGGTGCGGTAACGCTCATGTCCGGGATCGCCGAAGGGGCACCGAGAGCCGGCCCGAACAGTGCGAATGGTGCGAACGCCGCCACGATCCCGGCGTCGGCGTTCACCCCGAGTCCGAGGAGTGCGTCCCGCATGGCGGCGAGTTGGCGATGGGTGTAGACGACCCCCTTCGCCGGCCCGGTAGAACCGGAGGTGAACAACACGGCCGCGTCGTCGTCCGGGTCTGGCATGGCCGGAAGTTCCGGGATACCAGCGCCGAGGCGGGCGAGTTTGCCCAGGGTTAGCGCCCCCAACGCGGCGGCGCCAGGCCCGGCCCCGAGACGCCTTCCGGGCCAGCGCAGGGCCCGGGCGACGGTGAGTCCGCGACCGATGGCGACCATGTGCGAGGGGTCGGCGCTGCGCAGTGCCCGGCTTATGCCGGCCAGTCCCAGCCCTGGATCGACCACCACGATCACCGCACCGATGCGAAGGCACGCGTAGACGGCGGCGGTCAGGTCGGCGCCGGGCGGTACGAGTAGTGCCACCCGGTCACCGCGACGCACTCCGGAGGCCGACAATCCGGCCGCGATCTCCCGGATCCGTTGCCACAACAGGGACCAGCTGACCTGCCGGCCGTTGTTCGCCAGCTCGACCAGGGCGACTGACCGGTCCTCGGCACGCTCTGCCAACGCCGCCCACAGCGGACGCCATGGCACTGCCGGTTCCGGCGTCGGGGTCGGGTCGGCGGGCCGGCGGTCCAGGTCGACCAGCCACTGCGCGACCGCACCGGCGACATCGGCGTCCTCGGGGAGCAGGTGACCCGCGCCTTCGAACCGGTGCAACTGCGCATGCGGCAGTCGGCTCCGCAGGTCCCTCAGATGCACGTCGCCGAAGACCGGGTCGCGTGGCCCCCACAGCAGCAGTGTCGGGATCTCCGCCAGCGTGTGCAGACGCTGCGCGACCTCTTGCAGCGCCTGCCAGCTCGAGTGGTCGGGACTGAGCGGGATGTCCGCGACGAAGCCGCCGATCGCCGCCCGTCGGTCCACCGTGCGGTACGGAGCGAGATAGCCCTCTCGGACAGGCTCCGGCAGCCACGGGTTCGCCAATGCGAGGGTGGCCTGCAGGAACGTCGGCGTCCGCACGGTCACCGCCGGCAGCACGCCGGGCAGTCGGGCCAGGCGAATCAGTGTGGGCGCCGACGACCCACTCGGCTGGTGCACCGCAGTGTTGGTCAACACGACACCGCGTAGCTGATCACGGTGGCGCAGTGCCCAACCCAACGAGATGGACCCGCCCCAGTCGTGCCCGACCGTGACCACCGGCCCGGTCAGGCCCAGCGCCTCGGTGACCGTGGTGAGGTCGTCGATCCGCTGCGCCAGCCCACGTACGGTGTCAGTGCGCTCGGAGAACCCCATGTCCAGATGGTCTACGGCGACCACCCGCCACGGCGGTGCGTCAGCCCGCGCGAACCGGGCCAGCAGATGCCGCCACAGGTACGACCAGGTGGGATTGCCGTGCACGCACAGCAGAGTCCCGACGGGTCGGACCGAACTACCGGAATCCGTAGCCGCGGTGTCCAGGACATGCCAGGTGCGCGGCACGCCCTGACTGTCCGCCGCGGTGACCCATCGGGACCAGGCGCTGTCCAGGCCGGGCAGCCCCAGCGGCGGCACTGCGTGTCGACTGCTCACCACACGACCTCCAGGGCGCACGTGTTCAGGCCGGAGCCAACCCCCATGCACAGCACCCGGTCACCGGAGTTGAGCGACCCGGCGTGGTGGGCCAGGGTCAACGGCAGCGACGCCGGGCCGACGTTTCCCCACAGCGGAAACGTCTCGGGAACTCTCCGAGGGTCAAGGCCAAGCCGGCTGACGACACCCTGCGTGTGGGCCACCGAGACCTGATGCATGACATAGAGGTCCATGTTCTGCCAGTCCCACGACCCGGCGTGCGCCCACGTCGCCTCAGCGAGGCTCACACCCGCGTCGAGCAGACCCTTCGCATCGGTACGCATCCGCGTGCTGTCCCCGACGCACAACTCGTGGTGTTGGGTGGCCGCCTGGCCCACACCGCCGACCAGGCGGTGCCCCTCCGGGTGGGTGTCTGCGGCAGCCAGCACCATCGCGGCCGCGCCTGATCCGAGGGTCAACGTGGCGAACTGCTCCCGGACGTCGTCCCGAGTGGAGTCGGCTCTACGTAACCGCTCGATCGTCGCCTGCTGGGCCTCACGGGAGCTCTCGCCCGCCACGATCAGCGCGTACCGGATGTGTCCGGCGTCGATCATGTTGGCAGCGACCTGGATCCCGTTGACGAACCCGAGGCAGGCGTTGGCGATGTCGAAGTTCAAGGCCGATGACGGCAGGTCCAGAGCGTGGTGGATTGCCACCGCCGTCGATGGCTCCAGATACGCTCGAGACACGGACGTGTTGATCAACAGGCCGACGTCACGCGCGTCGACACCCGCCTCCGACAGTGCCTTGGCCCCGGCCATCGCCGCCGCGTCTGCGAATCCAAAGCCCTCCGGCCACCAGCGCCGCTCCTGGACGCCGGCGATCCGCTGAAGCATCCCTGGGCGCAGCCTCAACCGCCGGAAGGTCTCGCTCAGCTGCTCGTCGAACTGATCAGAGGTGACGACGACCGGCGCCTCCAAGGCTGCCACCGACAATATCGCCGTGTTCGTGTAGCGATACTCAGCGTTGCCATGCGTCATCCAGCCTCCGCCCGTCGCCCACCCTGAGGGCTCGAAGCTATCCACTCGCTCCCTGATCCACCAATGGCCGATCGGTATCGCGGTCAACATCACTCACCCGCCACACGCACCCAGGACGCAGGGGTCGGTCTGCCGGCGCCCGGGTGACTCCACGGATGCCGCTGTACGACGTCGGCGTGAAGATCGGCCTGATAGTCGCCGTAAGTCGAGGCAGCCGACGACAGAGGCCGCGCAGGGCTGGGAACCGCAACCCTCGCGTCGATTACGCCCTGCTCAAGGTCACCGCCCGCCTGGTCCTCACCGCACCCCGCCGCACCTGGAAAGAACAGGAAAGGGCCAGGGATCGGTCAGGCGCGCAATTGTCAGGTTGCTGCCAGGCAGCCATGCCACACTTCGATCACTGCTGACACGAGGAGGAGCACGACCCGATGGGCGACGGCCAACGTCCGGGACCACTGGCCCGCCGATGCGGGCCTGATTCACCCGGCGCCACCCGCATCAGGAGCGTGGCCCCGTGTGGGTGCTGAGTCTCCTCCTGGGGCTGCTGGTGGTGTTGGCGATCACCGCGGCCACCGGCTACTTCGTGGCGCAGGAATTCGCGTACATGGCCGTCGACCGGTCGCGGCTCAAGGCCCGCGCGGCGGCGGGTGATGCCGCCGCCAGGCGAGCGCTGGACGTGACCCGCCGGACCTCGTTCATGCTGTCCGGCGCCCAGCTCGGGATCACAGTGACCGCCCTGTTGGTCGGCTACGTCGCCGAACCGTTGATCGGTGAGTCGGTCGGCGCCGCTCTCGGCGGGGTCGGCGTCCCGACCGGCGTCGGCGTCGCCGTCGGCACGGTGGCCGCGCTGCTGCTCTCGACCTTCGTGCAGATGCTGTTCGGCGAGCTGTTCGCCAAGAACCTCGCCATCTCACGGCCCGAGCCGGTGGCCCTCTGGCTGGCCAGATCCACCCAGTTCTATCTACGGGTGTTCGGGTGGCTGATTGCCTTCTTCGACAAGTCCTCCAATGCCCTGCTGCGCCTGTTCGGCATGGAACCGGTGCACGACGTGGAACACGCCGCCAGCCGCCGCGACCTCGAGCACATCGTCAGCGATTCCCGCGACTCCGGGGACCTGCCCGCCGAGCTGTGGATGCTGCTCGACCGGGTGCTCGACTTCCCTGACCGCGACGCCGCCCACGCGATGGTCCCGCGGGCCCGGGTGGATGTCGTGGAGCCCGGCCTGACCACCAAGGAACTCTGGACCAAGATCGCCGGCGGCCACTCGCGCTACCCGGTGCTCGACGACCACGACGGCGTGATCGGGGTGGTGCACCTCGCCGACCTGCTCGCCGTCGACCGCGATGGTGCCGGCACGGTGGCCGACATCATGCGGCCGCCGGTGCTGGTCCCGACCTCGATGCCACTCCCCCGGGTCGTGCAGACCCTCGCCGAGCGGAAAGCCCAGCTCGCCTGTGTGCTCGACGAGCACGGCGGGCTGGCCGGCGTGGTGACCGTGGAGGACCTTGCCGAGGAACTGGTGGGGGAGATCGAGGACGAGCACGACGACGCCACGGCGCCCACGTCGCCAGCCGGGCTGGCGGCGGCGGACGGCACCTGGGAACTGGTCGGGACGCTGCCGCTGGACGAGGTCGAGCGCACCATCGGGCATGACCTGCCCGAATCGGACAGCGAGACCCTCGCCGGCCTGGTCATCGAACTGCTCGGCGAGCTGCCCGCCCCCGGCGCCGTGGCCCGGCTGAGCCTCGGCGAGGTCGCCCTGACACTCGAGGTGGTGGAGTTGGAGCGGCACGTCCCGTCGCTGGTCCTGCTGCGCACGGAGGAGAACCGCTGATGGGTGACCCGTGGACGGTGGTGGCTGTCACCGTTGTGCTGATCGTGCTCAGCGCCTTTTTCGTGGCCGCCGAGTTCGCGTTGCTGGCGGCCCGTCGGCACCGCCTCGACGCGCGTTCCGAGCACAGCCGGTCGGCCCGGGCGGCGGTGCGCAGCTTCGACGAGCTGACCGTGCTGCTGGCCGGCTGCCAGCTCGGTATCACCGCCTGCGCGCTCGGGCTCGGCGCGGTCACCAAACCGGCCGTCAACTACGCGCTGACTCCTATGTTCCTGTCCTGGGGCGCACCCGGCTGGACGGCCGACGCGGCCGGTTTCGCACTGGCGTTGCTGGTCGTGACCTTCCTGCACCTGGTCATCGGGGAGATGGCCCCTAAGTCGTACGCCATCGCCCATCCGGAGAAGACCGCCATCGCCCTGGCGATGCCGATGCGCGCCTTCATGTGGTTCACCCGCCCGGTGCTGCGTGCCCTCAACGCCAGCGCCAACTGGTGCCTGCGCCGGGTCGGTGTGGAGCCCCGGGACACCATCGCCACCGGCCAGAACGCCGCCGATCTGCGCCACCTGGTCGAGCACTCGGCCAACGTCGGCGCGCTCGACGCGTCGTACTCCGCGCAACTCACCGATGCCCTCGACCTCGACCAACTCACCCTGGCCGACCTCACCGGCCCGGAGCGTGAGCTGACCGCGGTGGGGACGGCCGACACCGTCCTGACGGTCCGCGCGGTGGCCCGCGACACCGGCCATCTGCGGGTGGTCGTCCTGCGCGACGGCGCGGCCGTCGGCGTGGTCCACGTCCGCGACACCATGGACCAGGCGGACGACCAGACAGCCGGCGAGGTGATGCGCGACGTCCTCGTGCTCGACGGCTCGACGCTCGCCTACGAGGCCCTGGCCATCATGCGGACCACCCGCCACCACCTCGTGGTGGTCACCACCCCGAACGGCCCGGCGGTGGCCACCCTGACCGACGTGGTCGAGCGGCTGCTCCGAGCCCCCGCCGGGGCCCGCTGACCCTCGCCCGGCCGCTGTGCGCGAACGGGCCAGGAGGCTGTGTCAACGCGGGCCTCAGCACACGGACGCTACTCGGTGCGGGCTGACGTCCCGACCGTGCAGCCCACAGCCGCCGCGACCTGCCATTCGCAGGCAGCGATCGTGCTTCTGCCCGCCAGGGACCGTTTGGCTGCTCGTTGAGCTGCTGGGCGTCGCTTGGCGGTGCGGCCTGCCCCAATGGTGTCTACTGCGTCCGGCCCTGCCGCTGACCCGGATCCAGGTCAGCGGCAGAACCGGTCGGTCTTCGGCCGTCGGGTCAGCTGTGGTGTAGGCGGCGGAGCAGTAGTCCGGCGATGATCAGGACGAGGGCGAGGGCACCGGTGGCGGGGCCGGGAAGACCGGTGACCGGCAGGTGGTCGCTCCCGTTGGTCGGGGTGGGGTCTGGTGTCGGGTTGGTGGTGGGGCTCGCGGTCGGGGTGGGGCTTGCAGTCGGAGTCGGAGTGGGAGTGGGAGTGGGTGAGGTGACGTTGGTGTTGACGCAGGACTGGTTGTTGTCGGTGGTGGATTCGCGGGTGCCGGTGTAGACGGTCGCGCAGTTGGGGATGGTGGCGCCGGTGGGAACGTCGGAGTTGACCTGAACGGTGAAGGTGAAGGTTTCCGTCTGGCCGGGCCCGAGGGTGCCCAGCGGGCAGGTAAGGGTGAGTCCGCCGCCAGGACACTGGGCCGGCCGGTCGACGATCGTGGTCAGGTTGCCGTTGGTGGGGTCCTGGACGGTGACGTCGACGGCGTCGGAGGGGCCGTTGTTGGTGACGGTGATGGTGTAGGTGATCGTGCCGTCGGGCTTCACTGTCGCCGGTGCGGTCTTGGTGATCGCGACATCGGCGAGTGTCTGCGCCTGGGTGATCAGCCGGGTGGAGTCGCTGGCGGCGGTGGTACTGCTGACGGTGGCATTGTTGATGATGTTGGTGCCGTCGGGCAGGCTCGGGTCCACCGTGATCGGGATCCGTACGGTGATGGACTCTCCGGATGGGATGCTGGCTCCCGCCCCGCCGCAGGTGACGACCTGCCCCGCGGCCGAGCAGCCTGGTGGCAGCGTCCCGGATGACACCCCCGCGTCGAGGATGTCGGTGATCGTCACGTCCTCGGCCGGCGTGTCACCGGAGTTGCTGACCACGACGGTGTAAACGCCGCTCCCACCGACGGTCAGCGGGTCGGGCGTGACGCTCTTGGCGATGTCGAGGATCGCCACGAACGGCCTGACGGGAACCTCCGCCCGATCGGCAGTTTCCGTTGTCGTGCCGGGAGGCAGTGCAACGGCAGGCGCCGTACCCCTCTCGGCCTTCGTGGCCTCTGCTGGCTGCCCGACGGCGAGGGCGGTGCTGCCGGTCGCCGCCAGAAGGAGCGCTGCCATGCCGACGCTCAGTCGACCCGCCGATGTCATGCTCTGTGCCTCCAAGTGCCGGTGCGGTTTCACCTGAACCGCACGTCACTTTAAGCAACAAAAACGCTTTCAGGCGGCATACCGGGACATTCCGGCGGAACATGTGCGGACACGACAGTCGGGACCGGCAGGAGGCCTGAGGATCGACCGCCCCTATCGGGTGGTGCATAGCGGGTAGCTCGGTGGCGTTGGGATGTCCGGGTGGTCGGCAGCTGTCCTACCGGGTGCCCGTCCTTTACGGCGTACCGACACACCAGAGGTGGCTGTGCGATCCGACCGGCCCACCTGGTCGATATGGCCAATGAGCGCACCGCGCTCCATTCGGCAGATCATGGCTAAGCTCGCAGCGACAACAGACCTCACGAGGCAAGTGGAGGTGAAACGATGGCCCGCTACGCGGTCCTCCTGCGGGGAATCAATCTCGGCAAGGCCAGGCGTGTCGGAATGGCCGACCTTCGAACGGTGCTTACGCAGAGCGGGTACGAAAACGTCGCCACGTTGCTACAGAGCGGCAACGTGGTGCTGGACGCCGACCAGCCGGCCGACGAGCTAGGCAAAACGATCGAGCACCTGATCGAGAAGCGGTTCGGGCTCGTCGTCGACACGATCCTGCGCAGCCACGACCAGATGACGCGCATCGTGGCGAAGAACCCCCTTGGCGACGTGGCGACCGACGGCTCGAAGTACGTCGTGGCGTTCATGGCGGAGCCCCCGCAAACGCCCGTAGACGCCGTGCTGGATGGCGCTGACATCAGCGACGACCGCTACATCGTCGACGGCACCGAGATGTACATCTGGTGCCCATGCGGCCTGCGCGACAGCCCGCTGATGACCATTCTCGGCAAGGCGAAGAGCGGGCCGTCGACCACGGTGCGCAACTGGAACACGGTAGAGAAGCTGCTCTCGATGATGGAATAGGGCGCACAACCAGCCCGAAAGCCCCGCCCTACCTCAAGCTACGGATGATCGCGCGGTCGGCGATTCGACCGCTGTTGTCAATGGCAGCCAGGCCGTACACCATCGTGCCGGCGCGAGGCCTCGGCAGGACCGGCAGGGGCGAGGGAGGACGGCGAGGAGCTCCACCACTCTCCGGCAGCAGTTCATTCGGCGCCGAGGCTGCGGCGGTACGTCCGTACCTGGTCACCGTCGGGCACCG
>NZ_JBHMIR010000035.1:0-55033 GCF_048060285.1 Micromonospora sp. LOL_025 | reverse complement strand
TCACTCACGGTGATCCCCGCTGCTCTTCAAGAGTGAATACGCGATAGATCGTTTACACGACCCTGCCAGTCGGGTGGCCCCAGCCGGCTGGTGGCCCTAGCCGCACCGTCGGCCGAACCGCTGGTCTGGGGCGGGCAGCGATTGTCACCCGCGAGCGTAGAACTAGACGATCATTGCTGCCAGCAGTCGATGGCGATCGTTGGGTCGGGTTACGGAAACGACGCCAACCGGGCGTGTCCCGCCCCGGCCGTCGGCTTCCTCGGGCTGGTCACGGGTGAGCCGAACGGGCTGGACCGGCGGTAACCCCGGTGCCCCCGGTGGTCGATCTCTGCGATTGCGATACGAAGCCGGTCCACTGGCAGGACGGGCTCCGCGAGGCGGGCGAGTCGTTGACGCATCTGGCCGACCGCAGCGTCAGCAACGCGTGACCTCGTGGCAGGGTCTTGCTCACCGCCTGGATCCGAGGAGAACCATGTCGAAGGACGTCACCGTCGATCTCATCCGGTCGTTGATCGAGGCCATGAACGGACCGTCGTTGGCCAGGGAGAGGCGCGGGCCCGTGGAGGGCTGGGAGTCGCTGGCGATGATCCTCGAGTTCGGCGAGGGCTATCGCAGCGCGCACGGGTACGCGTACTCGCCCGACGGCGTCGTCACGGCCGTGTCCTGTAGCTGGCCGAGCATCGAATCGGCGGTCCATGCGTACCTGGGGAGCCACTACAAGCCCGGTGATCTGCTGCCCGTGAAGATCCTCGTGCAGTTCGACCGGACGACCGGCAGGTACCAGGTGACGTTCGAGGACAAGGACGAGGAACGCTGGGCGGTGAAGCCGGCGAACTACCGGGAGATGCGCGAAGCGCTGCGCCCGAGGTTGGACTGACACAGTCGTGACCTGGGCGTACTGCGTCCAGGTGTACCCGCTCGCTGAGGGAACGGCGTTGCGCGACCCCCGGGCCGGCCGGTTAGGCTGCTGCCATGACCAGCTCGCCCGCGTACCCGATGACGTCCTCCGACGTCCAGGTCGGCGCGCGGCGACGCCGGCGGTCCCGCGACCGCCTGCGCTGAGTCTTCTTCTCCTGCGACCGGCGGATCGAGCCGCCGGTCATCGTCGATCGTCCTCGGTCCGCCCGCATCCCCATCCGGTGATCCGCGCGGCGGATCCGAGCGAGATCGGCGTACCCATGGACCTTGAGAAACTGCTGACCGACCGGCTGGCGCCGGCGTTCGCGACGGTGGCCGGCGGGCCGGTGGACCCGGTCGTGCGGCGTTCCCAGCGCGCGGACTTCCAGTCCGATGCGGCGCTGGCGCTGGCCCGGCGGCTCGGCCGGCCGCCGCGCGCGATCGCCGCCGAGGTGCTGGACCACGCGGAACTGGCCGACCTGTGCGGCGCGGCGGAGGTCTCCGGGCCGGGCTTCCTCAACCTGACCATCGCCGATCGGGCCCTCGGCGGACTGGTTTCCGCGCTGGCCACCGACCCACGGCTCGGGGTGCCGCTGGTGGCCGAGCCGGAGACGGTGGTGGTCGACTACTCGGCGCCGAACGTGGCGAAGGAGATGCATGTCGGGCACCTGCGGTCGACGGTGATCGGCGACGCGGCGGCCCGGCTGCTGGAGTGGCTGGGGCACCGGCTGCTGCGGGCCAACCACCTGGGTGACTGGGGTACGCCGTTCGGCATGCTGATCGAGCACCTGGTCGACCTGGGCGGGGCCGAGGCAGCGCGCGAGCTGTCCATGGGTGACCTGGACTCGTTCTACAAGGCGGCCCGGGCCACGTTCGATGCGGATGAGGCGTTCCGGGAACGGTCCCGGCGGCGGGTGGTGGCCCTGCAGAGCGGCGATCCTTCGACGCTGCGGCTGTGGCGGTTGCTGGTGGAGCAGTCCGAGCGGTACTTCATGACCGTCTACGACCTGCTCGACGTGACCCTCACCGAGCGGGACTTCCACGGTGAGAGCAGCTACAACGACCTGCTCGGCCCGGTGGTGGAGGAGCTGGACCGCCTGGGGCTGCTGCGGGAGAGCGAGGGTGCGGCCTGCGTGTTCCCGCCCGGCTCGGTGGGTCGTGACGGGGAACCGCTGCCGCTGATCGTCCGCAAGTCCGACGGCGGGTACGGCTACCCGGCGACCGACCTGGCGGCGATCCGCCACCGGACGGGCACGCTGGGCGCCACCCGGCTGCTCTACGTGGTCGGGCTACCGCAGCGGCGGCACTTCGACATGGTCTACGCCGCCGCCACGCAGGCCGGCTGGCTGGCCCCGCCGGCCCGGGCCGAGCACATCGGGTTCGGCTCGATCCTCGGGCCGGACGGGCGGATGCTGCGCAGCAGGGCCGGCGGCTCGGTGAAACTGGTCGGACTGCTGGAGGAGGCGATCGTCCGAGCCATCGCGCTGGCCCGGGAGCGGAACCCGAACCTCAGCGAGGCGGAGGCGGACGAGGTGGGCCGGGCGGTCGGCATCGGCGCGATCAAGTACGCGGACCTGTCCAGCGACCGGCGCAAGGACTACGTGCTCGACTGGGAGCGGATGCTGTCGCTGGACGGCAACACCGCGCCCTATCTCCAGTACGCGTACTCGCGGATCCGGTCGATCTTCCGGCGGGCCGGGGTGGCGGCCCGGCCGGAGGCGGCGATCTCGCTGGCCGATCCGGCCGAACGGGCGCTCGCCTTCGAGCTGGTCGGCTTCGGGGCTGTTGTCGGCGAGGTGGCGGACAGCCTGGAGTTCCACCACCTGACCGGATACCTGTACCGGCTGGCCGCCGCGTTCAGCGCGTTCTACGAGCGCTGCCCGGTGCTGCGCGCCGACGAGCCGGTCCGGGAGAGCCGGCTGGTGCTCTGCGACCTCACCGCCCGGGTGCTCCAGCAGGGGCTGTACCTGCTCGGCATCCGGACTCCCGAACGCATGTGATTCGTTCTACGCCTGCCGCGCTCAGGTCGATGTCTAGGCGGCAAGCTGCCGTACGAGGTTGCGGAAGTCCCCTGTCCCACCCTCGCCGTCGTGGATCTGCACCCGGTGGTGTGCCGTGCCCTGTGCGCCGTCACCTGTGTTCCGTGCTGGGCGTGCGATGTGTGTCGGGGAATCGAACCCCCGCGCCTGCCCTTGGCGCACCAGGAGTGAGCCGGATTGCCCGCCGGCTCTCGGGTTCGTGCACGCCTCCACGTCGGCTACCTGCTCCGCAATTCGTCAGTCCAGCAGGTCGACCTCCCAGTTCGTCCGCTGGATCAGCGTGTCGACCTCGCGCACCTGCCGGGCGAGGTCGTCAGCCTGCCTGCGCAACTCCGCCACCGGCAGCGCCGGGATCATCTTCAGCTCCGACCGCAGCTGCCGGTACCCGCGCTGGCCCTCGCCGGCCGCGGCGTCCGCCGCGGAGGTGACCAGGCTGTGCCGCATGCGGAGCACGTCGCGGCGCGCGAGCGCGTCGGTGAGCGTGCCACCCTCCACCAGGGTGGCGGCGTTGGTGCGGTTGATCCGCCGGATGAGCGACTCCAGCCCACCGAGCACCTCGCCCGCCTCCGCGAGCAGAGCCGAGGCGTCCTCGGCGGGCGCCTCACCCTCCTGGTAGCGGGCGCTGGCAGCGATGCGGGCACGGAGTTGTTCGGCGCGACGCGCCGCATCCGCACGCAGCGCAAGTGCCTCGGCAAGCTTCATGGACACCAGTATGGCCAGCGAAGATCAGCACCGCTGCCCAATTCCGACGTCGAGACTGTCCGCCGCCGGAATTGGTCGGCGCCAGCTAAATCGGTGGCGCGTCCAGATAAGCATTACTAGCGTCGACACCGATGATTCACGAGCATCCGTTGGCGTACCTGCTCGGGCTTGAGGGCCTTGCCCTGCTGCGCGCCTTTACCGGGGAGCACGACCGTGACTTCGTGGAGTCTCGAATCGCCGAGATCCGCGGGTTGCTCGACGATGAGGTGCTGTCAGGCGCAGCCGTGGACGTCGACCGTGTGGACACGGTCGAGGGCTATCGACTGTGGTCGAGGACGTACGACGATGTCGACAACGCGGCGTTCGACATCGACGGGCCTCTCGTCAGGAAGATCCTCGACACGTTGCCGGCGGGTGTCGCTCTGGACGCCGCGTGCGGCACCGGCCGGTACGCCCGGTGCTTGGCGGACCGTGGCCATCGGGTGACAGGCGTGGACAGCTCGCCCGACATGCTCGCGCGGGCACGCGTGCGTGTGCCGCAGGGTGAGTTCCTGCTTGGCGATCTGCGCCAACTCCCACTGGCCGACGCCGAAGTGGATCTGGTCGTCTGTGCCCTGGCACTGACGCATGTCCCTGAACTCGACGCGGTGGTGGCCGAGTTCGCCAGGGTGCTGCGGCCGGGTGGTCATCTGGTGATCTCCGACGTCCATCCCGAAGCGGTGGCGCGCGGCTCGATTCCCACCTTGCGCGACCCGAGCGGGCGGCCAGGACGCCTTGTCACCTATCGCCATCTGGTCGGCGACTACCTACGCGCCGCCCTGCCGGTGGGACTGCAACTGCGACGCTGCGAGGAACCCCGCCTGCCGACGAGGGAGCGTTCCCGGCCGCCGGACCCCACGATGACGGCCGAGGCGGTAGGGGCTTGGGATCTCTGGCCATGGTGTCTGGCTGAACTGGTGCCCGAGGCGACGCGCGCAGCCAACGCCGGGGTGCCCGCGATGGTCGTTTGGCATTTCCAACTGGCCGGTTCCTGAGATCCATCAGTCCGAGCCGAGGAGCGGGTGTGTCGACGGAACCGGAGCCGGGTCTCGCCCCCGAGCACACGAGGCCCCGCTACGCGCCGGTCGACCCGATCGTGGTGACGGTCGACGGGCAGGACTTTCGCGTTCGTGAGCGTGAGAAGCCCGGCGAGTACGACTTCGACTGGCTCAACGGACCGCACGACTACGGCTTCGGGATCAGCAGAGCTGCCGGCGCCGCGATGACGGTGCCCGAGATGAAGGAGGCCATCCGTGACTTCCTCGCTGAGATAGACCCCGCCACCGGCTACCTCAAGGAGTAGGTGAGCGGCCCTCCGAGTCGGTCCTGCCGGTCGTCATTCAGCGGCGCGCCGCGGGGCGACCCGTGTTGCTCGCCCCGCGGCGGCAATCCCTCGCTGACCGGGTAGGCCCACCGGCAGGGCGGGTGCGGTCGGGCGTCGCCCCACCGCACCCGCCCCCACCGGCGCGGCGACGACACCCACCGCGCGGGGCTGACCGCTCAGGGGGTGTACGGCGTGTCCGTGCGGCTGATCTCGACGAGCCGGCTGCCGCTGAGTTCGTAGACGGCCGTACGCCGCACGGCGACCTCCGCCGAGGACGCGTCCTCGGGGCGGGTCAGGTAGACCACCGTCGCCCGACGCGACCTGATCGAGACCGACTCGACCGGCGTCCGGTCGCCGATGTCGACCATGGTGACGTAGACGGGCTGGCCGTCGATGTTGCCGTACATCACGACCTGCCAGAACTTGCCGGTCCCGCCGCCGTCCATCAGCACCGGGACCAGCGCGTCGGCCGCCTCGTCGCCGGTCAGGTCGCCGACGGCACACGGCTGTTGCATGTGCACGACGGTGCCGTCCTCGCCGGACCACACGCCGTCGACCAGCGGGATCGGTTCCGCGTAGCCGTTGTACCGCTCGGTCCCGTTGCCGAGCGCGGCGGTCTTGAGCTGCTCGCAGGTGAGGGCCCGGAGCGTGGCGGGCGCTCCCGATGTGTCGGGTACGGCCGACGGCGCCGGGTCGGGGTCCGCTGTCTCGTCGTCCGCGCCGGCGGTGCTGGCCGTCGGCCGTGCGGAGGCCGCCGGGTCCGGGGCGTCCGGCGGCGTGGTGATCGTGACGCATCCGCTCAGCGCCGCCACCAGGGCGAGTGCCGCGACGGGCAGCAGGGTCCTACGCATTGATCTTCTCTCTCCTCGGGTGGCCCGGAGCGTAGTGCGCCTCCGCCACGGTCAGCGGCCAGCGGACGGAGGGCGGCGCTGTCGGCTCCCGCCGGAGCGGGGTGGGCTTACGGTGGGAGGAAGTGGGAGCTGGGCCGGGCCCGACGAGGCCCCGGTCAGGTGGGCGGGCCGCCGTGCTGGTCGAGCCTGTCGCGGAGCGTGCCGGCGAAGTCCTCGGCCATCGCGAGCTGGTCGCGCAGTGCGCCGACGCGTGCGGTGGCGGCAGTGTGGAACATGCCGAGCCGGTCGAGCAGGGCGGCCCGCTCGGCGCCCGCGGCCGTGTCGAGGGCGTCGAGGACGGCGAGCAGGTCGCGCATCTCGTCGAGGGTGAAGCCGAGGGGCTTCATCCGCTTGACCACGGCGAGCCGGTCGAGGTCGGGCGCGGTGTAGAGGCGGAAGCCGCCGTCGCTGCGGGCCGACGGGACGATCAGGCCGACGTCCTCGTAGTGCCGGATGGTGCGGATGCTCAACCCGACCCGCTCGGCAACCTCGCCGATCTGCATCAGCCGCCCTCCGCCGGGGGCGGGCACCGACGCCACGCCCGAGCCGGGCGCGGGCTCCCGTTCGGGCGTACGGTCGCCGGCCATCAGTGGCCGACGCCGAGCCGGCCGGCGAGGGTGCCGTGGATGTGGGCGCTGGGGCGGTTCAGCTCGACGATCTCCACGGTCTTGCCTCGGGCGGCGTACCTGGTGGTGACGGCGTCGAGGGCGGCGACGGAGGAGGCGTCCCACACGTGGGCGTGCGTCATGTCGATGACCACGCTGTCGGGGTCGTTCGCGTAGTCGAACCGACCGACCAGGTCGTTGCTGGAGGCGAAGAAGAGCTCGCCGTGCACCGAGTAGATCCGGGTCGTCCCCTCGGGGTCGAGGACGCTGGTCACCTCCACCAGGTGGGCGACCCGGCGGGCGAAGACGACCATCGCGGTGAGCACGCCGACGACGACGCCGACGGCGAGGTTGTGGGTGGCCAGGGTGGTGACGACGGTGGTCACCATGACGACCGTCTCGCCGTACGGCATCCGCCGGAGCGTGGCCGGGGCGACCGAGTGCCAGTCGAACGTCGACACCGCGACGATGACCATCACGGCGACCAGGGCGGCCATCGGGATCACCGCGACCACGTCGCCGAGCGCGACCACCAGGATCAACAGGAAGACGCCGGCCAGGAAGGTCGACAGTCGCGTACGGGCGCCGGACGCCTTCACGTTGATCATCGTCTGGCCGATCATCGCGCAGCCGCCCATGCCGCCGAAGAACCCGGTGACGATGTTCGCCACGCCCTGCCCCCACGACTCCCGGGTCTTGCTGGAGGGGGTGTCGGTGATGTCGTCGACCAGCTTCGCGGTCATCAGCGACTCCATCAGCCCGACCAGCGCGATGCCCAGGGCGTACGGGGCGATCAGGGTCAGGGTGTCCATGGTCCAGGGGATCTGCGGCAGGCCGAGCGTGGGCAGGCTGTCCGGCAACGCCCCCTCGTCGCCCACGGTCGGCACCGCCGCGTGGGTGGTCACGGTGACCACGGTCAGCACCACGATGGCGACCAGCGGCGCCGGGACGGCCCGGGTGAGCCGGGGCAGCCCCACCATGATCGCCAGCGCGACCGCCACGAGCGGGTACACCAGCCACGGCACCCCGAGCAGATGCGGCACCTGGGCGACGAAGATCAGGATGGCCAGGGCGTTGACGAAGCCGACCATCACGCTGCGCGGGATGAACCGCATCAGCTTCGCCACCCCGAGCACCGCCAGCAGGATCTGGATCGCGCCGCCGAGGATCACCGCGGCGACGAGGTGATCCAGGCCGTGCTCCTTGGCGAGGGGCGCCACGACCAGGGCGACCGCGCCGGTGGCGGCGGAGATCATCGCCGGTCGCCCGCCGCAGATCGCGATGGTGACCGCCATCGTGAACGAGGCGAAGAGGCCCACCCGGGGATCGACCCCGGCCAGGATCGAGAAGGAGATCGCCTCCGGGATCAGCGCCAAGGCGACGACCAGGCCGGCGAGGACCTCGGTGCGCAACACCCTCGGCGAGAGCCAGGACGGGCGGGGCAGGCGCGGCCGGGGGGCCGCGGACAGCACAGACGACATACGGCCATTTCCACTCGGGGGGGCTCGCGCGGCGCGGCGGCCCAGCGGACCCTACTCTTCCGTGACGGAAGAGTTCCCGTCCGCGTGGCGATCGTCACGGCCGCCGCGGGCGCGCCCCGCCGAGGGCGCCCGGCCGGTCAGGTCGGCCCGGCCCCCGGGGCCGGGACCGCCTTCTCGGCGGCGCGGCTCACCTCTTCCCAGCCGGCCCAGACATCCATGCGTCGCTTCGAGATGTCGAGGGCGAGGTCGTAGACCATGCTGCCCAGCAGCAGCCGCAGCGGCGGGTCGTCGCTGGCGACGAGCTTCATCAGCGCCTCGGCGGCCAGCCGGGGTTCGCTGTCGACCGACCCCTCCGCCCACTGCCGCGCCAGCTCCTCCCGCAGCGGGTCGTAGGCGGGCTGCGGGGCGGCCGCCGTGCTGCTGGTGTAGAGGTCCGTCCAGTAGCCGCCCGGCTGGACGATGGTGACCTTGACGCCGAACCCTGCGGCCTCGGCGGCCAGCGCCTCACTCATGCCCTCCAGCGCGAACTTGCTCGCGCTGTAGAGCCCTGTGCTGGGAAAGCCGCAGAGGGCGCCGATGCTGGAGATCTGCACGACGTGCCCGGCGCCCTGGGCGCGCAACTGCGGAAGGACGGCCTGGCTGACCCAGAGCGCGCCGAAGAAGTTGAGGTCCAGTTGGGCGCGGGCCTCGGCCTCGGTGAACTCCTCGACCATGCCCATGAAGAGCGCCCCGGCGTTGTTCACGACGACGTCGAGCCGGCCGAAGTGCCGTACCGCGCGGGCGACGACGTCGAAGACCGCCGCGCGGTCCGTGACGTCGAGGCGCAACGCCAGTAGGCGGTCGGGATGCCGGGCGGCGAGGTCGTAGAGCGGCGAGACGTCCCGGGCCGCGCCGACGACCCGGTCGCCGGCGGCGAGCGCGGCCTCGGCGAACGCGCGGCCGAGGCCACGGCTGGCACCGGTGATGAACCAGACCCGGGGTGTGGCGGTGGCTGAGGCTTCCATGGGGACTCCTTCACTAACGAGACGGACCGTCTCGTCTTGCTGACGCGAGTGACCCTACCCGATCGAGCCCCGCTGTCAAGACGGACCGTCTCGTCTCATCCTCTTGCTAGATTGGGCCCGTGCCCACGCAGAAGGTCGCCCCCGACTCCAGCCGTCGCAGCGAGACGGCACGCCGCGCCATCCTCGCCGCCGCCTTCGACCTCGTCGGCGAGGTGGGCTACACGAGGCTCAGCATCGAGGGCATCGCCGCCGCCGCCGGCGTCGGCAAGCAGACGATCTACCGCTGGTGGCCCTCGAAGGGCGCCCTGCTGTTCGACGCCTTCCTCGCGCTCACGACCGACGGCGGGCAGGACGGTGGGGGTGGGGCCCTGCCCGACACCGGCGACCTGGCCGCCGACCTGAAGCTGGTCCTGCGGGCCATCGTCGACGAGCTGAACGATCCGCGCTACGACCTGCCCATGCGCGCCCTGCACACCGAGATCGTCCACGACCCCGCCCTGGCCGCCGACTACGCGCAGCGGCTGGACGGGCCCATGCGGGAGCTGAAGAAGGAGCGCCTGCGGGCCGCCCGGCGCGCGGGGCAGCTCGCCGAGGACGTCGATCTCGACGTGGCCGTCGACCTGCTCTTCGGGCCGGTTCTCAACCGGTGGCTCCAGCGCACCGGCGCGCTGACCCACGAGTACGCCGACCAGGTGGTGGACACGGCGGTGCGCGGCCTGCGGCGGCACGGAGCGTAGGCCCGGCGGCCCATCCCGCGTCACCGGGTGGACAACACCTGACCCCCGGTCGTCGTTGATCCGGTCGTACCCGCCCCACCTGCCTCGACGGTGCGGGCGCCGACCGTGGAGGAGGCACGCCGATGACCAGTCAGCGCGAGACCGTGGAGGTCGACCCGGTCCTGTTCCGTGCCGTCTACGACTCGCCCGCCTCGCTGCCCGGCAGGCACCGGTGGACGACCCCGGAGTCGGACGTACGGCGGATCGAGAAACTGCTCGGCATGCCGCTGCGCAGCATCGGCGCCCCGCTCTGGGTCAGCGGCGACGAGCCGGACTGCCCCAAGTGCGGCCGACGGGTGAACTGGTACGACATCGTCTCGTCCGCCCTCTCCGGCGTACACGACCGGATGATGATCGCGACGGTCATCCTCGGCGAGCGCAGGTACGTCAACACCGAGGTCCCGGACGCGATCGCCGGGGTGCGCTGCACCGACTGCCGCACCGCGATCGAGGGGCTGCGCAGCTTCAAGTGCCACAACTGGGCGTACGCCTTCGAGGCGCTGGAGACCGTCCGGCAGCGGATGTCCGGCGCGTCAGTCGTCGGCCGTCAGCTCTCGGGCGAACCGCAGCCCGGGGCGCCCGTCGAGTGACACCTCGCCCACCGGCGTGAACCCGGTGCGCCGGAGCACCGCGAGCGAGCCCGCGTTGTCCAGCGTGGTCCGGGCGGTCAGCCGGCGCAGCCCGTACTCCCGGCGGGCCGACGCGGCGACGCGGCGGACGCCGTCGGTCGCCACCCCGCGCCCGGCGGCCCGCTCGGCCACCCGGTAGCCCAGCTCGGCCTCGCCGTCGGCGACGTCGACCAGGTTGAACCGGCCCAGCACCGTCCCGTCCGCCTCGATCAGGACGTGGAAGTGGCAACGGCCGGTCTCCTGCTCGGCGAGCAGCCCCGCGTGCCGCGCGGCGAAGTCGGCGAAGTACGCGTCGCCCCGGTCCGGCACCGACCGCGCGAACCACTCCCGGTTCTCCCGCTCGAAGCGCAGCAGCGCGGCGGCGTGGTGGGCGGCGAGCCGCTGGAGATCGGACACCGCGCCACCCTACCGAGCTGCGCCCGTACGCCTCAGCGGTCGCCGGTGGAGCGGCGGGTGGGGCGGCGGCCGGGCGGGGAGTGCGGCTCCGGGCCGGGGTCGGGCACCTCGGGCATCGGCCGCGTCACCGGCGCGGCGCCGGTGACGCGGAGCGGCTCGCCGTGGTGCCACACCTCGACGCCGGTCTCCGGGTCGGCGTCCGGCAGCTCGTAGCGGGCCTCGTCGGAGGTCAGGGTGACCCGCAGCCGGTGACCGTGCCAGCGCAGGCTGAAGGCGAGCCGGTCGATCGCCGTCGGCAGCCGGGGATCGAAGGAGAGCACCCCCCGGTCGTCGCGCAGCCCGCCGAAGCCCTGCACCAGGGCCAGCCACGCCCCGGCCAGCGACGCCAGGTGCAGCCCGTCGCCGGTCTTGTCGCCGAGGTCCGCCAGGTCCTGGAGCACCGACTCGGCGAACAGGTCGTACGCCAGGTCGAGGTGCCCGACCTCGGCGGCGAGCACGGCCTGCGGGGAGGCCGACAGCGACGAGTCCCGGACGGTCCGCGCCTCGTAGTAGGCGAAGTTGCGGGCCTTCTCGTCGGCCGTGAACTCCCCTGGGCAGCGCTGCATGGCGAGCACCAGGTCGGCCTGCTTGACCACCTGCCTGCGGTACAGCTCCAGGTAGGGGAAGTGCAGCAGCAGCGGGTAGTCGTCGTCGGAGGTGTCCGCGAAGTCCCACTCCGGCTGCTCGGTGAAGCCGGCCGCCTGCTGGTGCACCCCGCGCTTGCGGTCGTACGGGACGAAGACCGCGTCCGCCGCGGCGCGCCAGGCCGACACCTCGGCCGGGTCGACCCCGAGCCGGCCCGCCGCCCCGGGGTGCCGCTCGGCGGCGTCGGCGGCCCCGCGCAGGTTGCGCCGGGCCATCAGGTTGGTGAAGACGTTGTCGTCGGCCAGGGCGCTGTACTCGTCGGGGCCGGTCACGCCGTGCAGGTGGAAGGTGCCGGTGTCGGACCAGTGGCCGAAGCCGTGCCAGAGCCGGGCCGTCTCGACCAGCAGTTCCAGCCCCGGCCCGGCGAGGAACTCCTCGTCGCCCGTGGCGGCGACGTAGCGCAGCACCGCGTCGGCGATGTCGGCGTTGAGGTGCAGCCCGGCCGTGCCGGCCGGCCAGTAGCCGGAGCACTCCCGCCCGCCGATGGTCCGCCAGGGGAAGGTCGCCCCGGTCAGCCGCAGCTCCGCCGCGCGCTCGCGGGCCTCCGGCAGGTGGGCGTGCCGCCAGCGCAGCGCCGAGCGGGCCAGCGGCGGGTCGAGGTAGGTCAGCACGGGCAGCACGTAGCCCTCCGTGTCCCAGAGCACGTGCCCGTCGTAGCCGTTGCCGGTCAGGCCCTTGGCGGGAATGGTCCGGTCGCCGTCCGCCCGGCCCGCCTGGAGCAGGTGGAACACCGAGAACCGGGTGGCCTGCTGGAGTTCGGCGTCGCCGTCGAGCTGCACGTCGGCGGTCTGCCAGGCGACGTCCAGCGCCGCGCGCTGGCCGGCCAGCAGGGCGTCGAAGCCCTCCGCGCGGGCCGCGTCGGCCTCCGCGACGACCAGGCGGGCCAGTTCCTCCGGGGGCATGGCGTCCACCGGGGTGCACTCGTACGCGGCGAACTTGGTCAGCTGGAGCCGCTCGCCGGCGCGCAGCGTCCCGGTCAGCGTGAGGCGTAGCCGGTCCGGGGTGCAGTCCACGCCGGGTGCGAAGCCGTCCGGGGCCCGCACCTCGTGCGCGACGGCCACGGCGACCCGCTGTCCGCTGTGCCCGGTGCGGTGGACGAGGACGCCGTCGTGCCCGTCGGAGTGGCGGTACTCGGCGGTCAGCGGGTCGGTGATGACGGAGGCGGCGCGAGGGTCGTCGGCGCGCTCGGGCACCCGCTCGTTGGCGAGCAGGTCGGCGCAGACCCGCACCTCGACCGTGCCGTCCAACGGCTCGACGGACCACCGGACGGCGGCCACCGGCCGGCGGGGCAGGGAGACCAGCCGGACGCTGCGGACGCGTACGCCGTGCCCGGCCGGCGAGATCCACTCGGTGTGCCGCTCGACCACGCCGGCCCGCAGGTCGAGCACCCGCTCGTGGGTACGCAGGGTGCCGGTGCGCACGTCCAGCGGCTCGCCGCCGACCCAGAGGCGGATCAGGGCCGCGTTCGGCGCGCTGATCACCGTGTCGCTGAACTGCGGGAAGGCGTACCCGTCCTCGGGGTAGTCGAGCTCGCGCCGCTCGTGGAAGCCGTTGAGGTAGGTGCCGGGCATGCCGTAGGGCGTGCCCTCGTCCAGGGTGCCGCGCCAGCCGACCCAGCCGTTGCCCAACGCGAAGATCGACTCTGTCTCGGCGAGACGGTCCATGTCCGCCTCCGTACGCCGGATCCGCCAGGCCTCGTCGTCCCCCGTGACCTGCCCGGTCGGCGGCCGATCGGCGATGGGGGTGTCGTGCACAGCGCCTCCAGTGGAAGTCCGACGTACCGGGTCAATCGAAGCAGATGGGGCTGAGAGGTCGCTGAGACGAAAGTCGGGGTCGTCCCCCGACCAATGCACACTGCGCCCGACTTCCAGGTATTCCAGGGTTGTCTGGGAGCTAAACGAGGTATGAACGATCGGTGAGGTGAGTCATGGTTGATGTGGACACGCCGGATGTTCCGAAGATCAGTGTCGAGTGGTACCAGGACATCGTCGGGTTCGCCGCCGACACCCCGAAACCGGTGCAGTGGTTCGCCGAGCACTTCACCGAGGGCGCGATCCTGCTGCTCGGCGCGCTGTGGCTGATCGCGGCCGTGTCCCGGCTCGGGGGCGGGCCGCGCGACCGCGCGTACGCCCTGGTGTCGCCGGCGCCGGTGGTGCTCGCGTACGGGTGCAGCGAGTTGTTGAAGACGGTGGTGGACCAGGAACGCCCCTGCCGGGCGCTCGCCACCGAGCTCGCCATCATCGCCGGCGAGTGCCCGCCGACGGGCGACTGGTCGTTCCCCAGCAACCACTCCACGATCGCGGGCGGCCTGGCGGTGGCGACGCTGCTGCTGTCCCGCCGGGTCGGCCTGGTGGCGCTGCCGCTGGCGGCGCTGGCCGCGTTCTCCCGCACCTTCGTTGGCGTGCACTACCCGCACGACGTGGTCGCCGGCGTCCTGCTCGGCGCCCTGTTCGCCGCGCTGCTCACCCCGCTGTTCGCCCGCCCCGCCGCCGGGCTGCTGCACCGCCGCGCCCGGCAGGCCGAGCGCCCCGTCCGCGACCCGGCCACCCCGACGTCCCGCCGCTGACCGCCCACGGGGACGGCGGAACCGGGCCCCGGCCGGGGACTGCCTGAACGGGAGACCGCCCGGGTCAGGCGAGGAGGACGGCCAGGGCGGCGAGGGTGCCGAGGACGAGGAACGGGCCGAAGGGAAGGTGGCTGCGCCAGCCGACCCGGCGGGCGGCCAGCAGCGCGACGCCGACCAGCCCGGACAGCAGCAGGGCGAACACCAGCCCGGCGACCAGCGCCGCCCAGCCGTACCAGCCCAGCAGCGCGCCGACGCCGAGCGCCAGCTTGGCGTCGCCGAGGCCGAAGCCGCGCCGGCCGAGCAGCAGTGTGGTGGTGGCGAAGAGGAGCGCCAGCGCGACGCCGGCGGCGGTGGCACGCAGCCAGGGCGCAGGGCCGGCCCCGGCCAGGGCGGCCAGCCCCAGCAGCAGCCAGGTGCCGGCCGCGGCGGGCAGGGTGAGCCGGTCCGGCAGCCGGCGCACGGCCGCGTCGACGAAGACCAGCGGGATCGCCCAGCCCAGCCACCAGGCCGTGGCGGCCAGCACGACGCCGGGCGGCCTGAGCAGCACCAGCGCCCCGACGGCCGCCGCGAGGGCGAGTTCCACCGTGCCGGGCGGCGGACCCACGCGTGCCCCGCACCGCCCGCACCGCGCCGTCGGGCCCAGCGCCGGCCGGGGCCGGGCCAACCCGACCGGGGCGCCGCACGCGTCGCACCCGGTCCGGGTCGCCACCCCCGGCGGTACGGCGTGCCGGATCACGGCGAGCCGGAGCGCCGGGGCGAGCGCGAGGACGGCCAGCAGCCGCGCCCCGCGCGCGGCGGCCTTCGGTGCGGTCGGCTCCGCCACCGCTGGCGGCCCGGTCAGCGTCACGATCGCCCCCGGAGGCCGGCGCCGGTGACGACCACGGTGGGTAGTGCGTCGACTGACCGCCGGTAACGGGCGGAAGGGCCCGCGCCCCTGCCCCACGAAGCGCGGCACAGCGCGCGGAAATGGCGCTTCCACATAAGCGGGAATCCCACCCAGGCGAAATGTCGATGCGTCGGCGCGGGGGACGGATCGGACCAGACACCACGTCCGGGACAACCGCCCGCCACCGCCACGACGCCTCCCCCACCGCGCGCGCTTCCCACGCCGCAGTCCCGCCGATCCCCGCCGCCCGACTCGCCCGCACCAGCCGCTACCACCCGCCGCCACCACCTGCCATCACTCACCGTGTTCGAATGAATTGCCTCTGTCGCATCGGCGATCGTCAGCCTATGCTCGCCCCTTGAGTGTGGTGCAACCCACAGCTAAAAGACGGGACGACGCGGGACATCGCTTTCGTAGAGATCAGTAACGGCAAATGCATCGGCGCTTTCCGACAGGTCCGGATGGTCCCATCCGGTCGCGCCGTCGCATGCCCGGTGGCCGCCAGTCCGGCATCCGGGCGGCCACCGAGGAGGCACGACGTGCGCGGACGGCGGTTCAGCCGATGGGCAACCTGCCTGCTCGCCATCGCGGCGCTCGGCGCGGCCCTGGCCTGCGGCGCCGGGCCCGGGACGGCCCCCGGGGCGGCGACCGCCGGGGACCCTCCCGCCCCCACCCACCGGGCCGCCGACGAGCAGGCGGCGAAGAAGGCGGCGTTGGCCGCGTACGCCGGATATCTCGCCGCCTCCCGCAAGGCGAGCGGGCGCGGCGACCCCCACCATCCGGAGCTGTCCCGGTTCCTCGCCGACCCGCTGCTGACCCGGGTCCGGCTGACCATCCGCAAGGCGAAGGAGCACGGCGCGATGCGTACCGGCACGTTGGTCTCCGACCCCACCGTGACCTCGGTGAGCCTGGATTCGAGCCCGCCGACGGTGGAGATCCAGGACTGCCTGGACGCCACCGGCTACCGGCTGGTCTACGCCAGGGACAAGCGGGTCGTGCCCGGCACCGGCGGAACGCGGCACCTGGCCACCGCCACCGCCACCCGCTTCCCGGACGGTCGCTGGCTGATCAGCGCCGGCGCCGCCCACGAGGACCTGCCGTGCTGACGCGGGCGGGACGGGACGGGCCGGAACTCGTCCCTACCGCCCACGGTGGCGGCCGGGGCGGGACGGCCCGCCGGTCGCTCGCGGGCGTCGGCCTGGCCCTGCTGCTGGCGCTCGGGGCGGCCGTGCCCGCGACCGCCGCGAAGCGCGCGGACCCCGGCGCGGAGTGCCCGCCGGGGCAGAGCGACTGCAGCGTCTGGGACGACGATCCCGGCGACCCGGGCGATCCCGGCGGCGGCGGGGACGACGGCGGGGGCGGCGGCCCGGGCGGCGGGGGCGGCAGCGCCAAGTGCCAGTGGAACGGCCGCACAGTCAAGTGCTACGACAGCGTGCTCGGCTGGTTCAACAACGGCGACGGCTGCTACTACAAGCTCGCCGAGCCTCAGCCCGAGGCCCCTGAGGGCCAGCAGTGGTACGTGCGCACCTGCAACGGCGGCCACCTCGGCTCCCAGACCACGGTCCTGCGCGACGCCCCGCCGCCCGGCTTCGGCGCGCCGCCCGACCCGGAGGAACTCGCCCGCAGGGCGCTGGCGAAGATCACCATCGCGGCGCCCCGGATCGCGGTCGCCCCCCGCCGCCACAACGGTCCCGGCCTGGTCGGGCTGCCGGTCTGGATGTGGGGTCTCAGCGACGATCCCAAGTACTTCGGGCCGGCCCAGGAGGCGTCGGAGAGCGAGCGGGGCCTGACCGTAGGCATCACGGCGAAGTTCGACCGGATCGTCTGGAACATGGGCAACGGCCGCACCGTCACCTGCTCCGGCGCCGGCACCCCGTACCGGGCCGACGGCCCGCTCGCCGGCCGCCCCTCCCCCGACTGCGGCTACGCCAAGGGCTACCCGAAGGCCGGCGACTACCGGGTACGGGCCACGACCTACTGGACGGTGACGTGGGAGGGCGGCGGCCAGAGCGGCGTCATCCCGGTCAACCGGACCACGGGAACGGTCCCGGTCCGGATCAACGAACTACAGGTGGTGGCTCAATGAGTGTGGCGACCAGGAACGGGACCGGGCCGGTGGACGCGCCGGTCGCCCCGCCCCGGGTGGTCCGGCAGCGCCGGATGCGGCCCGGACTGCTCGGCCTGGCCGTGCTGCTGATCGCCCTCGGCGGCCTGGGGGCGGCGTTCGCGGTCACCTCGGTACGCGCCACCGGCAGCTACCTGGCGGTGGCGCGGCCGGTCGAGGTCGGCCGGCAGGTCAGCGCCGACGACCTGGTCCCGGTGCAGGTGGCCGGCGGCCAGGGGCTGGCCCCGGTGCCCGCCGGCCGGCTCGACGAGGTGGTCGGCAAGCGGGCCGCCGTGTCGCTGACCCCCGGCACGCTGCTGACGATGGCCCAGCTCACCGACGACCCACTGCTCGGGCCCGGCCAGCAGCAGGTCGCGCTGGGCCTGGGCCCCGCCGAGGTGCCCGCCCGCAAGCTCCACCCCGGCGACAAGCTCCTGCTGGTCAGCACGCCGGACGGCGACGACGACCGCCCGGCGGGCGCCGCCACCCGGTTCCAGGCGACGGTCATCGACGCCGTCACCTCCGACGACGACGAGGTGGTGGTCTACCTGGCGCTCGCCGTCCGGGACGTGCCGGCCGTCGTCGCGTTGTCCAGCCAGGAGCGGATCGCCCTCGTACTGACCGAGGCGGCCTGACCGTGGCGATCATCGCGCTGGTGTCGGCGAAGGGCTCCCCGGGCGTCACCACCTCCGCCCTGGCCTGCGCCCTGACCTGGCACCGGCGGCTGGTGCTCGCCGAGTGCGACCCGGCCGGCGGGTCGATCCTCGCCGGCTACCTCGGCGGCGCGCTCGACGGCCCCCGGGGCATCGGCGAGCTGGCGGTCGGCGAGCTGCGCGACGGCAACCTGGAGTCGGCGTTCTGGTCGCAACTGGTCGACCTGGACGCGCCGAAGCGGGAGCGGCTGCTGCTGCCCGGCGTCGTCGATCCCGCCCAGGCCGGCAGCGTCACCCCGCTCTGGCAGCGGTTCGCCGACTTCTTCGGCAGCCTGGAGGGCGGCGACCCGCCGTACGACGTGGTGGTGGACTGCGGGCGGCTGCACGTCGTCGGTCCACCGTGGCCGATCCTGCGCGCCGCCTCGGTGGTGCTGCTGGTCAGCGGCGCCCGGCTCCCCGACCTCTCCGGCACCCGGGCCATGGCCAGGACGATCGAGCGGGACTTCGCCGAGCACCGGGTGCCGCCGGGCACCCTGCGGCTGCTGCTGGTCGGCGACGGCCACGGCAACGGCGAGGTCAGCAAGGCGCTGCGGCTGCCGGTCATCGCCCGGATGCCGCACGATCCGCGTACGGCCGAGGTGCTCTGCCTGGGCGGCAACGTGCGGGCCGGGCGGCCCCTGATGCGCGCGGCCGGGGCCCTGGAGGTGCCGGTCGGGGCGCTGCTGGAACGCCGGCGCGCCCGGCTGGCCTGGCCCGTGTCGCAGGGGGTGCCGGATGCGGTTTGAACCGGTCTCCGGCGACCCGCGCCGGCAGCCGCCCGGCGCCACCTCCACGGCACCGCCGCTGACCCCGCCCAACGGCCGGCACCACCCCGTCCCGCTGCCGGTGCCGATCACCGCGCCGAGGCCCGAGCAGCCGCCGCCCCGGCCCCGGGTCGACTTCCAGGTGGTCCGCGAGCTGCGCCGGGAGCTCAGCGAGCGGCTCGCCCTGTGGCAGCGCGGCCGGGAGTTCACCGTCGACGAGGAGGACACCGAGCGCGCCCGGCTCGCGGTGACGGTGGTCGCCGAGTACGCCGACGCGGTGCGACGGGCCGGCACCCCGATGGCGGCCGGCGAGGAGCGGCTCCTGCTCGACCAGGTGACCGCCGAGCTGGCCGGGCTCGGCCGCCTCCAGACGCTGCTGATCGACGACACCATCGAGGAGGTGCACATCCTCGGCTGCGACCAGGTGCGCGTCACCCGCCACGGCGGCGGGGTCGACTGGGTGGAGCCGATCGCCGACAGCGACGACGAGCTGGTGGAGATCCTCCAGGCGGCGGCCCGCCGGGCCGGGGCCACCGAACGCTCGCTGTCGACGTCCAAGCCCACCCTCGACCTGCAACTGCCCGACGGCAGCCGGCTCGCCGCGGTGTTCCTGGTCAGCCACCGCCCGTACGCGGTGATCCGCAAGCACAACACGCTGGACGTGAGCCTCGACGACCTCGCCGGGGGCCGGGGCGACCTGGACGAGATGATCGACCCGCTGGTGCGCGACTTCCTCCGCGCGTCCATGCGCGCCGGGCTGAACATCATGGTGGCCGGGCTCGCGGGCGCCGGGAAGACCACCGTCATCCGGGCGCTGATGGACGAGATCCCGGCCGACGAGCCGTACGTGCTGCTGGAGGAGAGCCGCGAGCTGCTGCCGGCCCGCCGCCGGCTCAAGCACCGGGCGGTGATGAGCTTCGAGGCCCGGGAGGGCCACGGCGAACGCGGGGCGGACGGCCGCCCGGCGGGCGAGGTGAGCATCGCCGACCTGATCCCGGTCTCGCTGCGGATGGGCGTGCTGCGGATCATCGTCGGGGAGGTCCGGTCCCGGGAGATCGTCCCGATGCTCCAGGCCATGACGACCAGCCGCGGCTCGATGTGCACCATCCACGCGCGGACGCCCGCCGGGGTGAGCGAGCGGATCATCGAACTGGCGCTCGCGCACGGCCGGGAGATGACCGTCGACCAGGCCCGCCGGATGGCCGGCAACGCGCTCGACCTGATCGTCTACGTCACCGTCGAGGACGAGACCGCGATCGGCGGGCGCAAGCACCGCTTCGTCTCGCACGTCGAGGAGGTCATCGGCGTCGGCGACAGCAACCGGATCACGACCACCCAGGTGTTCGGGCCCGGGCCGGACGGGCGGGCCGTGCCCCGGCACCTGCCCGAGCGGGTGCGCGCCCAGCTCCTCCGGGTCGGCTACGACGCCCGGCTGCTGAGCCGGTGGATCGAGGCCGGCACGGGCGCGTGGCGGCGGCCCCGGCACACCCGGCTCGGACGGCGGTGACCCCGGTGCCGGACAACGTCGAACTCGTCGCGGTGGCCTCCGGTGCCGCCTGCGTGGCCGGGCTGCTGCTCGCGGTCGTCGCGCTGGTCGGCACCCGCCGGCCTCCCAGCGGTGGGCCCGGCGCGGGTCGTGGGCTCGACCGGCTGTGGAAGGGCTCGGGCCCCACCCCGCGCGAGCAGCGGGCCCACCAGGCGCTGCTGGTCGCCGCCCTGGTCGCGGGCGCGCTGGCCTTCCTCGTCACCGGCCTGCCGGTCGTCGGCCTGCTGGTCGCGGTGGCCGTCCCGGGCACCCCGTGGCTGTTCTCCGTCGGCAAGGCCGAGCAGCGGGCCATCGCCCGCATCGAGGCGGTCGGCGAGTGGACCCGCCGGCTCAAGGACGTCTCCGCCACCGGCCAGGGCCTCCAGCAGACGATCATCGGCACGGTCGCCACCGCGCCCGAGGAGATCCAGGAGGAGGTACGGCTGCTCGCCGCCCGCCTCCAGGCCGGCTGGCTGGCCCGCTCCGCGCTGCTCGCCTTCGCCGACGAGATCGGCGACCCGGTCTGCGACCAGGTGGTGGCCGCGCTGATCCTGCACGTGACCGACCGGGGCGAACGCCTCGGCGACGTGCTCGGCTCGATCGCCGGAGCGGCGGCGGCCGAGGTGGCCACCCGCCGGGAGATCGAGGCGAAGCGCACCCAGCCCCGCTTCGCGGTCCGCTTCCTCACCGGGATGACCCTGGCCACCGTCGCGTACGGGCTGCTCAACACCGAGTACATCAGCCCGTACGGCACGCCCTTCGGGCAGCTCGTGATGGCCGCGCTCGGCGCGGCCTTCGTCGGCCTGCTGGCCTGGGTGCGGTCGATGAGCCAGCCCCGCCGGCCGGCGCGCTTCCTGCCCGCCCCGGACCCGGAGGAGGTGCTCGCGTGAGCGCGAGGAGTGAGCCTGCGAGCCCCGCAGCCGCGAACGAAAGGCAAGCCCCGTGAGCGCGAGGAGTGAGCCTGCGAGCCCCGCAGCCGCGAACGAAAGGCGAGCCCCGTGAACGCCGTGATCCTCAACTGGCAGCTCGCCGTCGCCGTCTGCGGCGGGGCGACGGTCGGGCTGGGCGCCTTCCTGGTGGTCCGCGAGCTGGTGCCGGCCACCCCCGCGCTCGGGCCCGCGCTGCGCCGGCTGCACCAGCCGGCCGGCGCCGGGCAGCTCGCCACGCCCGCCGACCGGCGGCTGGAGTGGCTCACCGGACTGTCCCGCTGGCTGCGGCCACCGCACCGGCAGCTCGCCCTGATCGACCGGACACCCGAGCAGTACGCCCTGTCGATGCTGCTCTCCGCGCTGATCGGGCTCGCCGCGCCGACGCTGCTCGGCGTCACCCTGTTCGCCGTCGGCATCCGGCTTCCGGTGGTCGTACCCGTGCTCGGCAGCCTCGGGCTGGCGCTGCTCTGCGCCCTGATCGCGCACCGGTCGGTGCTGAACCGGGCGGACAAGGCACGCGACGAGTTCCGCCAGGCGGTCTGCACCTACCTCGACCTGGTCGCCCTCCAGCTCTCCGCCGCGCACGGGCCGGTGCAGTCGCTGGAGCGGGCCGCGGCGGTCTGCGACGGCTGGGTCTTCGACCGCATCTCCGAGTCGCTGCGGATCGCGCAGATGCAGATGCACTCGCCGTGGGACGAGCTTCGCGACCTCGCCGAGCGCATCGGCATCGCGGAACTGGGCGACGTCGGGGCGATCATGCGCTCCTCCGGCAGCGAGGGCGCGCAGGTGCACGAGACGCTGCGCAGCCGCGCCGACTCGCTGCGCGACCAGATCCGTACCGACAACCTGGCAAGGGCCGAGGGGGTGACCAGCCGGCTCGACATCCCCGGGGCGCTGCTCGTCTTCGTCCTGCTCGGCTTCGCCGTCTATCCGTTCATCGCCCGCATGTGATCCGTCCCCGAGAGAAGGAGCACGTCATGTCCGTCATCACCCGCCTGCACGTCGCGCTGTCGATACGCCTGGCCGAGCTGCGCGAGGACGGCGAGCGGGGCGACAGCCCCGTACCGACCGCAGTGATCATCTTCGGTCTGGTCGCCGTCGCGATGGCGGTCACCGCCGCCGCGCTCGCGTCCGCCAACGACTGGATGAAAAACATCCCGACCCACCAGGACCCGAAGTAACGCCGGGCCCGTGCGCCGAGCAGACTCCGTCCCGGAACGCCGGGCGGCCACCGCCGCCCGGCGTCCCGTCCCGGCTGCCGCCGGGCGCCTTGTCCCGGCCGTCCGGCGGCGGCTCGTGGTTGGCGGGGTCGACCGGGGGGCCAACCCGGTCGAGTTGGCCGTGGTGATGCCGGTGATCCTGCTGCTGCTCTTCGCCTCGATCCAGACCGCGGCCTGGTTCGTCGCCCGCTCCACCGCGCTCAACGCCGCGCAGAGCGCGGTCAACGCGCAGCGGCTGCACCAGGCGCCGGCGGGGGCCGGTGAGGCCCGGGCCGTCCGGTTCCTGCGGGCCGCCGGCGGCTGGCTCGTCGGCTGGGACGATCCCGCACCGAGCTGCCAGACCACCACGACGGAGGTGACCTGCACGGTGCGCGGGCGGTCCCTGTCCGTCGTACCCGGGGTCAGCTTCCCGGTGCACCAGACGGCGCACGGAACCGTGGAACGGTGGACCACGCCGTGAGCCGTACCGCCGAGCGGGGCTCGGTCTCGATCGAGGTGGCGGTGCTCGCCCCGGCCTTCATCGCGCTGATGGTGCTGGCCGGCGTCGCCGGGCGTACCGCCGTGGCGGCCGAGGCGATCGACGCCGCCGCCCACGACGCCGCCCGCGCCGCCTCGATCTCCCGGGACGCCCGCACCGCCCGCGCCGAGGCCCGGGACGCGGCCCGCCGGCAGCTCGGTTGGCGCGGCCTGAACTGCGCCGGCGCCCCCGAGGTGACCCTCAGCGGCGCGGTACGCGGCGCCCCCACCAGCTTCGACGAGGCGTTCCGCAGCCCGACCGGGCAGGACGCCTCGGTCACCGTCCGTATCGCGTGCACCGTCTCCCACGGTGACCTGCACCTGTCCGTCCTGCCGGGGATGCCCGCCGGCAAGCGTGTGTCGGCGAGCTTCACGTCGCCGCTGGACCGCTACCGGAGCCGGGGATGACCGCCGTGGCCGGCCGACACGACCAGGGCCGGGTGAGCATCTTCCTCGCGGTGGCGATGGTCGGCGTTCTCTCCGTCATCGGCCTGGCCTTCGACGGCGCGGGCCAGCTGCGCACGTTGCAGCGGGCCGACAACCTCGCCGCCGAGGCCGCCCGCGCCGGCGGCCAGGCCATCGACCGGGCCACCGCCATCGAGGGCGGGCCGACCCGGATCAACCGTCCCCAGGCCCGCCGCGCCGTCGCCGACTACCTCGCCGCCGCCGGCGCCGCCGGCCACACCGTCAGCTTCCCGGTCGTCGACGGGGAGACCCGGGTCCGCGTACGCGTCACCGTCACGCACCGCAGATCCATGCTCAGCCTGTTCGGCTTCGACGAGACCGTCACCGTCTCCGGCGAGGCGACCGCGCGGCCGCTCACCGGGGCACCGTAGGAAGGGAAGGCAGCCATGGCCGCATCGGGGCGTTCCGCCGTACGCCGGACCGGACGCATCCTGACCGGGTTCGGCGCGCTCGTCGTGCTCTGCGCGGTGCTGGTCGGCGCGCCGGTGGCGCTGCTCGCCCTCGCCGGCAACCCGTTGCCCGATCACCTGCCCACCGTCGCGGAGATCGGCTCGACGCTGACCAGCCGCGACGACGGGCGGCTGTTCCTGCGGGCGCTGGCGCTGGCCGGCTGGTTCGGCTGGGCCACGTTCGCCTTCTCCGTCCTGGTCGAACTCTGCGCGCAGGCGCTGCGCCGACCCGCGCCCCGGCTGCCGGGAATGAGTCGCCAGCAACGGGCCGCCGCCGCGCTGGTCGGTTCGGTCGCGCTGATCCTCGCGGCCAGCCCCGCGGCGAGCGCGGCGACGGCGGTCGCCGGCCCGTACGCACTGCCGGCGGCGGCCGCGCAGCCGACTGTCGCGGAGGCCGCCTGGCCGGGCCCGGCCGCGCACACCTGGCCCGCCTCGGCCGCTCCGCTCGCCCGGCCCGCCTCGGCCGCCCAGGTCGCCCGGCCACTGTCGGCCGGCCTGCCTGCTCAGCCACCGACGACTGTCCCGGTTGCACGGCCGGCACCGGCCGGCTCCTCCCCGCCGGCCGACTTGTCCGCACGGGTCGACTTGTCCGCCTTGGCCGACTCGGATGACAGCGTGGCGGTCTACCGGGTGGCCCGGGGCGACCACCTGGGCGCCGTCGCCCAGCGCTACCTGGACGAGTTCGCCGACTACCGGGAGTTGGCCGAGCTGAACCGGCTCGGCGACCCCGACCGGATCCACCCCGGCCAGTTGTTGAAGCTGCCCGGGGACGCCGAGGACCGGGGGGCCCGCCGGCACGCCACCGGCCGTCTCGTCGCGCACCCGACCCCGCCCGCTCCCGCCCGGCCGGCCCCGCAGCCGGCGCCGGGGAAGGTCGCTCCCGAACGGGCGACGCCACCCCCACCGGCCGCCGAGGCCCCGGTGCCGCCGCCGGCGGAGACGGACGCCGGTCAGGCCCCGACGGTGACGGTGGGAGCCGCCCGGGCCGGTGAACCCGATCGGGTGAACAGGCCCCTCGCGGTCTCCGCCGTCCTGGCGGTGGCGAGCATCGTCGGCGCGCAGATCGGCGCGGTCCTGGGCCTACGCCGTCGACCGGGCCGCGTACCGGCCGGCGCGGCCCGGACCACGGCCGCCGCCCGCCGTGGCACCGCCGTCGTTCGCGGGGGCACGACCGTCGGCACGGCCACCGGCGCCGACACCTTCGACGGCGGGCTGACCACTGGCAGCCGCGACAGCGATCCGACCGGCCACGGCCGAACCCGGCCGGGCTCGTCCCACGACACCCCGATCGGCCGCCACCGCCGCCCCTGACCCACCCACCACCGATACCGCCTTGCCTCCGGCTCGCCAACCGACAGCGCCCGGGTGATCAAGAGGCCTGGTCACGGCAGGGAGATCGAACTCGACCCAAACTTCTTGATCGCCATCGAAGGTCGGGGCCGGAGGTCGGGGCGGTCAGGGGAGGCGGGTCTCCAGGACGCCGTTGACGACGCGGGTCGGCAGGACCTGCTGGTCGTTGCCGGACGGGCCGTGCACCACCTCACCGCCGTTGAGGCGGAACGCGCTGCCGTGCCACGGGCAGACCACGCAGGCGTGCCCGTCGATCTCCTGCACCTCGCCCTCACCCAGTGGGCCGCTCTGGTGCGGGCAGCGCTCCAGCATCACGGTGACCTCGTCGCCGTGCCGATAGAGGATCACCGAGACGTCGTCGACCTCCCGGGTGATCAGCTTGCGCTCCGGCAGGGCGGACATGTCCGCGATGGAGTGCCAGCCGTCGCTCATCCGGTGCAGCTCGGAGATGCTCTGGTTGACCTGCGCGCCCTGCTTGTACGCCAGGTGCCCGCCGAGGTACGCCCCCATGCTGGCGGCGCCGAGCCCGAGGAAGCCGAGCGTACGGCCGAGGTTGTGCCGGCCGGTCATCCGGGCGGCCACCGAGCCGGCGTAGAACGCCAGGCCGACGCTGTTGGACGCGGCGTGCACCAGGCCGACCCGGCGCTGGTCACGGGCCAGTGCCGCCCAGTCGTTGAGGCCGGCGACCGCGGCCGGGAGGGCGCTGACGGTGCCCACCGTGCACAGGGTGGTGGCGGCCCGGCGCTGTCCCGGCATGAGGTCCAGCACCGCCGTGCTGATCCACGCGCCGACCGGCACCTGCACCATCGCCGGGTGCAGCGGATGGCCCAGCCAGACGCCGTGCAGCAGGTCGCGGACCCGCTGCGGTCGGAGGGTGGCCTGGACGGCGCGCTGCAACCGGTCGCCGACCCGGTCCAGGCCGGATGCCTGTTCGATCTTCGTCAAGAGTGCTCGCACCCGTACCGACTTCCCGGCAGGAGCCGGCGCAAACCGGTCGGCGGTGACGGATCCGCAGCGGTACGTGATCGGGCCCCCACCGACCCGTAACGGGACGCCCCCACCACCGAGGTCAGCGCTCACGTGCCGCCCAGCGGTCGTGGTGGATCGCGTCGGCCAGCGGGCGCCTCTGCCGCCAGCCGTGCCGGGCCAGGTCGGGTACGGGCTCGAAGTGGGTGACCGGCCCGAGGCAGAGCCACGCCACCGGCCGGACCCCGTCGGGGATGCCGAGCAGCCCGGCGAGCCAGGGCTCCCGGTAGAACGACACCCAGCCCACCCCGAGCCCCTCGGCGGTCGCGGCGAGCCAGAGATTCTGGATGGCGAGGCAGGTCGAGTAGAGCCCGGTGTCGGCGATGGCGTGCCGGCCGAGCACGGCGGGGCCGCCCCGAACCTGGTCGTGGGTGACCACCACCGACAGCGTCGACTCCAGGACGCCGTCGATCTTGATGCGGGCGAACCGCTCGGCCGCCTCCCCGTCGAGCGTCGCGGCGAAGGTGTCCCGCTCGGCGCGGACGTGCTCGTGGAACCGGCGGCGCAGCTCCGAGTCGCGCACCAGGACGAAGTCCCAGGGCTGCGAGTAGCCGACGCTCGGCGCCGCGTGCGCCGCCGCCAGCACCCGGTCCAGCGTCTCCTCGGGCACCGGCGCCCCCGTGAACTGGGCGCGTACGTCCCGGCGGCGGTGGATGACGTCGTACAGATCCAAGGCAGGCTCCCGCTGCGCTCGGCCCACGCCACGCCGGACGCGGGCACCGGACGCGAGGCCGGTCTTCGGACTCCCGGATCGACGCCTGGCCGTCCGCCTTCCCGGCCCGGGCGGGCCAGTGGCTGCGCGTACGCGTGGACGGTGGCTCCCCGGTCACCGCGGCGGGCCCGTGCCGGATTCGCACCGGCTTCCCGATTCTCCCCGCTCGCGCGGGGCACCTCACATGATCGTGCCGTCGGGGATGCTAGCGCCGCCCGGCCCGCCCCGGTCCGGCGGGCAGCGCGGTGCGCCCGCGGCAGTGGAAATCCGGTCGCGGGCCGCCCGCTCCGGTACCACTGTGGTCCGGGTGTACGCACTCTCCTCCCGCCCGTTGCCGGCCGGTCGACCGGCGACCCGACTGACCCTCGCGCTGGGACAGCCCCGGGCCGTGCCGCCCCCGCTGCTGATGCTGCTCGGCATGCTCTCCACCCAGGTCGGGGCGGCCGTCGCCAAGCAGCTCTTCGGCAGCACCAGCGCCGGCGGTACGACCACGTTGCGCCTCGGCTTCGCCGCGCTCATCCTGCTGGTCCTGGTCCGGCCGGGGCTGCGCCTGGGCTGGCGTACCGCCGGTCTGGTCGGGGCGTTCGGGCTGGCCCTGGCGGTGATGAACCTCGCCTTCTACGCGGCCCTGCACCGGGTGCCGCTGGGCGTCGCGGTCACCATCGGCTTCGCCGGGCCGCTGCTGGTGTCGCTCGCCGGCAGCCGCCGGCTCGCCGACGTGGCGTGGGCGGCGCTGGCCGGCGGCGGCGTGCTGCTGATCAGCGGGCTCGGCGGGACGGGGGTGGACCGGCTGGGGCTGCTGTGCTGCGTGGCCGTCGCGGTCGGCTGGGCCGGCTACGTGCTGCTCGGCAAGGCGGTCAGCGCCCGCGTGCCGGGCAGCCGGGGCCTCGCGCTGGGGATGGCGGTCGCCGCGCTGGCCGTGCTGCCCTTCGGGGTCGCCGGCAGCGGTACGGCGCTGCTCGACCCGTGGACCCTCGCGCTGGGCGCGGCGGTGGCGCTGCTGTCGTCGGTGCTGCCGTACTCGGCGGAGATGGCGGCGCTGCGCCGGATGCCGGCCCGGGTCTTCGCGGTGCTGCTCAGCCTGGAGCCGGCGATCGGGGCGCTGGTCGGGCTGGTCCTGCTCGGCGAGCTGCTGGCCTGGCCGCAGGTGGCCGGGGTGGCCTGCGTGGTCGGCGCCGCGCTGGGCGCCACCCTGGTCCGCCCGGACCGGTCCGCCCCGCACTGACGCCTGGCGCCGCCGGCACCGCCGGGGGCATGCTGTCGCAATGGGGGTACGCGTCGAACGCGCCGCGGCGGTGACCACGGTGATCCTGGACCGCCCGGCGGCCCGCAACGCGGTCGACGGGCCGACCGCCAGGGCGCTGGCCGACGCGTTCCGCGCCTTCGAGGCCGACCCCGACGCCTCCGTGGCCGTGCTCTGGGGAGCCGGCGGCACGTTCTGCGCCGGGGCCGACCTGAAGGCCATCGGCACCCCGAGCGGCAACCGCGTCGAGGCGCAGGGGGACGGCCCGATGGGCCCGACCCGGATGACGCTCAGCAAGCCCGTGATCGCCGCGATCTCCGGTCACGCGGTGGCCGGCGGGTTGGAACTGGCGCTCTGGTGCGACCTGCGGGTCGCCGAGTCCGACGCGGTGCTCGGGGTGTTCTGCCGCCGCTGGGGGGTGCCGCTGATCGACGGGGGCACGGTCCGGCTGCCCCGACTGATCGGCGAGAGCCGGGCGATGGACCTGATCCTGACCGGCCGGCCGGTGCCGGCCGAGGAGGCGTACGCCATGGGGCTGGTGAACCGGCTGGTCGCGCCGGGAGAGTCCCGGGCGGCGGCCGAGCGGCTGGCCGCCGAGATCGCCCGGCACCCGCAGACCTGCCTGCGCAACGACCGGGCGGCGCTGCTCGCCGGCGCCGGCCTGCCGGAACCGACGGCGCTGGAGGTGGAGCTGGCGTACGGGATGGAGTCGCTGGCCGCCGACGCGGCGGCGGGCGCGGCCCGGTTCGCCGCCGGCGCCGGCCGGCACGGCGCCCCGGCCCACTGACCGGCGGAGGCCCGACCAGCGCGACGCACCGACCGACGGGCCGGGCGGTGCCGGTCACCGGATGTCCGGTGGCCGCACCGCCCGGGAGATCGGCCGCCGCTCGGGCGACCGGGGTGGGTCAGTTGCGGTTGATGGTGAACGTCGAGGTGGTGTTCTGGATGTCCACCGCGTTGTTGCTCAGGCGAAGGTTGTTGAAGGTGACCGACCCGACGGCCGGGCCCTGCCCCGCCTCCGGCATCTGGTTGGCCCAGATGCCGAAGCCGGACTTCGCGTCGTAGGCGTCGCCGCTCTTGCGGGCGCCGCTGATGGAGACGTTGGTGAAGACCGTGTCGGTGATCGGGAACTGCGGCTGCCCACCGACGTAGTTGGTCTGGAACATGATGCCGCTGTAGGTCGGGTCGACGATGTCGACGTCGCTGACCCGGATGCCCTGGAACACCTTCGAGGCGGAGAAGACCCAGATCGCGGGGAAGGTCTGCGCGCCCCAGAAGTGCCCGCCGGCCCGCACGATCGAGATGTTCTCGAACCGCGTGGGCGGGCTGGCGCCGAAGCCGTTCATCGGGTAGCCGAAGTCGAGCGAGCTGATGGTGATGCCGGAGTAGACCAGCGTGTCCGCGATGTGGATGTTGCGGAACGTGTTGCCGTACCCGCCGTAGACGGCCAAGCCGGCGGCACGCCAGGTAAGGGTCGAGGTCAGGTTCTCGTAGATGTTGTCCTTCATGTCCGCGCCGCCCGCGTCGATCGCCGAGAACAGCGCGAAGCTGTCGTCGCCGGTGGCCCGGGCGTCGTTGTTGCTGACCAGGTTGTTGGTGCTGCCGTTGGTCATGTTGATGCCGTCGGCGAACATGTTCCGGATCCGGGAGTTCTTGATCGTCATGTAGTCGGTGTTCGCGCCCCAGTAGAGGCACACCATGTGCTCGTTCCAGATGTTGTCGATCACGATGTTCGACACGTTGGAGAAGTCGAAAACCTTGCCCGGCCCGTCGATCCGCGACGTGTAGTTGCCGAAGTAGGCGAAGTTCGCGAAGGACGACCCGGCCGCCGAGTTCTCGGCCCGGAATCCGATGTCGGTGTTGTCCTGGCCGGACGGCGCGTTGAACCGGGTGTACCAGGGCCCGGCGCCGGTCACCTTGACCGCCTTGCCGTACACCTGGAACTTCGACGCGGTGGAGTAGTTGCCCGCCGGCAGGTACACCCCGACCAGGTTGCCGGTGGTGTCCATCCGCACCCGGTCCAGGGCGTTCTGCACGTCGGAGTGCGTGAAGCCGGTCGGCGTGGTGTAGCGCGCCGGGTCCGGGTTCGCGATCGGCGCCACCTGCTCGGTGTTGATGAAGTCGATGGCGTACGTGGTGGTGTTGGCCGGATCCTTCTGGAGCCGGATCCGGCTGCCGGCCGGCACCGTGGAGTTGAGCATGACGTTGGCTTCGTCGTAGATGTGCCGCGGTCCGCCCGCGCTCGGCGAGTTGCCCGGGCTGGCCTCGTTGCCGTAGAGCCAGGCGTACCGGGACGTCAGGTCGATGGCCTTGTGGAAGCTGCCGTTGACATAGACGTTCAGCGTCGAGTTGATGCCGCCGCCGCCCGGGGCGTCCGGGATGGAGAAGCGGGTGACCAGGGTGTTGGTGCTGGCCCGGGTGGTCCACTCGACGTAGCTGCCGGTCGAGTTGAGGGTCACCGCCCGCCGGCCGGACGCCTCACCGGCGAGGTCGCCGACGGTCCGGTTCGGCCCGACGACGCTGGCGCCGCCACCGACGACGCCGTCCTCGGCCTCGTACATGTCGTACGGCATGTTGGCGCCGCGCCCCACGAAAAGCGCGCGGTCGCTGGTGTTGTTGGCCTGCTTGACCGGCAGCTCGTTGCCGTCGGCCGCGAGCACCACCCGGACGGTGTACTTGCCGTTCGCGGCGGTCCAGGTGCCCAGGTTGACCGGGCCGACCGTGGCCCCGGCGTTGATCACGCCGGAGTACGAGCCGGTCAGGGTACGGACGACCGTGCCCGCCTCGTTGAGCACGGTGAGCGTGATGCCGTGCGCGCCGGACGCGGAGGCGATGCTGCCGGCGTTGCGGATCGACACCGAGAAGCTGACCGTGTTGCCGGCCGCCGGGGTGCCGGGCGACCAGGCCACCGCGGCGGCGACCAGGTCGGAGCTGGCGACCGGGCTGACCACCAGCGGGCTCGGGTTGGTGTAGCTGTTGTTGGTGTCATCCTGCTCGACGACGGTGTTCGACTCGTCGACCTTCGCGCTCAGCGGGTAGCTGCCCGCGTCCCGGGTGCCGATGTTGGCGGTGACCGTGGCCGAGGCGCCGGCCGCCAGGCCGCCGACCGGGGCGGTGCCCACCCGGTTGGTGCCGAGGTAGAAGTTGACGTTGGTGGCGCCGGAGGCCGCCGAGCCGGCGTTGCGGACGGTGGCCGAGAGCGTGACGGCGCTCGTCTCCACGGGCGCGGACGGGCTGAACGACATGCCGGTCACGGTCAGGTCCGGGTTGGGCGCCGGGGTGCCGATGACCTGGAACTCGGCGATCTGCCCGGCCGGGGCGCCGGTGTTCGAGGCGATCGAGAGCCGCACGTCGGCCGCCGCGCCGGAGACCGGGATGGTCACGGTGTTGCCGCTGGCCGGGTTGAAGGCGTAGTTCGCCGCAGCGACCCGGGTGGTGAAGGTCGAGGAGCCCTGGTCCCGGCCGAGCACGGTGATGTTCTGGGTACGCGCCCCCCAGGCGGAGTCCGGGTTCAGCTTCAGCACGACCTGGCTGAGGCTGGCGTTGGCGCCGAGCTGCACGGTCAGCGTGCTCGGGTTGCCGTTGCCCTCCCAGTAGGTGGCCACGTTGTTGTCGTTGGCGTTGCTCGCCACGAACGTGTGCACGTGCCCGGAGGCGGTGATCGGCTTGCCGACCGCCAGGTTGGTGCCGACGGGCGGGTTGCCGGTGCCGGTCCGGGTCACGGTGTTGCTGTTCGCCGACTGGTTGCCGGCGGCGTCCCGGGCCCGGACGTGGTAGGAGACCGTGGCCGTGGTCGGCTGGCTGTCGGTGTACGTCAGCGTGGACCCGTTGACGCTGCCGCGCAGCGCGCCGTTGGCGTAGACGTCGTACCCGGTCACCCCGACGTTGTCCGTGGACGCGGACCAGGTGAGCCGGATCTGGCCGCTGACGGGCTGGGTGTACGCCAGGTTGCCGGGGACGCTGGGGGCCTGGGTGTCGGGGTTGCCGGCGGCGCCGTAGACCTCGACCTCGGAGAGTTGGGCTGCCGGCCAGCCGGTGTTGCCGGTGACCTGCACCCGCACGTACCGGGTGCTGGTCGCGGCGAAGCTGACGGTGACGGTGTTGCCGGTGGCGGGGTTGAAGGTGTAGCCGCCGGACGCCTTCAGGGTGCTGAACGACGAGCCGGTGGTGGAGCCGAGCACCGACAGCGTCTGGGTGCGGGTCTGCCAGGCCGACGACGGCGGCAGCTTGAGCACCACCCGGTCGACGTTGACGGTGGCGCCGAGGTCGGCCTGGATCCACTGCGGGAACGCGTTGTTGGCGCTCTCCCAGTAGGTGTCGGCGTTGCCGTCGTTGGCGTTGCTCGCCACGTAGTTCTGGTTGTGGCTGCTGGCGCTCATGGTGGCGGAGAGCCCGGCGAGCAGGGCGGCGCGGGCGGCGGTCGCGGCCGGGTCCGCCGGTGGCGCGGCGGCCGCCGGGGTCACGGCCGGGACGGCGGTGAGGAGCAGCCCGGCGAGCACGCCGGCGAGCAGCCGTCGGTGGGCCGGGCGGGTGGACCGGGGGACGGGACGGCGCGCGCCGGTCGGCGCGGTCCCGGGTCTGGTGCCGAGTCTGGACATGGGTCGCTACACCTCTTTCGGGGGTGGGGTGCGGGTGCGTTGCCCGGTGACGGGCGCAGGGGTACGCCCGTCGTGCCGCGACAGGTGGGGGACGGTGCGGGACGGGGGTCGGGGCGGCGCTGCGCCGGGCCGCCCGGACCGGGGTGGCCCCCGCCCGGGACGGGCGGGGGCCACCGGGCTAGCTGGAGTAGACCTCGAACTCGCTGAGCTGGCCGGCGGGCCAGCTGCTGTTGCCGGTGAACGTCAGCCGCAGGTACCGCTGGCTGGTCGCCGCGAAGGTCACGGTGACCGTGTTTCCGCTGGCCGGGTTGAAGGTGTAGCCGGCGGACGCCTTCAGGGTGGTGAACGACGAGCCGGTGGTGGAGCCGAGCACCGACAGCGTCTGGGTGCGGGTCTGCCAGGCCGAGGACGGCGGGAGCTTCAGCACGACCCGGGACACCGTCCGGTTGGCGCCCAGGTCCACCGTCACCGACTGCGGGAAGGCGTTGTTGGCGCTCTCCCAGTAGGTGTTCGGGTTGCCGTCGACCGTGTTGGCCGCCACGTACACGTCGGCGTGGCTGGTCTCCGCGGCCGGTCGGCCGAGCGCCAGGTTCCCGGTCGGCGGCGGCGTGGTCGGGGGCGGGGTGGTGGGGCCGCCGCCGTACACCTCGAACTCGGAGAGCTGCGCCGCCGGCCAGCCCGTGTTGCCGGTGACGGTCAGCCGGACGAACCGGCGCTCGCCGGCCGGCACGCTGATCGACACCGTGTTGCCGCCGGCCGGGTCGAACGTACGTCCGGCCGACGCGGCGAGGGTGGCCCACGAGGAGCCGTCGGTCGAGCCGAGCACCGACAGCGTCTGGGTGCGGCGCTCCCAGCCGGCGGGCAGCTTCAGCACCACCCGGTCGACGGTGCGCGCCGCGCCCAGGTCGACGGTCAGCGACTGCGGGAACGCGTTGTTGGCGCTCTCCCAGTAGCTGGCCGCGTTGCCGTCCACCGCGTTCGCCGCGCCGTAGTTCTGGTTGGTGCTGGTCGCGGTCGCCGGCCGGCCCTGCGCCAGGTTCCCGCCGGTCGGGGGCGGGGTGGTCGGCGGGGGCGTGGTGGGCGGCGGGGTGGTCGGGGGCGCGGTGGTCGGCGGCGTCGTCGTCGGGGGCGGGCTGGTCGGCCCACCGCCCCACTGCGGCTCCGGCCACGGCCCGCAGTACGGCGTCGACGTCTTCCAGCCGGAGTTGCCGGTGCCCTGGGTGATCTGGAAGCCGCTGCCGACGCAGTTGTGCATCGGGTTGGCCTGGGCGATCCCGGTGGCCCGCACGTTGGTGAAGGAGACCTGGCTGGGCGCCTGCACCTGGAGGGCGTACGTGCCCGCGCCGTCGATCCGTACGTTGTTGAAGCTGATCCCGCTGGACTGCCCCTCGATCCAGTGCAGCGCCGCGTACGAGCTGTCCAGGATGTCGGTGTCGGTCACGTTGATCGCCGCGCCCTGGATGGGCTCGTTCAGCGCGGAGAACCAGATCGCGCCGACGCCGAAGCGCCAGTTGTAGTCCGAGTTGCCGTTGCGGATCAGGGTGTTCCGGGCGACGGTGATCGTCCCGGAGACGGCGGTCGGGCCGGTCACGCCCGGGTAGCGGTTGGCGACGTGGATGCCGCCGCCGTTGGTGACCGAGTCGGCGGTGACGTTGTCGGTGATCTTGATGTCCCGCCCGCCGTAGGTCACCAGGTGGTTGGCGAGGATCGTCACGCCGATCGTGTTGCGGGTGAAGGAGTTGTTCACGTTCGGCACGCTCTGCGCCCACATGGCGAGGGCGTCGTCACCCGTGTTGCGCACGAACGTGTTGGTCACCGTGGAGTTGGTGACGCCCCAGTGGAAGTTCACCCCGTCGGCGGTCTGGTCGAGGATCCGGCTGTTGCGGATGGTGAAGTTGTCCATCGGGCCGTCCATCCAGGCCCCGACCTTGGTGTGCTGCATCCAGACGTTGTCGACCACCGAGTTCGACATCGCCCCGCCGATGGCGTTGACCTGGTCCTCGTCCACCCGCTCCCGGATGTCGCCGATGATCGCGAAATCGCGCAGCGTGACGTTGCGGCTGGGACCGCCGGCCTCGTGCGGCCGGATCTCGCCGCTGTAGCCGCCGCCGGGGACGTACTTGCCGTAGATGCCGGCGGCCCGCTTGCGGTCGGTCGGGTGCCGCCCGCCGAGCACCGAGTACCACGGGCCCGCCCCGCGCAGGGTCACCCCGTCCACGACGACATGGTCCCAGAGCGTGAACGTACCGGTCGGGATCCAGACGGCCCGCCCCTGGGCCCGGCCGGCGTCCACCGCCGCCTGGAACCTGGCGGTCGAGTCGGTCGCGCCGGTCGGGTCGGCGCCGAAGTCGGTGACCACGTCGAGCACGCCGGTCGGCTTCGCGATGGGCCCGCCGACCAGCTCGAAGTCGGCCAGGTCGATGGTGAACGTCGGCGACTGGGCGGTCGAGGAGACCTGGAGCCGGATCTTCGTGCCGGCCGGGTACGTGGTCCCGAACATGGTCCGGGTCTCGTCGTAGAAGTGGTGCGGGTTGGTGTCGCCCGGGTTGTTGTTGAACGGGTAGCCACCGTAGTACCAGCCGTACCGCGAGGTGACCGGCACCGCCTTGACCAGCGTGCCGTTGGCCCGCAGGTCGATGCTGGCGTCCCGGCCGGTGCCGGCGGCGTTGTCCGGCAGGCTGTAGCGGAAGGTCACCGCGTTGGCGGGCGCGGTGAGGGTGAACTCGACGTACTCGCCCACGGCGTCGAGGGTGACGGCCTCCCGGCCGGACGCCTCGGACGGCAGCATGCCGTAGCGCCGGTCCGGGCCGATCCTCGTGCCGGTGTGCGCGACCTCCTCCGCCTCCTGCTCGACGAACGGGACGGTGGCGCCCCGCCCCGGGATGTCGAACGGCGAGAGTCCCGCCGCGCGGGCCGGGGTCGCGGTGGTGGTCAGCGCGACGACGGAGATCGAGGCCGCCGCGAGGGCGGTTCCGGTGAGGGCGGCGAGCCCCGCGCGGATGCGGTGTCTTCGCTGGTGGTGCGGGGTGGTGTGGTCGGCCATGAGCGGCGCTCCCTTTCCTGAGGTGGCCAGGTCCCCCGTGTCGTGCGGTTCGGTGCGGTGCGCGTACCTCCCTGTCGGCCTCGGTCTGCGCGGGGCCTGCGGGTGGCGGTGCCGGCGGCCGGGACGGGCCGCCGGCACCGTCGGGTCAGGCCGTTCCGGGCGTCGGGTCCGTCCCGCGCGTCGCGGTGGGCGCCGCCTCGGCGGTACGCAGCCAGACGGCGGTGTCCGGGGGCAACCGGTCGTCGTCGAGCGGCCCGCTGGTCAGCAGCCGGTCGGTGTGGGGCGGCAGCGGCACCGCCGTGTCCGACAGGTTGACCAGGCAGGCGAAGCCGGGTTCCCGCCGGAACGCGAGCACCCCCTCGGGGGCGGGCAGCCAGGTCAGCCCCCCGTCGCCGAGTGCCGGCTCGGCCCGCCGGACGGCGAGGGCGGCCCGGTACAGCTCCAGCATCGAGTGGACGTCGCCGGTCTGGGCGCGGGCGGTGCGGTCCTTCCAGTCGGCCGGCTGGGGCAGCCAGGGTTCGGCCGCCGCGTCGTCGGGGCTGAAGCCGAACGGCGGCGTCTCGCCGGACCAGGGGATCGGGACGCGGCAGCCGTCCCGGCCGGGATCGACCCCGCCGGAGCGGAAGTGCATGGGGTCCTGCCGCAGCTCACGCGGAATGTCCTCGACCTCCCAGAGGCCCAGTTCCTCGCCCTGGTAGACGTACGCGGCGCCGGGCAGCGACAGCGACAGCAGCGCGGCGGCCCGGGCCCGGCGGGTGCCCAGCTCCAGGTCGGTGGGGGTGCCCTCGCGCTTGGCGGCGAAGCTGAACGTGGTGTCCGCCCGGCCGTAGCGGGTGACGTGCCGGGTGACGTCGTGGTTGGAGAGCACCCAGGTGGCCGGGGCGCCGACCAGCGCGTGCACGCTGAGCGTCCCGTCGATGCTCTCGCGCAACGCCGAGGCGTCCCAGGCGCAGCCGAGGAAGTCGAAGTTGAACGCCGCGTGCAGCTCGTCCGGGCGCAGGTAGTTGGCGAACCGCTGCCGGTCCGGCATCCACACCTCACCGATCAGTGCCCGGTCGCCGGGGTACTCGTCGGCGATCCGTCGCCAGTCGCGGTAGATGTCGTGCACCCCGTCGAGGTCGCGGAACGGGTGCGGCCGGTCCGGCAGGGTCTCGGGCAGCGTGCCGTCCTTGACCAGCAGCCCGGCCGAGTCGATCCGGATGCCGTCCACGCCGCGGTCGAACCAGAACCGCAGGATGTCCTCGAACTCGGCCCGCACCCTGGGGTGCTCCCAGTTGAAGTCCGGCTGCTCCGGGGCGAACAGGTGCAGGTACCAGTCGCCGGGGGTGCCGTCCGGGTTGGTGGTCCGGGTCCAGGTCTCGCCGCCGAACTCGCCGACCCAGTCGGTGGGCCGCTGGTCGCCGTTCGGGCCCCGGCCGGGGCGGAACCAGAACAGGTCCCGCTCGGGCGCGCCCGGCCCGCCGGCGAGCGCCGCCTGGAACCAGGGGTGCGCGTCGGAGCAGTGGTTCGGCACCACGTCGACGATGGTCCTGATGCCGAGGGCGTGCGCCTCCGCGATCAGCGCCTCCGCCTCGGCCAGCGTGCCGAAGACCGGATCGATGTCGCGGTAGTCCGCCACGTCGTAGCCGGCGTCGGCCATCGGGGACGGGTACCAGGGGCTGAACCAGATCGCGTCGACGCCGAGCGCGGACAGGTAGTCCAGCCGCGACCGGATGCCGGCGATGTCGCCGATGCCGTCGCCGTCGCCGTCGGCGAAGCTACGCGGGTACACCTGGTAGATCACCGCTCCACGCCACCACGGACCGTTGTCTGCTCTGGACACGAGCACCTGCTTTCTGCGTCAGTGCGTCGGCGGGTTCGCCGGACCTTGATGTGTCCCGGGCGAACGGTCGTTGTCCGCCGCGGAAGGTTGCGCCGGGGGCTATCCCTTGAGGCTGCCCGTGGTGAGGCCGGACATGATGTTCCGCTGGAAGATCAGGAAGACGATGACGGTCGGGATCGCGGCGATGACCGAGGCGGCGACCACCACGTTCATGGGCGTACCGCCCGAGAAGGCGTAGATGCCGACGCTGACCGTCCGGGTCTCGGGTGACGGCATGACCAGCTTCGGCCAGAGGAAGTCCTTCCAGACCGCGGTCACGGCGAAGATCGAGACCACGCCGAGGATGGGGCGCGACATCGGCAGGATGATCGACCAGAGCGTGCGCAGCGGGGTCGCCCCGTCCATGAGGGCCGCCGCCATCAGCTCCTCCGGGATCGAGTCGAAGAACCGCTTCAGGAGGAAGATGTTGAACGCGTTCGCGACCAGGGGCAGCCAGATCGCGAACGGCGAGTCGAGCAGGTTGACGTGCAGGATCGGCAGGTCGATCACGGTCACGTACTGCGGGACGATGAGGACCATCGCCGGGATCATCAGCGTCGCCAGCATCAGGCCGAGGATCACGTTGCCGAAGACCGGGCGGAGCTTCGACAGGGAGTACGCCGCGGCGGTGTCGAGTACGAGCTGGAACAGCACCGCGCCGGTCGCGTAGTAGAACGTGTTGAACAGCAGCTTGGCGAGATCCAGGTTGTGCCACGCGTCGACGTAGTTCTGCCACTGGGGATCCTGCGGGAACAACGACGGCGGGGTCTGCGCGATCTCCTGGCCCGACTTGAGCGCGCCGGTGACCATCCAGTAGAGCGGCCCGAGGAAGACGAGCGTGAATCCCGCCACGACGACGGCGAGCAGCGTCCAGTAGATCACCCTGCCGCGCCCCCGCCTGAGCTGGGCGTGGGAGACGAGTGTCCGGGTCCCGGAGTCCTGTGCCATTCCGCGTCCGTCCTAGTCCTGTTTCGCAGTCAGCCGCACGTAGACGGCGGAGAAGCCGGCCAGCACCACGAGCATGATCACGCCGAGCGCGGCGGCGCCGTTGAGGTCGTTCTGGAAGAAGCCGTGCTGGTAGATGAGGTACGCGACCGAGGTCGCCGAGTCCTCCGCGCCCGCGCCGTTGGCGAGGATCAGCGGCTCGATGAAGAGCTGCATGGTGGCGACGATCTGGAGCATCGCCAGGAGCGCGAGGATCAGCCGGGTCTGCGGGATGGTCACGTGCCGGATCCGCCGCCAGATCCCGGCGCCGTCCAGCTCGGCCGCCTCGTAGAGTTCGCCGGGGATGTTCTGCAACGCCGCCAGGTAGATCAGCACCGCGCTGCCCATGTTCATCCAGGTCGACGCGAGCACCATCGCGGGCATCGTCATCTCGGGGGACTGCATCCACTGCGACGTCGGCAGGTGCAGCGCCTTGAGGATCGCGTTGAAGAGCCCCGCGTCGCTGGGGTCGTACGCGTAGAACTTGAACAGGAAGAGCGCCGAGGCCGGCGGCAGCATCACCGGCAGGTAGACCAGGATCCGCAGGTACCCCTTGGCGTGGCGGAACTCGTTGAGCAGGATCGCCACGAAGAACGGCACCACGTAGCCGAGGACGAGCGCGAGGACCGTGAAGGAGAACGTGTTCTTCCAGGCCGTCCAGAAGCTCGGGTCGGCCATGATGCGCGTGTAGTTGTCCCAGCCCACCCAGGTGGTCTCGCCGCGCCGGGTGCGCTGGAAGCTCATCACGATGCCGCGGACCATCGGGTACCAGGAGAAGACCGCGAAGCAGAGCACCGCCCCGATCAGGAACGCGTGGCCGGTGAGGTTGTCCCGCACCTTGCGGCCGAGGCTCGTACGCTGCGGCCGTACCGGGGACGGCGGCGCGGGACGACCCGCTTCTCTGGTGGCCCCCGGGGCGGAGATGATCGCCAAGGCAACTCCTGGTGAGTCAGTGACCGGACGTGCGGTGCGGACTTGGGTGGGAGCCGGCGCGCCGGCCCCCACCGTCGGATCAGCTCTCCGCGGCGAGGAGCTGGTTTACCTTGTCTTCGGCCGTCTTGAGCAGCGCGTCGATGTTCGCGTTCGGGTTGGTCAGCACCCCGGACATCGCCGCGTCGAGCACCGCGTAGATCGCCTGCGCGTTACGCGGTTCGCCCTTGATCGGCACCGGGTTGGCCTCGAAGAGCGCGAAGTTCGCGGTGTCGACGTTCGCGTTCGCCTTACGCAGCTCGAGCTCCTGCTTCTGCGCCTCGCTGCCGCCCGCGAAGAGCAGCGGCTGGGGCAGGCCGACCGGGTAGTTCTGCGGCTTGGCCCGGACGTAGTCGAACTGGCCCTTGCCGGGCGTCAGCTTCTGGTAGGCGATCCACTTCAGACCGGCCTTGACCTGCTCCGGAGAGAGGCCCTTCTTGAAGAAGTAGCCCTCGCCGCCACCGAGCGTCGCCTTCGCCGGGCCGTCCTGGCCGGGCAGTGGTGCCATCGCCCAGTCCTGGAACTTGCCCTGGAACTGGCTGACGATCGCCTGGGTGGCGTCCGGCGCGCCGATGAACATGCCCACCTTGCCGGCGGCGGCGTTGGTCAGCAGGTCGCCCCACTGGAGCAGCTGGCGGCTGCCCATGCTGTTGTCGCCGTACCGCATGTCCTTGAGGTTCTGCAGGACCTGCTTGCCCATCGCGTTGTTGAAGTCGGCCTTCTTGCCGTCCTCGGTCAGCACCTGCCCGCCCTGCGAGTAGAGCAGGGAGGTGAAGTGCCAGCCGCCGGTGTTGCCGGCGCTGTACTCCGAGTAGCCGGCGATCCCGTTGCCGAGCGCGGAGATCTTCTTGGCCGCCGCCCGGACCTCGGGCCACGTCTTGGGCGGGTTGTTGACGTCGAGCCCCGCCTGCTGGAACAGGGCCTTGTTGTAGACCAGGCCCATCGAGTAGTTCTTCGCCGGGACGGCGTAGAGCTTGCCGCCGTCGCTGAAGACCTCCTTGAGCGCCGGGTCGACGCTGTCCCAGGTGGGGACCGTGTCCTTGTTGGCGTACTCGGTGATCTCCATCGCCTGGCCGGAGTCCAGCACCTGCTGGAGGTCGGTCATGTACCCGTAGAACAGGTCGGTCACGGTGCCGCCGGCCAGGCGGGCGGTGAAGTCCGGCGGGTTGTTGCACTGCTCGCCGACGCTCACGCTCTTGATGACGATGTCGGGGTTCTGCCGCTGGAATTCGGCGACGTCGTCGTTCCAGTTCTTCAACAGCTCTTTCTGGGAGCCGACCGGCTGGCAGTCGACGGTGACGGTGACCTTGCCGCCTGCGCTGCCTGTCGCGTCGTCGCTCTTCGTCGAACAGGCCGCAAGGCTGAGCCCCAGGCCGGCCACGAGCGCCAACGCCGCAGTCTTCCGGTACTGCGGTACGGACATCTGTCCATCCCTTCGGGAACGGTGTCTCCATGACCTGCGCTGATGCCCGGTGGTCGTCACCGCGCCGATGCGCCGTCACTGATCTGCATCTGCTGAGCGACCCGGCCCCGGGCAGCTGCGTCGGAGCCAGGTGTGAGTGGGGTCACTGTAGCCAAGCGAACTTGTCCCAGCAAGGTATCGATCCTCGACTGAAAAGACGAGACTTCGCTCCGACAGATTTTGACAGGATCTTGGAAGGCGACCGAGTTGCACCTTTGGGCCCGATTGATGCCTGCCGCGGTCACCGGCAAAGACGGAACGGCCGCCGACCGCGGGCAGCGGTCGACGGCCGTTCCGTCGTCTCAGGAGGGCGGGGCGGTCCCCCCGGGGTCAGCGACCGGGGGCGGGCGCGGTGGAGCCGCGTACGACCAGCTCGGGCTCGAACAGCAGCTCGTCGTGCAGCACGCCGGCACCCTCGATCTGGGTCACCAGCAGGTCCACCGCGGCCTGCCCCATCGTCTCGATCGGCTGCCGCACGGTGGTCAACGGCGGGTCGGTGCAGGTCATGAACGCGGAGTCGTCGAAGCCCACCACCGACACGTCGGCCGGCACCGCACGACCCAGCCGCCGGGCGGCCCGGATGGCGCCCAGGGCCAGCACGTCGCTGGCGCAGATGATGCCGGTCACGCCGCGCTCGACCAGCTTGGTCGCGGCGACCCGCGCCCCTTCCATCGAGAAGCTGGAGCGTTCGACGTACGCCGTGTCGTCACCCCAGCCCGCCGCCTGGGCCATCGCGTCCAGCTTGCGCCGGGACGGTACGTGCCCCTCCGGGCCGAGCACCATCCCGATCCGGTCGTGCCCGAGCGAGCGCAGGTGCCCGTACGCCTGCTCCACCGCCACCGCGTCGTCCGTGGAGACCCGGGGGAAGCCCAGCTCGTCCACACCCGCGTTGACCAGCACCACCGGCAGGCCCCGGTCGGTCAGCCGGCGGTAGTGGTCGTGCCGCGCGTCGGCGAGCGCGTACGAGCCACCGGCGAAGATCACCCCGGAGACCTGGTGGTCGAGGAGCATCTCCACGTAGTCCATCTCGGAGACGCCGCCGATGGTGCGGGCGCAGAGCGCCGGGGTGAAGCCGCGCTGGGCGAGGGACCCGGTGACCACCTCGGCGAGCGCCGGGAAGATCGGGTTCTGCAACTCGGGCAGCACCAGCCCGACCAGCCGGGCACGCTCGCCGCGCAGCTTGGTCGGCCGCTCGTAGCCGAGCACGTCCAGCGCGGTCAGCACGGCCGTCCGGGTGGCCTCGGAGACCCCGTCCCGACCGTTGAGCACCCGGCTGACGGTGGCCTCGCTGACGCCCGCCTTCTTGGCAACTTCGGTCAACCGTTTCGTCACGGCCGCAATCGTACGTCACCTCGGTGAAAGAAATGAGCAGCCATCTGCCGGGCGGTTGCGTAGCGCTGCCGCGTGCTGCCCGGCATCCGGCATCCGATGTGCGGCCCGGTCGTCAGGACATGTCCCGCAACGCCTCCTCGACCGCCCGGTGAAAGGTCGGGTACGCGTAGATCATCTGCCGGAGGCGGGCGATCGGCACGGCCGCGTGCACCGCCACCGCCAGACCGGAGAGCACCTCGCCACCGGCCGGCCCCACCGAGGTCGCGCCGATCAGCACGCCCTGGTCGGCGTCCGCGACCAGCTTGACGAAGCCCTCGTTGCCGGCCTTGTGGATCCAGCCCCGGGCCGACGACGGCAACCGGGCGAGGCCGACCTGCACGTTGACGCCCCGCTCGCGGGCCTGCGACTCGGTGAGGCCGACCGCGCCGACCTCGGGGTCGGTGAAGGTCACCCGGGGCAGCGCCCGGTAGTCGGCGCGCGGCACCGCACCGGCGGAGCCGCCCACGCCGGTGGTACCCGACGCGCCACCCGTCGCGTTCGCGGTGCCGCTGGGATCGGGCCCGCCGTCGGCGCGCCGGGCGCGGGCGAGCAGGTCGGCGACGACGATCCCCGCCTGGTACATCGCGACGTGCGTGAACGCCCCCTCGCCGGTGACGTCGCCGACCGCCCAGATCCCCTCGGTGACGTGCAGCCGGTCGTCCACGGTGAGGTAGCGCCGGCCGGCGTCCACCTCGACGGTGTCCAGGCCCAGCTCGGCCAGGTGGGCCCGGCGACCGGTCACCACCAGCAGCCGCTCGGCGGTGAACTCCGCCCCACCGGCGGCGTGCAGGTGGAAGCCGCGCCCGTCGTGGCCCACCCGCTCCGCCCGCACCCCGGTGTGGATCTCCACCCCGTCGGCGCGCAGCGCGGCGGCGGCCACCTCGGACGCCTCGGGCTCCTCGACGGCGAGCACCCGGCCCAGGGCCTCGACCACGGTGACCCGGACCCCGAACCGGGCGAAGACCTGCGCCAGCTCCAGCCCGATCGCCCCGCCGCCCAGCACCAGCAGCGACTCCGGCAGCTCCTCGACCTCGATCGCCTGCCGGTTGGTCCAGTACGGCGTGTCGGCCAGCCCGTCGACCGGTGGCACGGACGGTCTGGTGCCGGTGCCCAGCACGATCCCGTGCCGGGCCTGGAAGACCCGCTCGCCGACCCGGACCCGGCCGGGGCCGTCGAGCCGCGCGCTGCCCCGGACGAACCGCCCGCCCTTGCCGGTGAACCGCCGCACCGCGACCGTGTCGTCCCAGGTGTCGGTGGCCTCCTCGCGGATCCGCTTCGCCACCGGCGCCCAGTCGGGCCGGACCTCGGCGGTGCCCCCGAGCCCGTCCACGCGGCGGGCCTCGGCGATCGCGTTGGCCGCGCGGATCATCATCTTGCTCGGCACGCACCCCCAGTACGGGCACTCCCCGCCGACCAGGTCACGCTCGACGCCGACGACGGTCAACCCCGCCTCGGCGAGCCGCCCGGCCACCTCCTCGCCGCCGACCCCGAGCCCGATCACGACCACGTCCACCAGTTCCGGATCCGCCATCCCGCCAGCATCGCGCACCGCCCGGCGACCGGCCAGCAGGTCGCACCGGAAATCCGCTGCCCACGGACGTCCCGGCCTCCTACCGTGGCCGGATGCGCACCCGCTTCTCCGCCGTCCACGACTGCTTCACCGAACTGCTCGCCGAGGGCCGGGAGACCGGCGCCGGCCTGGCGATCTGGTACGACGGCGAGCCGGTGGTCGACGTCGTCGGCGGCGAGCGGTCACCGGGGCGGCCGTGGCTGCCGGACACGCTGGTGAACGTCTACTCCGTCGCCAAGCCGGTCGCCGCCCTCTGCCTGCTGGCGCTGGTCGACCGGGGCCGGCTCGACCTGGACGACCCCGTCGCCGACCACTGGTCCGGCTTCCGCGCCCCGGCCACCGTCCGCCAGGTGTTGACGCACACCGCCGGGCTGCCGGCCTTCCCGGTGCCCCGGCCGGCCGCCGCCGTCGCCGACTGGGACCTGCTCTGCGCCGACCTCGCCGCCGCCGAGCCCGAGTGGCCGCCGGGGTCCGTCGCGGGCGAGCACGCCTGGACGTACGGGCACCTGGTGGGCGAGCTGGTGCGGCGGGTCGACGGGCGGCCGGTGGGCCGCTTCCTGGCCGAGGAGATCGCCCGGCCGTGGCGGCTGGACCTCGGCTTCGGCCTCGGCGCGGCGGACCAGCGGCGCTGCGCCGACCTGCGCTACGGCGATCCAGGGTGGCCGGACCGGGTGGCGGGCGAGCCGGGTTCGCTCTGGGCGCGGGCGTTGGACAACCCGCCCGGCGGGCGGGACCTGTCGGTGGTGAACAGCCCGCTCTGGCGCGGCGCCGAGGTGCCGGCCGTCAACCTGCACTCGACCGCGGGCGCCCTGGCCCGCCTCTACGCGGGACTGCTCGCCGGCGGCGTCCTCGACGGCGTACGGCTGTTCAGCCGGGAACTGGTGGCCGAGGCGACCCGGGTCCAGTACGACGGCGACGACCTGCTGCTCGGCCGGCGGACCCGCTGGACCCTCGGCATGCAGTGGGAGGAGGACGGCAGCTGGGGCATGGGCGGGATCGGCGGCAGCTCCGCCTGGGCCGATCCCGGGCGCGGCTACACCTTCGCCTACGTCACGTCCCACCTGGCCGACCACGACCGGGTCGACGCCCTGACGGACGCCCTGCACTGCTGCCTCTGACCGCACGGCGGCCTGGACGGCCGGCGGCGGGAGCCCGTCACGGGGCGGGACGGACGGTCAGCGGCAAGAGCCCGTCACGGGGCGGACAGGGTCGGCGGGGCCGGGCACCAGGGCCGGCCCGGGGATCACCACCGGCGCGCCGACGGGGGTGAGCAGGGCGCGGGCGGCCACCGCCAGCCGGCGGCGCTGCGGCACCAGCGCCCGGTCGACGAAGACGTCGTAGTCCCGCGCGGCCACCTCGTCCAGGATCCCGCCGTACAGCGCGTACGCGGTGCGCATGCAGGCCTGCGAGGCGGGCGCGAGCAGGGTGATCCCGGGGGCCGCGGCGGCGTAGTGCGCCTGGGCGCGGGCCACCTCGTACGCGATCAGGTCCCGGATCCGCGCCGTGGCGCGTCCCCGGGCGCGCGCCTCGGCCAGGTCCTCGCGGGTGACGCCGAACAGGGCCAGGTCGTCGTCGGGCAGGTAGGTCCGCCCCCGGTCGAGGTCCTCGGCCACGTCCCGGATGAAGTTGGTGAGCTGGAAGGCGAAGCCGAGCTGGCGGGCCGGCTCCCGGGCCGCCGCCGGGTCGGAGCTGCCCAGGATCGGCAGCATCATGGTGCCGATCACCGCCGCCGAACCCTCCATGTAGTCGAGCAGGTGGTCGTAGGTGCGGTACGAGGTGACCGTCAGGTCCATCGCCATGCTCTTGAGAAACGACGCGAAGTCGTCCCGGTCGAGATCGAAGACGGCGATCGTGTGCAGCACGGCGGGGAGCAGCGGGTCGTCCACCGGTTCGCCGTGCAGTCCGGCGACGAAGCGGCCGGCCCAGTCGTCGAGCCGGGCGGCGCGCTCGGCCGGGGGGAGTTCCTCGGTGCGGTCGACGATCTCGTCCGCGTAGCGGGTGAATCCATACAAGGCGTGCACATGCCGCCGTTTCCAAGCGGGCAGCAGCCGGGTGGCGAGATAGTAGGTGCGGCCGTGCCGTCTGTGCAGCTCACGGCAGCGGCCATAGGCCGCGGTGAGATCGGTGTCCACCGGCCCTCCTCGTTAATCGACGCACGAATCGACGCAACTCGTAAGCCTAGGGTACGCTCGGTCACATGGCCAACGACGCAGTTGCGGGTAACTCCCTCCGCGTGGCCCCCGCCGGCCCGACAGACGGGGACGACCCGGTCCGGGCGGTCCTGGCCGCGTACACGAAGGACCTGGTCACGGCGGTGGAGGGCACCCTCGCCACCTTCCTGGCCACCGAGGTCGACGCGCTGAGGGAGATCGACGCGGCGATGGGCGGATTCGCCGCGACGGCGCGCGACTGCGTGCTGGCCGGCGGCAAGCGCGTCCGTCCCACGTTCGCCTACTGGGGGTGGCGCGGCGCGCCCGGCGGCACGGGTCCGCTGCCGGCGGTGCTGCCCGCGTTCGCCGCCCTGGAGCTGCTGCACACCTTCGCCCTCGTCCAGGACGACGTGATGGACGCCTCCGCCACCCGCCGTGGCCGGCCGACCGCGCACGTGGCGCTGGCCACCCGGCACGCCGCCGCCGGCCACCGGGGCGACCCGCGTCGGTTCGGCGAGGCGGTCGCGGTGCTGATCGGCGACCTCTGCATGGTCTGGGCCGACCGGCTCCTCGCCCGCGCGACGCTGCCGCCGGCCCGTCTGCTCGACGTCCGGCGCTGCTACGACCAGATGCGCGTGGAGACGATCGCCGGGCAGTACCTCGACGTGCTCGGCGAGAGCGACGCGGCGAACTGGTCGGTGGACCGGGCGCTGCGGGTCGCCCGCTACAAGACCGCGAGCTACACGGTGCAGCGGCCGCTGCTCTTCGGCGCCTACCTGGCCGGCGTCGGCGGCGACGCCCCGCTGACCGCCGCGTACACCCGCTACGGGCTCGCCGTCGGCGAGGCGTTCCAGCTCTGCGACGACCTGCTCGGCGTCTACGGCGACCCGGCGACCACCGGCAAACCGGCCGGCGACGACCTGCGCACCGGCAAGCCGACCGTGCTGCTCATGCTGGCCCGGCAGCTCGCCACGCCGACCCAGCGGCGCGCGCTGGACGGGGTCGGCGCCGACGCGGGGGACGCGGAGGTCGCCCGCCTCGCCGAACTGGTCGCCGACACCGGCGCGGTCGACCGGGTCGAACGCATGATCTCCGACCGGGTCGCCGAGGCGCTGACCGCGCTCGGCACCGCGTCGATCGACGAGACCGCGCGCACCGCGCTCACCGGCCTCGCGACCGCCGCCACCAACCGGCGGGCATGATGGGCAACTTCGGACAAGGAGGTGGTCGCGTGCGCACCGTCGACGGGCGTACGGACCGGGTGGTCGTCGTGGGCGCCGGGCTGGGTGGGCTGGCCTGCGCGCTGCACCTGGCGGGCAGCGGTCGGCAGGTGACCGTGCTGGAGCGCGAGCCGGTGCCGGGCGGCCGGGCCGGCCGGCTCGGCGTGGACGGCTACGAGTTCGACACCGGGCCCACCGTGCTCACCATGCCCGACCTGATCGCCGAGGCGCTCGGCGCGGTCGGCGAGGAGCTGGACGACTGGCTCGACCTCACCCCGCTCGACCCGGCCTACCGGGCGTACTACCCGGACGGGTCGACGCTCGACGTCATCACGGACACCACCCGGATGGCCGCCGAGATCGCCCGGGTCTGCGGCCCGCGCGAGGCCGACGGCTACCTGCGCTTCGTCGACTACGCCCGCAAGCTCTGGCAGTGGGAACGCGCCGACTTCATCGAGCGCAACCTGGACGCGCCCACCGACCTGCTCACCGGCAACCTGGTCAAGCTGCTGGCCGGCGGCGCCTTCCGGCGGCTTCAGACGAAGATCGACCAGTTCTTCCGGGACCCGCGCACGCAGCGGATCTTCTCCTTCCAGGCGATGTACGCCGGCCTCGCGCCGCACGACGCGCTGGCCATCTACGCGGTCATCGCGTACCTCGACTCGGTGGCCGGGGTCTACTTCCCGCGCGGCGGCATCCACGCGGTCTCCCGCGGCATGGCCGGCGCCGCCGAGAAGCACGGCGTCGAGATCCGCTACGACACCACGGTGACCCGGGTGGAGACCGCCCACGGCCGGGCCACCGGCGTGGTGACCGCCGACGGCGAGCTGGTCCCGGCCGACGTGGTCGTGCTCAATCCCGACCTGCCGGTCGCCTACCGCGACCTGCTGCCGCCGAGCCGCCCGCGCAGGCTCACCTACTCCCCTTCCTGCGTGGTCCTGCACGTCGGGTCGACCCAGGGGTATGGGAAGATCGCCCACCACAACATCCACTTCGGACGGTCCTGGAAGGGCACCTTCGATGAGGTCATCCGGCGGGGCGAGCTGATGAGCGACCCGTCCCTGCTGGTCACCAACCCGAGCCGGACCGACCCGTCGGTGGCCCCGGCCGGGCGGCACACCTACTACGTGCTCGCCCCGGTGCCCAACCTCGACCGGGCGCCGTTCGACTGGCGGGGCGACCTCACCCGGCGCTACGCCGACCAGCTCGTCGGGACCCTGGAGGAGCGCGGCTACGTCGGCTTCGGCGCCGGCGTCGAGGTGTTGCGGGCCGTGACCCCGGCCGAGTGGGCGGAGCAGGGGATGGCCGCCGGCACCCCGTTCGCCGCCGCCCACAGCCTCTTCCAGACCGGCCCGTTCCGCCCGTCGAACCTGCACCGGACGCTGTCGAACGTCGTCTTCGTCGGCTCGGGCACCCAGCCCGGCGTCGGCGTGCCCATGGTGCTCATCTCCGGCAAGCTCGCCGCCGGCCGCATCACCGGGGAAGCCTGATGGCGCTTCCCCTCGAACCCTGGAGACACCTGCCGTGACCACCCGCGAGAAGCACCTCGTCGAGCTCGTCGACGACGCCGGGCGGCCGCAGGGCGAGACCACCGTGGCCGCCGCCCACCAGCCCCCGGGGCAGCTCCACCGCGCCTTCTCGGTGCTGCTCGTCGCCCCCGACGGCCGGGTGCTGCTGCAACGGCGGGCACCGGTGAAGACCCGCTTCCCGCTGCGCTGGGCCAACTCGTGCTGCGGCCACCCGACGCCGGGCGAGTCCCTCGTCGACGCCGCCAACCGCCGGCTGCACGAGGAGCTCGGCGCCGACCCGGTCGAGCTGACCGAGGTCGGGGTGTACGTCTACTACGCCGAGGACCCGGCCACCGGTCGGGTGGAGTTCGAGTACGACCACGTCCTGCGGGGCCGGTTCCGGCCGGGCAGCCCGCTGTTGCCCGACCCCGACGAGGTGACCGAGCTGCGCTGGGTGGACCCCGTCACGCTGACGGCCGACCTCGACACCGACCCCCGCGCGTACGCACCGTGGCTGGGCGGGGTGGTGAATCGGCTGCTGGCCCCCTCGGGGCCGGCCGGCGGACCGCCGGGTCCCGCCGCCAACCCGCCCGGCCCGCCGGCGGACGACGCGTCGGAGCGGTCGGGTGGCCGATGAGGCGCTGAGCGCGGGAGCCGTCGCCCGACGGCTGGGCGTCGCCGTCACCACCCTGCGCACCTGGCACCAGCGCTACGGACTTGGGCCCAGCGAGCACGTACCCGGGCACCACCGGCGCTACACGCCGGCCGACCTCGCGCGCCTGGAGATCATGCGACGGCTCACCGCCCAGGGGGTCACCCCGGCGGAGGCGGCCCGCTGGGCCCGCCGGGCGCCGGACGCCGTGCCCGCCGACGCCGCCGTACGCCCACGGGCGCGCGCCGTCGCCGGCCGGGACGGCGGCGGGTCGACGATCCCCGTCGGCCGGGCCGGACCGGCGGCCCGGGGGCTGGCCCGCGCCGCCATGCGGCTGGACGCGGTCGCGATCGGCGAGACCATCGCCCGGGCCGTCCAGGCGGACGGCGTGATCGCCACCTGGGACGGGCTGCTGCGCTCCGTGCTCGCCGGCATCGGGGAGCGGCACGCCGCCACCGGTGGCCTGGTCGAGGTCGAGCACCTGATGTCGCGCTGCGTCTCGGAGGCGTTCGCGGTGGCCGCCCGGACCGGCGCGCCCGCCGGCCCGCCGCGCATCGTGCTCACCTGCGCCGACGAGGAGCAGCACACCCTGCCGCTGGAGGCGCTCGCCGCCGCGCTCGCCGAGGCCGGGGTCGGCTACCGGATGCTCGGCGCCCGGATGCCGCTGCCCGCGCTGCTCGAGGCCGTCAACCGGACCGGGCCGGCCGCCGTGGTGATCTGGTCGCACACCCGGGCCACCGCCGACCCCACCCAGCTCAACGCCCTGCTCGCCGCGCCCCGCCGGCCGCTGCTGGTGCTCGCCGCCGGGCCGGGCTGGCTGGCGGACTCGCTGCCCGCCGGGGTGGTGCGGCCGGTCGACCTCACCGAGGCGGTCTCGCTGGCGCTCGCCCTACGCGACTCCCTGGACCAGGCGACGACGGACTGACCGGGGGTGCCGGGGGCGGAACGCCGTCCACTAGCGTCGGGAGGTCCGCCGACCCCGACCCCTCCGGGAGCGAACGATGCGCGCACGCGCCGTGCTGGCCACCGCGCTGGCCCTGCTCCTCCTCGGCGGCTGCGGCGACGGCACCGCGACCGGTCGGCGGGCCGCCGGCCCCGAGCCTGTCGCCTCGGCCCCGCTGCCGGCCGAGCCGGCTCCGTCGGCCACCCCGCGACCGACCCGCAGCGCCCCGCCCCGGCCCCTGGTCCGCCCGCTGCCGGCGAAGCTGCCGGCGGGGTTGCGCCGCACGACCGGCGTACGGACCGTGGCGTTGACCTTCGACGACGGGCCCGACCCGGCCTGGACACCGAAGGTCCTCGACCGCCTCCGGGCGGCCCGGGTCACCGCCACCTTCTGCGTGGTGGGTACGCAGGCCCGACGTCACCCCGAGCTGGTCCGACGGATCGTGCGGGAGGGCCACCAGCTCTGCAACCACAGCTGGAACCACGACCTGGACCTGGCCCGGCGGCCGGTCGCCGACATCCGGCGGGACCTCGTCCGCACCAACGCGGCGATCCGGAAGGCGGTGCCGGGCGCCAAGGTGCCGTTCTACCGGCAGCCGGGGGGCCGGTGGACGCGGGAGGTGGTGACCGTCGCCGGGCAGCTCGGCATGCGGTCGCTGCACTGGAACGTCGACCCGCAGGACTGGGGCAAGCCGACCGCCGCGACGATCGCCAAGCGGGTACGCGCCGCGGCCCGGCCCGGCTCGGTCGTGCTGCTGCACGACGGGGGCGGCAATCGGGCGGCCACGCTGGCCGCCTGCCCCCACCTGATCACCGACCTGAAGCGCCGCTACGGCGTCGCCCGGCTCCGCTAGACCCCTCTGACCTGCGGCTTTGTACGCCGTTGTGGCTAGGGCCATACCGGTTTGGTCGAGGGACCGACCATCACGTAAGCTATCCAAGCCTCCGGCGGGGCCGGATGGGAGCAAGTCCGCTTGAAGTTGCGAGTGTGCAATGATGGCGGGGCCGCCCTCATCGTCTAGCGGCCCAGGACGCCGCCCTTTCAAGGCGGTAGCACGGGTTCGAATCCCGTTGGGGGCACGGTCCGGCTTCAGCCGGAGGCAACAAAGCTAGGTCCTGTGGAGCAGTTGGAGTGCTCGCCGCCCTGTCAAGGCGGAGGTCGCGGGTTCAAGTCCCGTCAGGACCGCCAGCGCAGAACGCCGCGCCCTGCGCGGCGTTCTGCGTATCGGGGCATGTGACCCTCCCGGCGGAGAACCCGCCGTGCGGGTAGCATGAACCGAGCAACACGGCCAGGTAGCTCAGTTGGTACGAGCGTCCGACTGAAAATCGGAAGGTCGGCGGTTCGACCCCGCCCCTGGCCACATAGCCTTTCGCCGGGCTACTGAAGCGCCGACCAGCGGTAACGCCGGTCGGCGCTTCTGCGTGCGGGGTGGGTCCGCGAGGCCCGGGAAGGAGCGCCGTGCCCACCGTCGACATGCCCGCACTGCACGAGCGGATCGTCACGAGCATCTGCGCGACGATCCGCCCGATGCTCGAGCGACGCGCATCGGAGGAGTTGTACGCGGTGGCGCTCACCACGGACAGCGACGTCATCACGGTGAACCTGCTGGCGCACACCGAAGAAGCCCTCGATGCGCTCGTCAAGGCCGACGACGCGTACGCCGACGGCTACCGCTGGTGGCCCGACGAGTGGGCCGTTGCGGACGACCACGGGACCCCCGGGCACGGTGTCGAGTCGTTGGTGCAGATCAGCCGGGACATGTTCGACACCCACCTCTCCCTCGGCGACGACGACGAGGCGTACGGCGAATGGCGCGTCCGGGCACGCGCGACGCTGGAGGCCGCCCTGGGCGACCACCGCGTCCGGGCGGGCATCGCCGTCGTCAACTCCGCCTGGCACCCCGTGCTGTTCGTGACGGACACGGACGGGAACGCACACCTCACGGTACGCAGCATCGACCTCCTCAACGCCGGCCACCCGAACCCCGACCTCGTCGCTTCCGCCCGCGACTTCTTCGACGAGACGGGCGAGGGCTGACGACCGCCGGCAGGTAGCGGCGCGCTCGGACGATGCCGACCGGCGACAGTGCCGACGCCTGAGGTCGCACGCGACCCGCACCTGCCCGCGGTGCTGCTCGTCGGCCTGGTCCTCAACGCCGTCCGGGGTTGCTCGTGGGCGGTGTCGCCCCGTTCATGCCGGTGCCTGGCGCCGGAGCAGGACGAACCATCCCGCCCCGGTCACGGCGAGGAGAAGCGCCACCACGAGCAGGGTGCGCCCGGCCAGGAGGGGCATGGGAACGAGAAACGGTGCCTGCTGGACCAGCAGGCACGCGCCGAGCAGCGCCTGGCCGCCGCCGACGCGGACGGGTTGGGACCGCTGGCTCGCCGTCGGGCGGGCGACCCGTACCCACGCCGGGGGAAACCGTCGTGACACGGCGACACGCACGCCGAGAACGATCAGGGCCAGGCTGAGGAGCACGACCACGAGGCGCGCGGCGATCCACACCGGGTCCGGATCACTCAGGCTCATGCGGCCCATCATGCAAGGGGGGTCAAGGTCGCAAGCGGCCCCAGCTCCGTCTACACGGCCGCGCCTGTCGGGGGTACGCAGTACGGTCCCGCCATGGCAGCCAGAATCAGCCTGACCCTCGACTGCGAGGACGCGAAGCTCCTCGGCCAGTTCTGGAAGACGGCGCTGGGTTACGTGGACGAGCCGCCGCCCGCGCCCTTCCGGACCCGTGCGGAGTGGCACGCGAGTTTCCACCTGCCGGAGGACGACCCGGTGGACGACGTGGCGTGGCTGTGCGATCCCGACGGCGTCGGGCCCGCGCTCTCCATCCTCAGGGTTCCCGAGCCGAAGACGGCGAAGAACCGACTGCACATCGACGTCCGGGTGCCGGGCCACGGCACCCCCGACGAGCGGTGGGCGCGGATCAGAGCCGAGGCCGAGCGGTTGGTGCGGGCGGGCGGGACCGTCCTGGAGGAGTTCACCGGGCACCACGTCGTCATGGCCGACCCGGAGGGCAACGAGTTCTGCGTCGCCGCGACCTCGGCATGACGGCGTCTGCCGTCCGCCCGCCCCGAATTCCGTCGACGGACGGATCCGGGGCAGCGGTGGGCCGCTCGGCTCTGCCAGGCTGATCACCGACCCGCCCTGGTTCCACCTGCTGCGGGCCGGCACGGCGGGGAAGGGGGACGGAGCGTGGCCGAGCAGTCGACCGCACGGTCGGCGCCGGCCGCACCGCGGGTGGTGAACTCGGGGCGCCTGGCGGTGGGGCAGATGGTGGTGGTCGGCGCGATGGCCGCCCTGTTCCTGCGCGGGACCAACGGCGGCCCGTGGGTGCTGCTCGCCTTCGTCGTGAGTGTGCACGCCTTGCTGCTCGCCGGCGTGGCGGTGCTGATGACCGTGACCTACCTGCTCGGCACGCTCACCCGCCACGGATCGCGGCTGACCGAGAGCCCCGGCCGCCGGTGCGGCTGGACCCTGCTCGTCTGGGTCGGCGGTGCCGCACTCGTCGGCTACGGGCGTGCCGCCCTCGGCCACCTCGGCTTCGAGCCCGACCGGCACCCCGTGGTCGGTCACTGGTTGCTGGGCCTGGGGGCGGCGCTGGTGGTGGGCCTCTTCACCCGGTCACGACAGGTACGGATCGCCTCCGCCGCCACCATCGCACTCTTCGTCGTGGTCACGGTCGCACTGCGAGCCCTCGGCTGACCGTCCCGGCCGCCGTGGCCGACGAATTCGGTTGCGGCGGGCGCCCCCGCTGCGGTTGTGTGCGGGCCATGCCGACGGACCGTGTCGACTCGTACTTCATCTGCGGCACCCCGCGCACCGGCAGCTCGCTCCTGCTCGGGTTGCTGGAATCCACCGGTGTCGCCGGTCGCCCGCAGGCCTACTTCCGCTCCCCGGACGAGCCGCTGTGGGCCGACCGGTGGCAGCTTCCCCGTACGGCGGACGGCGGCTTCGCCTACGCGGACTTCGTCCGGGCCGCGCTCGCCACTGGCCGGACCGAGAACGGCGTGTTCGGCGCGAAGCTCATGTGGGGAACGCTCGAGGAGGTCGTCGCGAAGCTCGCGGCGGTCCATCCCGACCTCGACGGCGACGACGTCGCACTCCTCGGCCGGGCGTTCGGCCGCACCGGCTTCGTCTTCCTGCGACGCGACGACGTGCTGGCACAGGCGGTGTCGCGGCTGCGCGCCGAGCAGACCGGCAGGTGGTTCGTCGGCGGCAGCGGGGAGATCAGCGGCGACGCCGGCAACGGGCAGACGCCCCGCTTCGACGCGAACGGCATCAGGCACTACATCGAGGAGATCCGGGAGCACAACGCGGCCTGGGCGGCGTGGTTCGCCTCGTGGGGGATCCAGCCGCACGTCGTGCGCTACGAGGAACTGGCCGAGGACATGGTCGCCGCCACGTACGGCGTCCTCGAATTCCTGGGGCTCGACGTGCCCGAGGACGGCTGCGCCGTCGTCGCGCGTCACCAACGCCAGGCCGACGAACTCAACCGGCAGTGGATCGCACGGTATCGGGCAGAGGTGGCCGACGCCTGATCCGTCGACCGGGTCAGCGCCGCTGCTGGCGGTGCTGGGCCACCCCGCCCTGGATCGCCTCCCAGACGCTCCGGCCGGCCTGCCTCAGCGTCTCCCCCGCCTGCTCGGCGAGCTGGGCCGCGCTCGGCGCGCCGCCACCGCCACCGCCGCCGCCACGGTTCTCGGGCTGCCCGCCCTGCCCGCCCTCGGCCGGGCCGCCCGACGGCTCACGCCGCCCGGTCTCCGGCCCGCCGCCGGGCCCG
>NZ_JBHMIR010000034.1:0-60284 GCF_048060285.1 Micromonospora sp. LOL_025 | reverse complement strand
CAGGGGTGGCAGGGGGTCGGGCCGGCCGTGGTGGTGCGCGGCGTAGAGCACCCCCAGCTCACGGGTCAGGATCCCCAGCGACCACCCGTCGGAGACGATGTGGTGCATCGTCAGCAGGAGCACGTGCCGGTCCGGGGCGAGGACGACGAGACGGCCCCGGAACAGCGGGCCGGCCGCCAGGTCGAACGGGGCGGTGCTCTCCTCCTGCTGGAGTCGGGCCAGGGCGGCGGCGGGATCGGTGTGCCCGGTCAGGTCGTCGAGCCCGAGCGGGAACGCGGCCCCGGGCGGGTCGACGCGTTGGCCCGCCTCGGCGCCGTCGGGCACGATGCGGGTACGCAGGACCTCGTGCCGGGCGACCAGCGCGTCCAGGGCCGCCCGCAGCGCGTCCCGGTCGAGCCGGCCGTCGAGCTGGAGGGCGAGGGGCATGTGGTAGGCGTGACCGACCCTGCCGAGGCGTTCCAGGAACCACAACCGCCGCTGCGCGAAGGAGAGCGGCAGCAGGCCGGACCGCTCCGGCAGGCGCTCGACCTCGGTGGGGGTCCGTGCCGGTGGGACGCGACCGGGGGCCGGAACACGGGTCGGTTTGTCGTCCGGCAAGTGTGCCCCCTCGATTCCCCGCCGGCCCGCCGCGCCACCAGACTGCGCCACCTGACATAGGCCGAAGTGGATCCACAGTAGACGACTCGACAGGCCGAGACCAGGGACCGACGGACCGGTCCGGAGACCTCAATCCGACACGCGGCTCAGACTTTCGGCCAGCGCGTCGGCGAGCCGTCCGTACGCCGCCCGGAGCACGTGCGGCGCACCCGCCGCGCCGGCCCGGTTCGCCGCCGCCAGGGCGTACGCGCGCACCAGGGCGGCCGGGTACGTCCCGGCGTACGCCGACGCGTCGGCCCGCGCCAGGGCGCCCGCCAGCGCGTCGGCGTTCGCGAGGGCGTTGGCGTCGGCGAACGCCTCGGCGTTGGCCCCGGTGCTGAGGTCGGCGTAGTGCGCGGCGAACTCGACCACCTCGTCGGGACCGTAGCCGTTGGCGGTCGCGTAGACCTCGGCGTTGGCGTACGCGACCGCCCGCGCCTCGGCGTACGGGTAGGCGGCCCGGTACAGCGCGCGCAGGGCGGGCCGGAGCGCGCCGCGCCACTCGTCGGCCCCGACCCGGTCGCCGGCCAGCGCCCGCCGGTGCAGGTCACCCACCGCCCGGCCGGCGTCACCGCCGTGCGTCGAGGCGAGCACGCGGGCGTGCCAGTCGTGCACGACCGGGAACGGCACCCGGCCGGCGAGCCGGTCGAGTTCGGCGTCGACCCGCAGACGCCAGACCGGCGCGGCCGGGGCGTGGCCCTCGGCGAGCGCGGCGAGCACCGCCGCCAGCCAGGCCGGCGGCTGCGGCGGACCGCTCACCCGTCCCACCTCGACGGCCCGTCCATGCCGGCGAGGAGGTCGTCGACGTCGTCGTCGGTCAACGTGTCGAGGTATCCCGCGCCGTCGGGCCGAGCCGGAGCGCCGGCCCCCGCCGGTGCGACGCCGGCGGGTGTCGCGTCGGACCCCGCGCGGGTGCCCGCCCCGGCGGCGGTGACCGCGGCGGCCAGCCCGGCCACGGTCGGGTCGTCGAAGAGCGTCCGGACCGGGAGGTCGACCCCGTACGTCGTCCAGACCCGGGCCATCAGCTGGGTGGCCTTCACGGAGTGCCCGCCCAGGACGAAGAAGTTGTCGGCGATCCCGACCGGGCCGGGCAGGCCCAGCAGCTCGGCCACCAACCCCGCCAGCTCCCGCTCCAACGGGGTACGCGGGGCGACGGGCGCCTCGCCGGAGCCGGAACCTCTGCCGGGCGGTGGCAGGGCGCGCAGGTCCAGCTTGCCGCGGGAGGTCCGGGGCACCTCGGGCAGCGCCACGAGGACCGCCGGCACCATGTGCGCGGGCAGGAACCGGCGCGCGTGCTCGGCCAGCCCCGCCGGCGGATCGGTCGCGGGCGGGTCGGTGACCACGTACCCGACCAGCCGCACGCCGTCGTGCGCCACGTCGGACGCGGTCGTCACGACGGCGTCGCGGACCTGCGGGTGGCCGCGCAGCACCGCCTCGACCTCCGCCGTCTCGACCCGGAACCCCCGCACCTTGACCTGCCGGTCGGCCCGCCCCAGCGGCTCGATCCGCCCGCTCGGCAGCCAGCGGCCCAGGTCCCCGCTGCGGTAGAGCCGGCCGCCGGGGGTGAACGGGTCGGGCACGAACCGCTCGGCGGTCCAACCGGGCGCGCCGGCGTAGCCCCGGCCGACCCCCGCGCCGCCGATGCAGACCTCGCCGACGACGCCCGGCGGCACCGGCCGCAGCCACCGGTCCAGGACGTAGACCCGGCTGCCGGTGAGGGCCGGGCCCAGGTCCGGCGGCGCCGACCCCGGCTCGACCTCGGCCCCGGTGGAGTAGACGGTCGTCTCGGTCGGGCCGTAGAGGTTCCACAGGCGCGTGCCCGGCTCGGCCAGGGCGTCGGCGAGGGCCCGGGGCAGCGCCTCCCCGCCGCTGAGGCGCAGCCGCACCCCCGCCGGCACCCCGCCGGCCGCGACCAGCATCCGCCAGGTCGTCGGCGTCGCCTGGAGCATCGTGGCCCCGACCGTGGTGAGCAGCCGGCGCAACCGGTTGCCGTCGATCACGTCGTCGTCGCCGGCGACCACCACCGGCGCCCCGCACAGCAGCGGCAGGAGCAGGTCGAGCAGGGCGATGTCGAACGCGAACGGGCTCACCGAGAGGACCCGGTCGGCCGGCCCCAGCGGGATCATCTCGCGGAACGCGTGCAGCAGGTGCGCCACCGCGCCCTGGGTGACGGTGACCGCCTTCGGCCGGCCGGTCGACCCCGAGGTGAACAGCACGTACGCCGCCGCCGTCGCCGGCACCGCGCACGGTGGCGCCACCGCCGGCTCGGCCCCCGCGCCCGTCGGCTCCGGTCCGGCCAGGTCGAGCAGGGTCACCGACGCGGCCAGCTCGGCCAGCAGCGGCGCGGGGACGGCCCCGCTGTCGGTGACGACCACCCGCACCCCGGCGTCGGCGAGCATCCCGCGCAGCCGCCCCGGCGGATGGGTCGGGTCGAGCGGCAGGTACGCCGCCCCGACCCACCAGACGCCCAGCAGGGCCGGGAGCGGACGCGCTCCCCGGGGCAGGACGATGCCCACGGTCTCCTGGACCCGTACGCCGAGCCCGCGCAGCCCCGTGGCGATCCGGCCCGCGAGCCCGCGCAGCGCGTCGCCGGTCAGCGTCACGTCGTCGTCGGCGATGACCACCCGGTCGCCGACGTCGATCCCGGTCACGAGCGCCGCCGCGGTGCTGCCCGGCGGCGGGAGCGACCCGGACCGGGCGGCCGGCCACACCCGGGTGACGAGGTCCGCCGTCGCGGGGGAGAGGAGGTCCACGTCGCAGACGCGGGTCTGCGGGGCGGTCGCCAGCGCGGTCAGGATCGCGCCCAGGGCGTCGGCGAACCGGCCCGCGCTGGCCGGGGTGAAGAGGTCGGTGAGGTACCGCAGGCGCACCGTCAGCTCGTCGGGGCCGGCGACGGCGGCCAGCTCCAGCTCGAACTTGCCGGTGCCGGTGGGCACCAGCTCCGGCCGCCAGCGCAGCGCCCCCCGCTCCAGCGGCGCCAGGGCCTCCTCGACCGTGCACATCACCTGCACCAGCGGCGCCCGCGACGGCTGCCGCTGTGGCCGGCACAGCTCGACCACCCGCGCGAACGGCAGGTCCTGGTGGGCCTGGGCGCGCGCGGTGGCCGCGTGCAGCCGGTCGAGCAGTTCGGCGAGGGTCGGCTCGCCGTGCAGCGCCGCCCGGATCGCGACGGTGTTGGCGAACAGACCCAGCATCGGCTCGGTCTCGATCCGGGTGCGCCCGGCCACGGGCACGCCGACGAGCACGTCGTCCGCGCCGCTGAGCCGGGACAGCAGGGCCGCGTACGCGGTCAGCAGCACGGCGAAGAGGGTGCTGCCCCGCGCCCCGGCCAGGCGGCGCAGCGCCCCGGCCAGCTCCCCGTCGACCGGCACCGCCACCTCGCCGGCGGCCGGCGACAGCCGGTCGGGGTACGGGTGGTCGACCGGGAGCGGCACCTCCGGCGGGGCACCGGCCAGCTCGACCGGCCAGAAGCGTTCCGCCTCGACGTGGCCGCCCGCGTCGTCGTGCTCCCGCTCCCAGAGGGCGAAGTCCGCGTACTGCAGGGGCGGCTCGGCCGAGACGGGCGGCCGGCCGGCGCGTAGCGCCTCGTAGTCGGCGGAGATCTCGTCGAAGAGCAGCCGGAACGACCAGCCGTCGACGATCGCGTGGTGCGCGACCAGCGCCAGGACGTGCCGCTGCGGGGCGAGCCGCAGCAGCGTGACCCGGGTCAGCGGGCCACGGTCCAGCGGCAGCGGGGTGCGGGCGTGCTCCCGCAGCGCGACCCGGGCCGCCGCCTCCCGGTCCGCCTCGGGCAGCTCGTCCAGCGCCACGACCTCGACGGCGCTCGCGCGGGCGCTGTCGTCGATCACCTGGATCGGCCGTCCGCCGTTGGCCCGGAAGGTGGTGCGCAGGATCTCGTGCCGCTCGACCGCCGCCGCCCATGCCCCGTCGAGCGCGGCCGTGTCCAGCGGGCCGTCCAGCCACACCGCCCACCCGACGTGGTAGGTCGGCTGACCCGGGTCGAGCTGGTCGAGCAGCCACATCCGCCGTTGCGCGGCCGACGCCGGGAACTCGAACACGGCCATCTCAGCGCACCTGCCCGTCGACCGCGACGACCCGCAGCTCGGCGGTGTACCGCCCGTCGGGACCGGTCAGCCAGAGCTGGTCCGGCGCCGGCAGCATCTCCACCACTGCCACCGTGGCGTCGTCGCCGGCGTGCCGGCGGGCCCGGCGGACCGACCGGGACACCAGGTCGACCGAGGCGAGGCTGGTCAGGTCGGCGTGGACCGGTTTCCGCTCGCCCGCGCAGCGCAGGAACACGTGGCGCGGCAGGCCGTGGGCGCCGGCCCAGGCCCGCGCCTGCCGGAACCGCAGCGCCTCGTCGCGGGTGTCGGCGAAGGCGAGGTCGGCGGCGGCGAACGTCCACGCCTCGCGGCTGACCACGAGGGAGTCGATGGTGATCCGGGGCTGGTGCGCCGCCGGGGGCAGGACGCGGAAGAGCTGGGACAGCCCGGCGCCGACCACGTCGCCGAGGACGTGCATCAGGTCCACGTCGAACCGCCCGTCGCGCGACCGTACCCGCAGCCCGCCGGGCGTGTCGACCAGGTCGCACTCGCCGACGCGCAGGCTGCGGCGCGGGTCGTGCCCGAACGAGTCGTGCGCGAACACCAACCGGATGTCGTCGGGTCCGGTCAGCGCGTTGCTCTGCCTGGTCGGCACGCCGCCCTCCTGACCGGTCTCGGCGGGATAGACCGCCCCGGTGCCCACGTCCCGGGCCAGCGCGGCGCGCAGCGCGTCCGCCTCCGGGTGGTAGGCGACCCAGGTGGCGTACCGCAGGGTGTTGACGCCCGGGTGCAGCTCGCCCAGGACCCACTCGTCGCCGGCCCGCATCAGGTCCGGGCTGTGCTGCCGCGCGGTCGGCCAGCCGGGCCGTCCCGGTGGGAAGGCGGCGGCCACCGCCGGGGCCAGCTCCGCCGCGGTGAGCCGGACGCGTCGCCCGCCCGCCGGCAGCGGCAGCACGTCGGCCCAGCGCCGGTGCAGCGCGGCGGTGAGCAGGGCGGTCAGCCGTTGCGGCGGGTGGAACAGCGCCTCGCCGGCCAGCAGCCAGAAGTCGGCCAGCGGGACCACGTCGGTGCCCAGCTCGGCGGCCCGGCGCCGGTAGATGTCCGCGCAGAGGCGCCGGTAGAGCGTCGCGCCGGCGGCGGTGAACCAGCGCGCGCTCTCCAGCACCAGGCCGAGCGCGTCGCGGATCCCGTCCAGGCCCGCCTCGCCGACGCCGACCGTGCCGGCGCGCAGGCACTCCTCGTAGACGGGGGTGCGGCCGGCGTACATCGTGCCGGCGCGCCGGGTGGCCGGGACGCCGGCCAGCCGGGTGAAGGTGGCCTCCAGGTCGGCCATCGCACCGGTCAACCGCTCCGGGTCGCCGGCCGCCGAGGCGAGCGCGTCCCGGGCGGCGCAGAGTTCGTCCAGGGCGGCGAGGGCGGGCCCGCGCACGGCCTCGTCGGTGACCCGGGTCAGCCGGGCCCGCATGGTCCGCTCCGGCCGGGTGTCGTGCGGCGCCACCTCCGGCTGCCAGGCGATCCGGTGGGTCCCGGCCAACGTCTCCAGCACCTCGTGCACCTCCCGCGTCGACCGCAGTCCCGAACCCTGCTCGGCCAGCACGGCCCCGGCGACCTCGTCGGCGTCGCGGATCCCGTCGCAGGCGCGCAGCACCGCCGCCTCGGCGTCGGTGAGCGCCACCGGCGGGGCGAGCGGCACCCGCAGCGTCGTCCCGGCCAGCTCCAGGAAGGGCATGAGCCGGGGTACGAGCCACGGGCGCAGCCGTTTCGCGTACGGCGCCAGCACCGCGGCGACCGCCCACCCCTCCAGGTAGACCGTCCGCCCGGCGAGCAGCGCGGGTGGGTCGGCGGGGTCGACCCGCACGCCGGTGCCCGGCTCGATCCGCGCCCAGCCGACCGGCCCGAAGAAGCCGATGGTGTCGTTCTTCGCGCAGTAGCGCTGGAGGTAGCTGGTGACCAGCGCCTCGTGCTGGCGGTGCTTGGTGTTGCGGGTCGGGTTGCCGGGGCCCCGGCGCAGCAGCGCGTCGACGCCGGTGCGCAGCGCGTGCGGGTTCTGCCAGGCCACCGCCTCGCGGAAGCGGGGGTGGGCCGCCACCGCGTGCAGCGCCACCGTGAGCCGGTCGACCGCCCCCGGGTACGCGGTCGCGTACGCCGCCTCGGCGCGGGCGATGCCGGCCGGGTCCCCGTCGGCCCGGGCCGCCACCACCCGGTCGGCGGCGGCGGCCAGCTCCGCGTCGCCGAGCGGGGCCAGCAGGTCGGCCGGGAGGCCCGCGCCCCGCAGGCAGACGGTCCGCCACAGGGCCCATCCGTCGGTCAGCCGGGCCAGGTGCGCGGGCAGGTCCCGGTCGCTGCGGTGCGGCACCCGGTCGCGGCGGCGCAGCGCCGGCCCCGTCCCCGCCCGGCCGCCGGGTGCCGATCCGGTCGCCGCGTCGATCGCCGCCGCCGTCGCGGCCAGGGTCGGCGCCCGGTAGAACGGGCCCACGCCGAGTTCCACGCCGAACGCCTCGCGGATCCGGAACATCAGCCGGGTGACCGTCAGCGAGTTGCCGCCGAGGGCGAAGAAGCCGGTCTCCCGCCCGATGCTCGCGGGCGGGGGCCCGCCGGGCAGCAGCCGGGACCAGAGCCCGGCCAGCCGGTGTTCGGTCGGCGTGGCGGGCCCGGCGACGTCCGGATCCGTCCCGGCGAGGTCGGGCGCCGGCAGCGCCGCCCGGTCGACCTTCCCGTACGCGGTCAACGGCAACCGGTCGAGGACGGCGAACGCGGCCGGCACCAGGTGGGCCGGCAGCCGGGCGGCCACGTGCTCACGCAGGTTCGCCGGGGTCGGGACCGCCGCGCCGGCCGGCGTGACGTAGCCGACCAGGTGCCGCTCCGGCCCGTCGCCCCGTACGCCCACCGCCGCCGCGGCGACCTGCGGGTGCGTGCTGAGTACCGCCTCCACCTCGCCCGGCTCGACCCGGAACCCCCGGATCTTCACCTGGTCGTCGTGGCGGCCGAGGAACTCCAGCACCCCGTCCGCGCGCCAGCGGACGACGTCACCGGTCCGGTAGAGGCGCTCGCCGGGCACCTGCGGATCCGGCACGAACGCCCGGGCGGTCGCCGCCGGGTCGCCGAGGTAGCCGCGGGCCAGCCCGTCACCGCCGGTGTACAGCTCGCCCGCGACCCCGACCGGCACCGGCCGGCCGCTTGCGTCGAGCACGTGGACGGTGCTCTGCGGCACGGGACGGCCGATCGGCACCCGGTCGCCCACCGGCCCGGCGCCGCTCATCAGGTGGCAACTGGTCAGCGTCGTGTTCTCCGTCGGCCCGTACGCGTTGACCAGCGGAAGCCCGCCGCGCGCGGCGAGCACGGCGCGGACCGCGCCCGGGTCGGCCACGTCGCCGCCGGTGAGCAGCTGCCGCACCCCCGCCAGCGCTGTGACGTCCTCCTCGGCGAGCTGCCGGAAGAGCCCGGCGGTGAGGAAGGCGACGGTGACCCCGCCGGTACGCAGCAACGCGGTCAGCCGGGTGAGGTCCACCGGGTCCGGCGGCGCGACCACCGCCGTGGCGCCGGTCAGCAGCGCGCCCCAGATCTCCCAGGTGGACGCGTCGAACGCGGTCGGGGCGAACTGGAGCACCCGCTCGCCGGGGCCGAGGGTGGCGAAGTCCGGGCCGGTCACCAGCCGCACCACGCCCCGGTGGGTGATCCCGACCCGTTTGGGCGCCCCGGTCGAGCCGGAGGTGTGCAGGACGGCGGCGAGCTGCGACGGGTGGACCCGCCCCGGCGGCGGGCCGGCCGGCGCCGCTTCCCCGGCGGGCGCGTCGACGTCCAGCACCCGGACCTGGCCCAGGTCGGGCAGGCCGGCGGCGGTCGCGGAGGTGGTCAGCAGCAGGCGGGTGCCGGCGGCGGCGAGGAGGCCCGCGATCCGGGCGGGTGGGGCGGCCGGGTCCACGGGGAGGTAGGCCCCGCCGGCCTTGAGCACGCCCAGCAGGGCCCGGAACAGCGATTCGCCCCGGGGGAGCAGCACGGCGACGGGGGACTCCCCGGCGACCCCGTGCCGGCGCAGCGTCCAGGCCAGCCGGTCGGCCGCCCGGTCCAGCTCCGCGTACGAGAGGGTGCGGTCGTCGAGGACCAGCGCGGTGGCAGCCGGGTCGTCGGCCACGCGGGCCGCGAAGACCTCGGGGACGGAGGCGTCGCGGGGGTACGGCCGCCGGGTGGCGTTCCAGGCGGCGCGCAGGGGCGCCTCGCCGGCGGCGCCGAGGTCCAGGTCGGCCAGGCGGGCGTCCGGCCGCTGCGCCAACTCACGCACGGTGTCGTGCAGCTGGGCGAGGATCCGCCGGGCCGAGGCGTCCAGGAGCCTGCTGCCGTCCCACGTCACGCCGAGGCGCAGCTCCGGTTCGTCGAAGGCGTGCACCGTCAGCGGATAGCCGGGCATACGGTGTACGCGGGCCGAGCGCCGGGCCGCCTCCGGCCCGCCCTCGGCCAGGGCGGTGGCCAGCCGCTGCCGCTCGAAGACCAGCAGGCTGTCCAGCAGCGGCGTGTCGGGCGCCAGGCCGGCCTGGTCGAGGATGGTGTGCAGCGGCGTGAGCTGGTGCTCGCGCAGCCGGCGGATCCGGTCCGCCACGTCGGCCAGGAACCGTCGCACCGTCCACCGCGGATCGGGGCGGATCCGCAGCGGCACCGTGTTGAGCAGCAGGCCGACGATCTTCTCGGCGTCCGGGACGCTGTCGTACCGGCAGGATCTCGTGACCGCGAAGGTGACGTCGTCGACCCCGCCGTAGCCGCCGCGCAGCAGCGCCCAGGCCGCGTGGACCACGGCGCTGACGCCGACGCCCGCCGCCGCGGCGGCGGCGCGGAGCCGGTCGGACTCCGGCCGGGTGAGGGCCACCTCGTGCGAGGCGGGCACGCCGCGCGCGCCGGATTCCGCGTCGAGGCGGCCCGGGAGCGCCCGGGGCATCGGGGCGTCGCCGAGGTACCCCTTCCAGAACGCGTCGCCGGTGCGCGGGTCGCGCGTGCCCCACCAGTGCACGAAGTCCGCGAACGGCGGCCGGCGCGGCAGGTCCGGCACCCGACCGGCCCGGCGCGCGGCGTAGTCGGCGAGGACCTCGTCGAGCAGCATCCGCGTGGAGCGGCCGTCGAGGATCGCGTGGTGGAAGGTGACGACGACGTGGTGGTCGCTCAGTGCGGTGACCCGCAGCAGGGGCGCCCGACCCACGTCGAAGGGCTCGTACCGGTCGGTGGGGAGGAAGTCGTCGAGCGTGGTCTCCCGCCACCGCAGGTCCGGCGCCACGGTGGACCGGACGACCTGCGCGACGCCGTGGTCACCGTCGACCTCGAAGGCCGTACGCAGCACCGCGTGCCGCCGGGTCGCGGCCCGCCAGGCGGCGGTGAACGCGTCCCGGTCCGGCGGACCGTCCCACCTGATCGTGACCTGCTGGACGTCCACCCCTCCGGCGGGCCGCCGGAGAGTCTGCAGCACCATCCCGCGTTGCACGGCGAGGGCCGGATACCGCTGGCAACTGTCGTTCATGCGCCCTCGTCCGGTGCGGCGTCAGCCGGTGGCGGCGTGCTCGTCCATCCAACGCCGCAACGACAGCGGCCGCATGTCCGTCCACACCTCGTCGATCCGGGCGAGGCACTCGCCGCGTGTCCCGGTGGTGCCCTCACGCCGCCAGCCGGCGGGCAGTTCACGGTCGTCCCACCAGATCGAGAACTGTTCCTCGTCGTTCACGACCACGGCGTACGTCCGGGTGTCGTCGTCGTCTGCGCTCATCGGACCCCCTTCGCCGGGAAGGATTTCAGCCACGTCGATTCCGTGTCAAGGATCGGTCGATCTTCCGACGTCACGCGGACGTGGGCCGTACGGCCGCCTCGGAGTCCGGTGTGGACGGCGGCGGTGGCGCGTCGGCGCCGGCGTCGATCCGCGACGTCCGGGCGACCCAGCCGACGGCCGGGCCGGCGGCCAGCGCGCAGCCCACGAAGATCGCCGCGACGACCCACCAGCCCCAGCCGCCGGTCTGAATCGCGAGGAGGGTCAGACCCACCGGCGCGAAGACGTCCGCCGCCGAGCTGATCGTCTGTGCCGTGCCGAGGTACACCCCGCGCGACGCGGCGGGCGGCACGTTGGTCTGGACGAACCAGAGCGCCGCCGAGAACCACAATTCGGTGGTGGTCAGCAGCACCACGACGCCGAGGAGCGCGAGGACGGTCCATCCGCCGCCGGTCCGGCCCGCGAGCGCGGCCACCGGGCAGGCGAGCGCGGTGACGAGGGCGCCCCGGCGGATCAGGCGGGCCGCGCCGGGAAGCGAGTCCGCGCCGCGCGACGCGGGCACCTGCAACGTGATCACCAGCACCGTGTTGAGGGCCAGCATCGCGCCGAGCAGCGGCTTGGGGGCGTCGGTGTGGGTGATCGCCCAGAGCGGCAGGATCTCGACGAGGATCACCGAGTGGAACATCATGACGGCGAGCAGCACGGCGGTCGTCACGTAGGGCAGGTCCTTGAGTACCGCCCACCGCGAGGCGGTCGCCGCCCGATCGTGGCGTACCACCGGCGCGGCCGGTAGCCGGGTCACGAGGCCGGCGTTGAGCAGGGACAACGCGGAGTTGAGCAGCACCATGGCGACGAGCGCGGCGGCGGAGTCGAACGCCAGCGCCACCGCGCCGAGCCCGGTGCCGAGGGTGAACCCGGCGTTGAGGTACGAGCGCGCGTACGCCATCGTCCGCACCCGGTCCCCGGCCGGCATGGCGTCGGCGGTGTAGATGGTGCGCCCGGCGTTGGCGAACGAGTCGGTCACGGCGGCCACCACCATCAGCACCACGAAGCCCACGAAGGACGTCACGAGCGGATAGGCGGCGAAGGTCAGCGCCGAGCCGAGCGCGCCGACGGCCCAGGAGCGCTGCCCGCCGATCCGGTCGGCCAGCGCGCCCAGCGGCAGCGAGGTGGCGACCCCGGCGAGCCCCGCGATCGAGAAGCCGATCCCGATCTGCACGGCGCTGAGCCCGAGGACCTCGGTGAAGAACACGATGCTGCCGGTGAGGAAGGTGCCGCTGCCGACGGCGACCATGGCGGACTGGTACGCGATCGCCCGGGGCAGCCCGGGCGGCGGCAGGAGCCGGGACACGGCGAATCGGTGACCGTCCATGGTGCCGGTCAGGCTACCCGGGCGGTCGCCTCCGGTGGCGTCGCCGACCCGGCGCGCGGACCCGGGTCCGGTGCCGTGGGGATGGCGCGCACCGCCGGCCGGCGTGCGGGCCCGCCGGCGTCGGCCGCGCCGGGCCCGTCACGCCGCGCCGTCCGCCCGCAGCACGAGCCGGTCGGTGGTCCTCTCCCCGATGTACGTCAGGTCGGCGTCCCACCCGAGCCCGGGCCCGGCGGGCACCTCCACGAGCCCGTCGGCGCTCACGATCGGGCGGGTGGTGACGTCGCGGGCGTAGTACTTGTCGGAGCCGGAGACGTCCGAGGGGAGCGTGAAGCCGGCGAGCGCGCTCAGCGCGACGTTGGCGGCCCGTCCGATCCCGAACTCGTGCATGCCGCCGCACCACACCGGGACGCCGTGCTCGCGCGCGAGGTCGTGCGCCCGTACGGCGTGGGTCAGCCCACCCATCCGCGAGACCTTGACGTTGAGCACGCGTACGGCGCCCAGGCGCAGCGCGGTGACGAGGTCGTCCACCTCCTCGACGGACTCGTCCAGACAGACGGGGGTGTCGATCCGTTCCTGCAGGGCGGCGTGCGCGACGAGCGCCCGCGGCGCGAACGGCTGCTCGATCATCAGCAGGCCCAGGCCGTCGAGTTCCGCCAGGACGGCCCGGTGTTCCGGGGTGTCCTCGTAGGCGCCGTTGGCGTCGACGTGCAGCGGCACGCGCGGATGTGCCGCGCGCACGGCCCGCACCGGGTCGACGTCCCAGCCGGGCGCGATCTTGAGCTTGATCCTGCGGTATCCCTCGTCGACTCGCAGCCGCACCTGCGCGAGGAGGTCGTCGACGGTGGGTTCGATCCCCAGCGACACCCCCGCCTCGACGCTGCCGCGCGTGCCGCCCAGCGCGTGCGCGAGGGAGGTGCCTTCGGCGGCCGACCACAACGCCCAGGCGGCGATGTCGAAACCGGCGCGGGCGAAGTGGTTGCCCCGGACCCGGCCGAGCGTCGCGGCCAGGTCCGCCGGGTGCTCCCAGCCGGTACGCAGGACCATCGGCGCGAGGTGGTCACGGGCGACCGCCCAGCAGCTCTCGACGGTCTCGGCGCAGTAGTACGGGCCGCTCGGCGACGCGATCTCGCCCCACCCCACGGCGCCGTCGGTGTCGGTGAGCGCGACCAGGATGTGCTCCAGCTCGCGCTTGGCGTGGGAGCTGGTCTGGAACCGGTGCACGAGCGGCAGCCGGACCCGACGCAGCTCCACCGCCTCGATCCGCCTCACGCCGTCACCTCGCCGCGCCCGGCGTCGCCGTGCCGGTCGTCCCGGGCCGGCCCGTCGGCAGCCCCTGCGCCTCGCCTGGAATCGGTCACGGCTCCTCCTGGTAGAGATCGAGTTCGGCGGCGAGGGCGTCGCGCTCGCGCAGGCGGCGGCCGGCCCCCTTCGAGCTGGCGATGGTCAGGGTGGCGAGCAGGTGCAGCGCGAGCACCACCGAGGTGGGGGAGTTGGCGTAGGAGGCGCTGTCGGTGCCGATGACGATGCGGACGGCGGCGCTCTCGGCCAGCGGCGCGTCCTCGGCGTCGGTGACGAGGACCAGTTGACCGCCGTGGCGGACGTAGGCGGAGGCGACGTCGATGGTCTCGCGCCGGTAGCGCGCCATGCAGACGGCCACGAGCAGGTCGCCCTGGCGGATGTCGCTGAGCACGTCGAGGGGCCGCAGCGCCGCGCCGTCGACGAGGTGGACGCCGGAGAGCCCGGCGCTGAGGTCGGCAGCGAGCAGGGACGCGAAGCCGAGCGACTTGCCGTGGCCGAGCAGGTACCGTCGCCGGGCCGACACGATGAGCGCCGCGGCCCGCTCGATGGCGTCCTGCTCGGCGGCCCACGCCAGCGCCTTGGCGAACTCGGTGCGTTGCTGCTCCAGGACCCGCTGCTTGAGCACCTGCGCGGACCTGCGCTGCACGTTGCGGTCGAAGCGCTCCGAGGGCGTCGATCTTCTCGTGGTCATGCGTCAATCCTGTGCGAACAGGTAGCTGACGCGGCCGGGGGTGTCCGCCCGCCGCGCGACGCCGACGAGCCGCCCGCCCGCGGCGAACCGGCCAACCAGCTCCTGGCGCAGTCGCGCCCGGTCGTCGGGCCTCCGCGCGGCGGTACGGTCGTCGGCGGGCGAGTCCACGGCCGCGTGCCCGTGCCCGGGCGCCCGGGTGCCGCCCCCGGGACGGTCGAGGTCCCACCGGACCAGGACCCGGTCGCTGTCGCCGTCGTCGTAGAAGTCGGGCAGGAAGCGGATCCCGACGGCGCCCAGCACGTTGAGGTTGAAGTGGACGTTGCGCAGCGCGTACGGGTCGAAGGTCCACCGCATCGTGTGCGCGCCCGCGCGTCGTGCCGCCTCGGCCTGGGCGTGCTTGAGCAGGCGGCCGACGCCGCGCCCCTGCGCCCGCGCGTCGACCACGGCCGCCTGCGAGTAGTGGTAGAGCTCGCCGTGCTCGACGCCGGTGAAGCCGTAGCAGAAGCCGACGAGGGAGCCGTCCTCGTCGAACGCGCCGACCGCGGTCCCGGCGTTCTCGCGTAGCGCGGCCAGGAGGCGGGGGCTGACGGCGTGCTCGGGGCCCTGGTAACCGAAGACGGTCCGGTAGAGCGCCGATGCCGCCGTCCACTCGGCGAGCCCGGCGAGGTCACGCGCCACGATCCCCTGCGGGTCAGCGGTCATCAGCCACTCCCATGTGAAAGATAGCGATCGTATGTGGCCCATGGTGTCGATGTTCGAGCCCGTTGACAAGGCCTCACGGCGACCATACGGTCCGTATGTGCCCTCTTCGCCGTCAGATTCCCGCGCCGCGCTCGACGCGCTGCACCGCTACACGCTGCACGAGTCGCCGACCGGTGACGGGCGGGCGCTGGCCGCGCTGGCCGACGTGCTCGACGCCGACGCCGCCCGCGCCGGCTTCGACACCGCCCGGGTGCCGCACCCGAGCGGTGACCATCTGGTCTGGACGCTCCCCGCGCGAGGGGTCCCGGGCGACCCGGTGCTGCTGCTGACCCACTACGACACCGTCTGGCCGGTCGGCACGCTGTCCGGCATGCCGTGGTCCGTCGAGGGAGACGTCGTCCGCGGCCCGGGCGTGTACGACACGAAGGCCGGGATCGTCGCACTGCTCGCGGCGGCGGCGCGCGTCGAGCGGCAGAGCGCCCCGCACCCCGAGATCAGGGTCCTCGTCGTCGCCGACGAGGAGATCGGCTCGCCCACCGCCACCGGGCTGGTCCGGGCCGAGGCGGCCCGGGCCCGCGCGGTGCTCGGCCTGGAACCGCCGCACCCCGGCGGCGACCTCAAGACCGGCCGGCGCGGCAGCACCCGGGTCCGCATCGAGGCCACCGGGGTCGAGGCGCACGCCGCGCTCGACCCGGACGCCGGAGTCAACGCCATCGACGAGCTCGTCGACCAGCTCGTACGGCTGCGCGCACTCGTGCAGGGCCGGCCGGTCCTGCTCAACACCGGCACCATCGCCGGCGGGGGGCGGACCAACGTGGTGGCCGGCGGGGCCCACGTCGAACTGGGACTGCGCTTCAGCGACCCGGCGGACGAGGACGCCGTCCTCGCCGGCCTGCGGTCGCTGCGCCCGGTGCGCGCCCGCGCCCGGCTCGACACCCGGCTGCTCTCGCACCGGCCCACCTGGCGGCCGGACGAGGCGGGGGCGCACCTGCTCGACCGGATCGTGGGCATCGCCGCCGACCTCGGTCAGGGCCTCGCCGGTCGCCCGGCGGACGGTGCCGCCGACACCAACACGACGGGTGCGCTCGGCCGCCCCACCGTCGACGGGCTCGCCCCGCCCGGTGGCGGCGCGCACGCCCGGCACGAGTGGGTCTCGGCGGCCGGCATCGACGCGCGCAGCGACCTGCTGGCCGCCCTGTTCACCGGCCTCCACACCGCGGCTCCGTCCCCTGGGGACGGCGCCTGACCCGGGCGCGCACCCCGGAAGCCGCGGCGGCTGCCACGACCCGGCCCGCCGCGCGGATCCTCGACCCGGCACACCGGGCGGCGGGACCCGGACCGCCGCGTGCGGGTCGGCGCGACCCGGGTACCCGGTCGCGGGTCAGCGCGACCTGGCGCGCCGCGCGCGGACCAGCGCGACCAGCCCCACGGTGATCAGCGCCAGCCCGAGCGCTCCGGCCGCCAGGAGGTAGGTCCCCACGCCACCGGGGCGACCGGCCCCGTCGCCGGCGGCGCGGGCCGTCGACCCGGGCGTGCTGGACGGGGCGGAGGGCCCGGCGGCCGCCGGCAGCGGGTAGCCCCGGACCGTGGGCATCGTCCCCGGCGGCTGGTCGGCGGTCTCGGACACGGTGAGCAGGGACCGCCCGTCGCGGCTGTAGGTGACCGACTCGCCCTGCGGCTCGTCGGGCAGCGCGATGACCCGTGGCGTGCCGCCGGTCAACGCGGCGACCACGTCGCCGTCGGTCACGTCGAACTCGTACGCGTCCGCGTAGGTGCGCAGGACGATCCGGCGCCCGTCCCGTGCGGTGGCGGCGCCGGTGACCGCCGTGCGACCGAGCGCCCCGAACGGGTTGCTCGTCGTGGAGGCCGGCAGCCGGACCTGCCCCACCTTCACCAGCGGCGCCGTCGTACCCGCCCGCAGGGCGGCGCTCGGCGCGTACAGGTTGGCCGAGTACTTGGTGACGACCACCGGCCGGTCGTCGCCGGTCACGAGCAGGGCCTCGGCGTCGTGCGGACCGTCCGGATAGGCCATGCGGTACAACACCGGCCGGTCGGCTCCCGGCGGCAGCTTCCACACCGCGATCGTCTGCCGCGACCGGTCGTTGTCCCCGATGTCCGCCACCCAGACCGTGCCGTCCGCGCCGACGGCGAGATCCTCGGTGTCGCGCGGCCGGGACGGATAGGACACGGTCCGCACGACGGAGCACCGATCGTCCAGGAAGAAGATGCGGCGGCGGGCCTCGTCGTCCGCGCCGTCGTTGATCATGACGAAGCCGCCGTCCGTGGCGACCATGCCGGAGATCTCGCTCAGCCGGCCGCCACGCACCTCGCACACCGGCGTCCCGGGGGCCGCCGCGGGTGTCGGGTCGGCCACGGCACCACCGGGGGCCGTCGCGACGGCGAGGACGACGACCGTCCCCGCCGCGGCCCGCAGCCGCCGGGTCCCGTTGCCTCGTCGCCTCACCAGCAGTCCCTTCGGTGCCGGTCCGCCCCGTCCGGCAATGCCGTGCCGGTGCGCGAACCGGGTGATCCACTCCTGCCGACCCGGGCGCCACACCGTGTGCCGTGACCGGCTGTCGTCCGCCCGGCTCCGGTGCGTCGCCGGCCCCGACGCGGGCGGCGTCCGGGCGCGTGACCAGGGGATGAGTGTATGACCCCGGTCGCGCGGCCCCGGTCGCGGCCCGCCGTGCCGCGACGCCGTGCCGGCGACCCGGGCCGTCGCCGTCGCCGCGACCGGACCGGCGTCGGCGGCGTACGCTTCCGCGATGACCGCACCGGCCCGCGTCCTCGTCTACGGGGTGTACGGCGCCGGCAAGTCCACCCTGGCGGCGCGGCTGGCCGGGCGGCTCGGGTCGCCGTGGCACCCGGTCGACGACCTGCTGTGGCAGCCGGGCTGGGTGGAGGTGCCGGTCGCGGAGCAGCGCAGCCGGATCGAGGCGGTCTGCCGGCGCGACCGCTGGATCCTCGACGGGGCGTACCACGGGTGGCGCGACGTGGTGCTGGCGCGCGCCGACCTGGTCGTCGGCCTGGACTACCCGCGCTGGCTCTCCTTCTGGCGGCTGCTGCGGCGCACCGCCCACCGGCTGGTCAGCGGCGAGGAGATCTGCAACGGCAACCGCGAGTCGCTGCGCAGCGTGCTGTCCCGGGACTCGATCCTGGTGTGGCACGTCACCGCGTTCGGCCGGGCCCGGCGGCGGATGCGCGCCTGGCAGGCCGATCCGGCCGGGCCGCCGGTGCTGCTGTTCCGTTCCCCGGCGGCCCTGGAGCGCTGGCTGTCCGAACTGCCCCGACGATGAGGACCCGTCCCGCAGCTCCGGCGGGCGGTGTCCCCCCGCGCGCCTCCGGTGAGGTGCGCGGATGGACGGACGCCATTGCCTCGGCCTGCGTGATCACCTAGGTTTCACACGATCGCACCCAGCCGCACCGAGCACTCCCCGGCTCTGGCGAGGCAGCGAGACAGCACCGATCGCGCCGCTCAGTGACTTAGGAGCTCACCGTGGCACATTCCCCCTCCCGAAGAAGGTTCCCCTCCCGTCGGCGGACACCGGCCCGTCTGGTCGCGGCGGTGGCGGCGAGCACCATGCTGCTCGCCGTGGCCCCCGCCCCGGCCGTGGCGGCACCGCTGCCGGCGGGCGACACGACAGCCGAGGCGTCAGCCCGCCCGGCGTCGACCAAGGCACAGCCCAGGAGCGGGCTCTGGCTGGTCAAGATGGACAAGCCGTCGGTGGTGGCCGCCTCGCAGGCGAGGCCGGCACGCACCGGCGGGATCGACACCCGGTCCGCGGCGAGCACCTCCTACGCGCAGGAGCTGGCGCGGCAGCAGGACACGCTGGTGGACGAGATGGAGGCGATCCTGGGCCGCTCCGTGCGGGTCGCCCACACCTACCGCAACGTGGTCAACGGCCTGGCGGTCGAGGTCAGCGCGGACGAGGCGGCGCACCTGTCCGGCCTGCCGGGGGTCAGCGCGGTCGTACCCGACGAGGTCCTGGAGCTGACGACCGACACCAGCAACGCGCTGATCCAGTCGCCCGCGGTGTGGGAGGGCAGGACGGCGGAGAACGTCGGCACCCGTGGCGAGGGGGCCATCGTCGGGATCCTCGACTCGGGCATCAACCCCGAGCACCCGTCGTTCGCGGCCGTGGACGGCGACGGCTACCGGCACACCAACCCGTACGGCACGGGCACGTACACCGGCGTCTGTGCCCCGACCCATCCCCAGCACAAGGCGATCTGCAACGACAAGCTGATCGGCGCCTGGTCGATGGTCGGCACCGACGCCCGGGACGACAACGGCCACGGCAGCCACACCGCCTCGACCGCCGCCGGCAACCGGCACGAGGCGACCATGACCGTCGGCACCAGCACGCACAAGGTCACGGTCTCCGGGGTCGCGCCGCGGGCCAACGTCATCTCCTACAAGGTCTGCATGGCCCTCGGCTGCCTCTCCTCGGCGACGATCGCCGCCGTGGACCAGGCCATCGCCGACGGCGTGGACGTCCTCAACTACTCGATCTCCGGTCGCGACGACCCCTGGAAGGACCTCGTCGATCAGGCGTTCCTGGAGGCGTACTCGGCCGGCATCTTCGTCGCCGCCTCCGCCGGCAACAGCGGCCCGGGCGCCAGCACCGTCGCGAAGACCGCGCCGTGGAACATGTCCGTCGCCGCGGTCAGCCACGAGCGGGTCATCGCCCACCGGCTCGACGTGACGGGCCCGGCCCCCGTCCCGGCGGCGCTCACCGGCATCGCCGCCGTGATCGGGGAGAACTCGCCGAACCCGCCCATCGAGGGTGAGATCCGGTACTCCGGCGCCGTCGACGCGAACAACGTGCAGGCCTGCGTTCCGTTCCCGGCAGCGGCGTTCAGCGGCAAGGTCGCCCTGCTGCCCCGGGGCGGCTGCGACTTCTCCGTGAAGGTCAGGAACGCCACCGCCGCCGGCGCGACCGGCGTGGTCGTGCACAACCAGTACAGCGGCCCGCCGATCACGATGGGCGCGCTCGCCGGGACCACCATCCCCGCCGTGATGGTCTCCCTCGCCGACGGGCAGCGGCTGCGCGACCACGCGGCCGCCACCGACGGCCCCGTCACCGTGCGCGTCGACCCCGGCAGCGAGGTGCTGCGCAACGGCGACTGGACCGACGTCGTGGCCGACTTCAGCTCGCGCGGGCCCAGCAAGTTCGACATGCTGGCGCCCACCGTGGCCGCCCCGGGCCGCAACATCCTCGCCGCCACCATGGCGGCGAAGGACAACCCGGCCACGTACGCCTTCATGCAGGGCACGTCCATGTCGTCGCCGCACGTCGCCGGCGCCGGCGCGCTGCTGGCGGCACTGCACCCCGACTGGTCGCCGACGCGGATCCGGTCCGCGCTGGCGGTCACCGCGGACCGCGACGGGGTGGTCAAGGAGGACGGCCGCACGCCGGCCGACGCGTTCGACATCGGCTCCGGCCGGATCAACCTGGCCCAGGCCGCCCGGACCGGCATCGTGCTCGACGAGACCGCCGCGAACTTCGTCGCGGCCAACCCCGACGCCGGTGGCGACCCGCAGACGCTGAACCTGCCGGCCGTCGTCGAGCACCACTGCCTCAAGGTCTGCACCTTCACCCGGACGGTGTCCAGCGTGGCCAAGGTGTCCGCGACCTACCAGGTGGCGCCGCAGGCCCCGACCGGAGCGCGGATCACGGTCGCGCCGACGCGGTTCACCCTGGCGCCCGGTGCCAGCCAGCAGCTGACCGTCACGGTGGACGTCACCGGGACCGCCCGCAAGAACTGGCTCTTCGGCGCGATCGACCTGACCACCGACGCCCGGCACGCGCCGGACGGGCAGCCGATCGCCCAGGCCCACTTCCCGGTCGCCGTCCTGCCCGCGGCCCCGGACCTGACGGTCGACAGGACCGAGCTGAGCTCCAGCATGGACGTCGCGCAGAACGAGAGCCACACCGTCAAGGTGGGCAACGCCGGCGGCGCCGAACTCACCTGGCGGGCGACCGGCGACGGCGCCGACTGCGCCTGGCCGACCTGGGTCAAGGTGACCCCGGCGCAGGGCACCCTGGGCGCGTTCAAGAGCCAGGACATCCAGATCACGCTCGACTCGACCGGCCTGGACGACGGTGGCGTGTTCCGGGCCGACCTGTGCCTGGCCAGCAACGACCAGGACCAGCCGACGACGACGATCGCGCTGGAACTGACGGTGGTGCCGGTGCCGAAGATCGAGGTGGCACCCACGTCGCTCTCCGCGCGGCAGCCGGCCGGGCTGGTCACCAGCCAGAAGTTCGCGGTACGCAACGCCGGGCACGGCGTGCTGGACTGGCGGCTGGACGACCCGGACGCCGGCCCGAGCGACGAGCGGATCAAGCTCCTGCGGGACGGTGTCCTGCTGATCCCCAACTCGGGCAGCGCCACCCGTGGGGTGATGGCGTTCGATCCGCAGACCGGCAAGCAGATCGACCCACAGTTCATCCCGCACTTCAAGTTCGACCCGACCAGCAACCTCTACACGCCGTTCCAGGTCGTCGCCAAGCCGGACGGCAGCGGCTTCCTCATGTCCGACCAGGTCAACTCGGTGGTCACCGAGCACGGCCTGGACGGCAGCTTCCGGCGCGTCTTCGCCCCCGCCGGCGGTCAGGGAGATCCGACGGTCATGGGCAACACCCGGGGCATCGCGCTCTCGCCGCGCGGCACCGTGCTGGTGACGGTCGCCTCCCAGGCGAACGCCAACTCGGTGGTCGAGTTCGACGCCGACGGGAATTTCCTGGGTACGTTCGTCGCGCCGGGGGCCGACGGGCTGAAGGGACCGTGGGGCATCCTGTTCCGCGGCGACGACGTGCTCGTCTCGGCCAGCGACAGCGACGCCATCCACAGCTTCAAGAAGGACGGCTCCGCCGCCAACGCCCGCTTCTTCCAGGGGCTGAGCTGGCCCGGCCAGCTCGCGGAGCTGCCGAACGGCAACGTGCTCGCGGCGAGTTGGGGCAGCGGCTCCACCCCGGGAGTCTGGGAGATGGACCGCGACGGCAAGCTGATCGGCGTCTACACGCCCCCCGGCGGAAGCGGATACCAGGGCGTCCACCCCCTCGGTAACGGCAACATCCTGACCACCAGCTCCAAGGGGGTCCACGAGATCGACCGCTCCGGCCGCCTGGTCGAGGTCGAGAACGACAAGGGTGCCGCCCGGTTCATCACCCACGTCCGGCTGCCCGACCTGCAGCCGTGCGTGACGCCCGACGAGGTGCCGTGGCTGACGGCGTCCCGCACGTCGGCCGGCACCGGTGCCGGCCGGTCCACCGAGGTGACGCTCTCGATGGACAGCACCGGGCTGGCCGCCGGCACCTACCGGGCCCAGCTCTGCGTCACCAGCGACGACCCGTCCAACCCGCTGACGACGTTGCCGGTGACGCTCGAGGTCACCGACCAGACCTGCGCCCAGGTCGTCAGCGGTGAGCGTCGGGGTCCGCTGCCGGTCAACGGTGGGGTGACCTGCCTCGCGCCGGGTGCCACGGTGTTCGGACCGGTCAACGTCGCGAAGGGCGCGGGCCTGGTCGCGCTCGACGCCAGCGTCAGCGGCCCGGTGACCGCCACCGGGGCCACGGTGGTGGAGTTGACGGGCAGCACGGTCGACGGCCCGCTGTCGGTCACCGGCGTCACCGGCCGGGTCCTGATCGCCGGTACGCGGGTGACGGGGCCGGTCAGCGTGGTCGACAGCCGCACCGGCGACACCCCGGTCGTGGTGTCCGGCAACCGGATCGACGGGCCGCTGCGGTGCGTCGGCAACCAGCCGCCACCGGTGGACGGCGGGGTGGCCAACACGGTCAGCGGCCCGACGTCCGGCCAGTGCCGCGGGTGGTGAGCGGACCTCCCCACCCGGCCCGTCGGTGACGGGGCCAGGCCCGCCGGTGCGGTCGCCGTCGCGACCGCACCGGCGGGCCGCCGTCCTCGCCGGCGGCGGCCCTTCCCGCCGCAACGGCCGCCGTCCGACGCGTGGCCACCGCGGACCCGGCCCCCGCGCGCGTGCCCGGGTGCGAAGGATCCGCCCGCGCGGTGAGTACGCGGGCTCACGTCCCGCGGCCCCGGCCCCGGCAGGCTGTACGGCATGACCTCGTCGACACCCGCCGCCCGGTCCCGGTACGCCGTCGTGCTCCTGACGGTGGCCTGGGTGGGGGCGTGCCTGGCATTGCTGTGGTGGTTGTTCACCATCGGCATGGAAGGGTGGGCCGACCACCACTCGAACGGTGGCGGGCGGGCGGCGGAGATCGGGCGGCGCTCCGCCCGGGCGCTGCTGTTCCTCGCGGCGACGGCAGCGGGCGGACCGGCCGTCATCGCGCTGGTGGCGTTCGGCTGCCGGTACCGCCGCACCGGGCTCGTCTACCTGTTCCTGGCCGTCGTGGTCGCGGCGGCGCTGACGCCGGCGGCCGTGGATGCCGCGCGCACCCTCAGGCCGCCGGCCGCGCCCGTCCCGGCGCCGACGACCTGCCAGGAGCACAGCGGCGGTGACAACCGCTGCCCGGGCGGCTGAGCGACCCGGTGGGGCGGTCGCGGCGCCGGAAGGGACGTCGCCCGTGGCACGACGCCGGGGCGGAGCGGGCGGTCGACAGATTTATCCGTGGCTATGTATGGTCACTGGCCCGACCGGCGTACCGATCAGCAGGGAGCACGCGATGGACCATCTCGACCAACCCGGATGCTGCGGCGACGGCCCGGCGGTCGCCGGTGTCGACCGCCGCGCGGTGCTGCTCGGCGCCGCCCTCGGCGCGGGCGCCCTGGCCGGGCTGGCCGTCCCCGGCCGCGCGTACGCCGCGCCCGCCATCTACCACCCCTTCTCCGGCTACCCCGTCACCGGCACCTGGCAGGACCACCTGAACCGGGGTTCGCTCGGCGGCGTCGACTTCGGCATGCCGGTCGGCACCCGCCTGCCCGCCTGCGGCGCGGGCACCATCCAGAACATCCCGTACAACGGCACGGGTGGGCACACGGTCACCATCCAGCACGCGGACGGGTACCGCAGCCAGTACATGCACCTGTCGCAGTTCCTGCTCGGCAACGGCGCGACCGTGTCCAGCGGCACCGTCGTCGGTCTCTCCGGCGGCGCGGCCGGCGCGCCGGGCTCGGGCTCGTCCACCGGGCCGCACGTCCACTGGCACATGATCAGTCCGGCCGGCGTACGCATCAACCCGCTGGCCTACATCGGGCAGAACCCCGCACCCGGGCGACTGCCCAAGACCTCCACCGAGCAGGACGGCATCCCCGGCACCATCCTCTACCAGCGCATGCAGAACTGGCTGCGGCTCACCGCCGGATACACCGGCCCCATCGACGGCGCGCCCGGGCCGGGCACCTACGCCGCACTCCAGCGGGCCATGCGGGCCTACGGCTACACCGGACCGATCGACGGCCAGCCCGGCCCGAACACCTGGCGCGCCGTGCAGCGCCTCGCGTCCGGGCACGGCTACACCGGCCCGATCGACGGGGTCATGGGGGCCAACTCGTGGCGCGGCTTCGCCCGCTTCCTCAACCAGGACAGGTGGGACTGACCGCGACAGCCCCGCCGCGCCCGCCGGACGGGCGGCGGCGCGGAGCCGACCGGACGCGACGAGGGCCGTCCCCCGATGCTGCGGGGGACGGCCCTCGTCGGCGGACGAGCGCGTCAGGCGACCGAGGCGGGGAACCTCTCCCACACCCGGTGGGCGGCCAGCAGCTGCTGCACGGCGGTCAGGACCTCGGCGCCGGAGCCGCCCGTGACGACGCCGGGCGTGCCGGCGACCCCCGCCTGCCGCAGCACGTCGACGCCGGCGCCCCACGCGCCGATCGCCTTGGCGTGCCGCCAGCACTCGTCGACCAGCAGCAGCACCCGCGGATCCACGGCGGCGGAGGCCGCCGCGCCGGCCTTGGCGTCGCGCGCCGGCGACGCGTCCGGCGCGGGCGCCGGCGCCCCGGCCAGCAGGAGCACGTCGAACTCGACCGAGCGGCCGGTGGCGAAGGTCCGCTGCACGGGCAGGCCGCCCACCAGGCCGCCGTGCGGGGCGACGAGGAGCGGCACCATGCCGGCGGCGAAGACCGCCCGGCGCACCTCGTCGACGTCGTCGAGCCCGGCGGTGGGGTCGACGACGATGCCCACGGTGCGGCCGTCGGCCGGCCACTGCCTGCCCACCTGCGACAGCGCGGGACTGGGCGCGGGGTCGACGAGCGGCACGGTCGGCTCCGGCGCGGGAAGACCCAGCCCGGTGGCGACCTCCGCGCACAGCACCGGGTCGATGTTGGCGAGGCACCGGAGCTGGCGCTCCCGGATCGCCTGGTGGTAGCACTTGCCCAGCTCGAAGGTGTAGGCGCGGATGATGTGCTCCTTCTCGACCGGCGACATGCTCAGCCAGAACAGGCGGACCTGGCTGTAGTGGTCGTCGAACGAGACCGGGTTGGCGCGTACCTTGGGCGCCTCCGTCACCGTCACCGGCACGTCGACGAACGCGCCGTCGGTGTCGCCGGCCGGGAAGGGGTTGCCGCCGTCGAGCGAGTTCGGCCGGTACGGTGCGACCCCGGCGTGGACGGCCTGCTGGTGGAAGCCGTCGCGCAGCATGTCGTTGACCGGGGCGTGCGGGCGGTTGATCGGGATCTGCGAGAAGTTCGGCCCGCCCAGCCGGGTGAGCTGCGTGTCGACGTACGAGAAGAGCCGGCCCTGTAGCAGCGGGTCGTTCGTGACGTCGATGCCCGGCGGCAGGTGGCCGACGTGGAAGGCGACCTGCTCGGTCTCGGCGAAGAAGTTCGTCGGCGTCCGGTTGAGCGTCAGCTTCCCGACCGGCTGCACCGGCGCCAGCTCCTCCGGCACGATCTTGGTCGGGTCGAGCAGGTCGATCCCGGCGAAGGTCTCCTCGGGAGTGTCGGGAAAGACCTGGAGGCCCAGCTCCCACTCGGGGAAGGCGCCGGCCTCGATGGCGTCGTAGAGGTCCCGGCGGTGGAAGTCCGGGTCCACGCCGCCGAGCAGCTGCGCCTCCTCCCAGGTCAGGGAGTGCACGCCCAGCTTGGGCTTCCAGTGGAACTTGGCCAGCGCCGTCTCGCCGGCGGCGTTGACGAGCCGGAACGTGTGGACGCCGAAGCCCTCCATCGTCCGGTACGAGCGCGGGATGCCACGGTCGGACATGTTCCAGATGGTGTGGTGCTGCGCCTCGGTGTGCAGGGAGACGAAGTCCCAGAAGGTGTCGTGCGCGCTCTGCGCCTGCGGGATCTCCCGGTCGGGGTGCGGCTTGCCGGCGTGGATGATGTCGGGGAACTTGATGGCGTCCTGGATGAAGAAGACCGGCATGTTGTTGGCGACCAGGTCGAAGGTGCCCTCGTCGGTGTAGAACTTCGTCGCGAAGCCGCGGGTGTCGCGGACCGTGTCGGCCGAGCCGCGCGAACCGAGGACGGTGGAGAACCGCACGAAGACGTTGGTCGTCCTGCCCTTCGCCAGGAAGCCGGCCTTCGTCACGCCCTCGGCCGTGCCGTAGGCCTCGAAGACGCCGTGCGCGCCGGCCCCGCGCGCGTGCACGACGCGCTCGGGGATGCGCTCGTGGTCGAAGTGGGTGATCTTCTCGCGCAGGTGGTGGTCCTGGAGCAGGACCGGACCGCGCGGCCCGGCCTTCAGCGAGTGGTCCGTGTCGCGCAGCCGCGCCCCCTGCGCCGTGGTGAGGAAGGCGCCCTGCTGACCGTTCGCCGTCGTCGGCGCGCCGGTCGCCGCGCCGGTCGGCGTACGGGTCTCCGGGGCGCCCTGTTCCTTCTTGGGCGGCAGCGGATCGTGTGGCGTCGTCGGCTCCTCCACGGTTGGCGGGGCGCTACCCGGCGCGCCGGGCACGTCCGGGGTCAGCGCGTCGGCCACCTTCCCGGCTGCGGCCTCCACCACGTCCTTGACCGCCTTGGCGGGCTTGCTGGCATCCATCTGGCGAGTTCCTCCACGAGAACGGTGTTGAGCAGGCGTCCTGGCCCGTACCCCGAGGCGGGCGGCGGAAACGGAACCGCGCCGGCGGTCTCGCGTATCGTCCGCCCGTGAGTACCGATCTACTCGACGACTTCGTGCGGGCGGACCGCGACCGTGCGCTGGGCACGTACGGCATCCGCGTGCACCGCGAGGGCCGCCCGCCCGTGGAACACCGCTTCCGCTCCGACGACCGGGTGAACCTGTACTCCGTCGCCAAGACGTTCACGTCCGTGGCCGTGGGGCTCGCCGAGTCGGAGGGGCGGCTGAGCCTCGACGACCGCCTCCTGGACCACCTGCCCGAGCTGCGGCCGATCGCCGCCGACGGGTTCGGTGCCGTCACGCTCCGCCAGCTGCTGACGATGACCAGCGGCACCAGCCACCGCTGGTTCGCCGACGAGCGGATCACCGCCGCCGACCTGCTCCACGAGATCGTCGCCGCGCCGCTCGTCGCCGCGCCCGGGACCCGCTTCGGCTACACGGGTTCGGGCCCGTACGCCCTCGGCCGGGTGATCGCCCGGGTCACCGGGGCCGACCTGCGCGCGTTCCTGCTGCCGCGCCTGTTCGCGCCGCTGGGCCTGCACGATCCGCCCTGGCACGCGTGTCCGCTGGGCCACCCCCTCGCGGAGAGCGACCTCTTCCTCCGTACCGAGGAACTCGCGCGTTTCGCCCAGCTGCTGGTGCAGGAGGGCCGGTGGAACGGCCGGCAGGTGCTCCCCGCGCAGTACGTGCGGCGGATGGCGGGGGAGCGGGTCGACACGAGCGCCGTCACGTACGGCGAGCCGTACACCCACGGATACGGGCTGGGCGTGTGGATCGACCGGGCCGGCACGTACCGGCTGGACGGTCGCTACGGCCAGTACGTGGTGGTCAGCCCCGCGCGGCGGGCCGCCGTCACGGTGACCGCGCACGCGGAGCACGACCAGGAGCTGCTCGCCGCGATCCACGAGCTCGTCGTCGCGCGGCTGTGACGCGCCGGTACCGTCCACCCGCGGGGGTGGACGGCACCGTCCGTGGTGGTCAGCAGCGTGGCACGCCGGGGATGAAGCCGTCGTGGCCGGTCAGGACGTACGCGTCTGAGACGTACCGGTTGGTGCCGATGCGGTCCCAGATGTTGCTCGTGCCGTAGGGGCCGGTCACCGTGGTGCCGACGGCCTGGCAGTAGATGCTGACGGTCGCGCCGTCGGCGACGGAACCCACGACGGCGTAGCCGGTACCGGGTCCGGAGCGCACGTTGAGGCTCACCCCCTCGGTGTTCACCGTGCCGGAGCCGACACCGGTCTGCTGGTTCACCAGCTGCATGTAGTAGCCCCAGTTCCAGTTCGGACCCGGGTCGGTGTGGGTGGCCCCGGGGACCTCGTTGTGGCCGATGATGTGCGTCCTGGTCTTCGGGATGCCGTACTTGTTGGCGAGGCTGCGGGTCAGCGTCGCCGACGCCCGGTACATCGCGTCGGTGAACCAGGCCGCGTTGTCGACGTACCCTTCGTGCTCGATGCCGATGGACTGGGTGTTGTAGGTCCAGTTGCCCGCGTGCCAGGCGATGTCCTTCTCCCGCACCGACTGGGTGACCGCCCCGTCGGAGGAGCGGAACGTGTAGTGCGCGCTGGCCTGGGCGGCCGGGTTCTGGAACCAGCTGATCGAGCCGGCGTAGCTGCCCTGCGTCACGTGGATGACGATGTACCTGACGGAGTGGCTGGTGGGGCGGCTGGCCACCGTGTAGTTGCTGGTGCTCGCCGGCGCCCACGCGGCCGGGCCGTAGTCGGTGCTGAGGATGCCGGCCCCGTCCGACGCGGCGCCCGGCAGGTCCCGCTCCGGGGTCACCTGGCGGCCGGGGACCTTCGCCACCCCGGCGTGACCGGTCTCGAAGCCGGTGCCGAGCAGCTCGTAGACGGCGTCCGCGTAGAGGCGGGCGAGCGACGGTTGGGACGCGCCGCCGTAGCGGGCGACCGGGGCGTACCACTCGTCGACGTCGTCGCGCTCGGCCGCGGTCAGGCCGGCCTGGTCGGCGTAGGAGCGCAGGACGGCGGCCGCTCCGGCGATGTTGGCGGTGGGGTCGGCGCGCAGCGCGGCACGGCTGAGCCCGGTCAGCGTGGCCGCTTCGTCCAGGGTGCGCAGCCTGGGGTTGCTGACCAGGTGCATCATGCCGTAGCCGCCCGCCGCGCTGGGGGCGCCGCCGTGCCCGTCCAGGCGGGTCTCGGCGTAGCCGAGGGCGACGAGCAGGTCGCGGGGGACGTCGTACCGGCCGGCGGCGGTGTCGAAGGCGGTGGCCAACCGGGCGGACGCCGGTGGGGCACCCTCCGGGGCGGCCGACACCGGCGCGGCGGCCAGGGCTGATTCGGCAGTCAGGACCAGGGTGGCGGCCAGCATGGCGCTGAGCAGCCCACGCCTGCGTCGCGCGGCGGGTCGAGCAGTCATCTGCACCCCTCCAGATATTCGCCGATATCAATGAGATTCGGCGGGTGGCGGTAACGTACACCGCGATGGGTGTTGATGTAAACGCCTGCCGTTCCGGTGTGGCTGGATGGCGGAAACCTTCATAGGTGGAGGTGCCCACCCGCCTGGGGGCGTCTGCGCACGAAGGCGGCGGGCGCGGCGGCGCGGTCCCGGCCCCTTAGATCTGCTCAGCTACCGCCGGCCGGTGGTGCCCGCGGTGGGCACCCTGCCGAGCGGCGTCACGAACCGCCGACGCGGGGCATGACCGGGCGGACCGCGACCGGGGCGCCCGGTCGCCCGCCCGCGCGCGACCGGTACTCGGGGACGCCCACACAGGTGAAGAGCAGCGCCGCGAGGTCGTCCGGCTCGCCCAGCAGCCCCGGGACGTCCGAGTCGAGGAAGGTCATGCCGGAGGCGCCCGCGTCGAGGGCGTACGCCGCGAGGTGCAGCCGGCCCTCGACGAGCCCGGCGGCGAGCTGGGCGTCGCGGTAGCCGCGGTCGTCGAGGGCCGACAGCGGCGCGGCGGCGACGACGACATAGGCCGCGTCGCCGGCGAGCGCCTGGTCCAGGCAGACCCGGAGCAGCTCGTCGCGCAGGTCACCGGCGCGCAGCGGCGCCGACAGGTCGGGCCACCAATAGAGGCCGGGCGGCACGCCGTCGACCCCGTGCACGGCGACCCAGTGCGGCACCGGCACGCCGCGCAGGGCCGCCGCCAGGGGCCATTCCAGCAGGGCGCGCGGCAGCGTCCGGGACCTGTCCATCCGCCGCTGCGAGCCGCGCCGCCGGACGACCTCGTCGAGCGGGTCGGACGGCGGGTACGCCGGCAGCGGCTCCGCCCGCGGCCAGGGCGCGCCGAGCACGTTCCGCTCGCCCGCGCGCTGGGCGGCGGTGCACAGCGGCAGCTCGACCGGCGGCAGCTCGCCGGGGACCGCCGGCCCGGTGGGCCCGATCGCCGGCGCACCGTCGCCGAGGGACAGCAGGGCCAGTGGGTACTCGTGCACCCCGTCGGCGCCGACGAGCGCGCGCACGGTGGCGTCCGGGAAGAGCGACCGCAGCCGCGGCGACAGGCCGGCGCTGTCGGCGGCCGCTGAGAGTTGGGACAGCAGCGTGCCGGCGTCCCAGTAGAGGTGCCGCCAGCCGCGCTCGGCGTAGCGCCAGCCCGTGCGCCACGGCACGCCCGTGACCACCAGCGTCGTGACCGCCCCGGTCGCGGCGGGGGCCACCTGGACGAGCGCGTGCCGCCGCGCGTCGTACCAGTGCACGCCGTCCGGCACCCCCGCGACGCCCCGGGTGCTCGCGTAGACCTCCAGCGGGAACCGCGCCCCTGCCGAGCCGGAGGCGCGGTAGAGGAAGGGGCGGCCGTTGCGCTCGGCGGTGCGCACGACGCCGGCGCCGAGGAAGAGCACGCGGCCGAGCTGCGCCGCGTCGAGGGGCTGCGCGGGGGGCGCGACGCCGGCCAGCACGGCGGTCGCGGGGACGCCGGGGTCGGGCAGGTCGCGGGGCAGGGCGAGGACGGCGGGACCGTCCGGGTAGCCCTTCATGGGCGGCGGCAGGGTCTCGGGGTCGTTCGGGACGAGGTCCTGACGGACGCGCGGATCGTCCAGGGGCGCGTCCCACTCGCGGCTCGGCTCGTAGGACGTCAGCCGGTGCAGCAGCCCGGCGCCGGTGTCGAGGTCCATCCGGTCATCCTGCCAGCGCGCGGCGCCGGACGGTGGCCCCGACGGGCGACCCGCACGGCACGGTCCCGCGCCGGTGCGGGAGGCCGCCGGGGCCGGGGGGCCGGCGGTGCCACCGCCGACCGCCCCGGCCGGTCCGGCTCAGATCCGGGCGCCGACGTCCGCGCCGTTGGCCGGGCGCAGGAACGAGGAGGTGGGGATGGCGCCGCCCGCCGTACGGGGGCCGGTGATCGTGGCCGGGTCCGTGCTGACGAGCGACCACGTCCCGCCGAGGTTCCACGAGTTGCCGGAGCCGGTGGAGCCGCCGAGCGACACGTCGGTGGTGTTGCCGACCGCGAGGTTACGGGTGAGGACCGAGGTGGAGCGCGACACGTTGAATCCGTCCTTGCCGTTGTCCCAGGCGGTGTTGCGCTCGAAGACCAGCGAGCCGGGGTTGCCGTTGTCGATGAAGCCGCCGGCCGAGTTGCCCCAGGCCATGCTGTTGCGGGTGACGTGGGCGACCGCCGGACGCGGATCCGTGCCGCCGCCGTTCTTGAAGCCGTTGCCGTCCCCGGTGTAGTCGGGCAGGCTCCAGTAGTTGTAGCCGTTGTCGTAGGCGAGGCTGTCCTCGATGAGCACGGGCGACAGGAACAACCAGGCGTCGAAGCCGTCGTCGGCGTTGCGCCACAGCCGGGCGCCCCGGACGACGTTGCCCGTCCCGGAGCCCTCCTTGATGGCCAGGCCGTCCGCGCTCTCGCCGTTCTTGCGCGGGTCGCGGTTGCCGTAGCTGTCCAGGTCGACGACGTGGTTGCCCGACGAGGCGCCCTGCAGGTGCAGGCCGGTCTCGTAGTTGTCGCGGGTCACCAGGCGCTCGTAGCGGCCGTTGTTGGTGTCCACCCCGAAGATGCCGTACGGGCCGTTGACGATCTCCAGGCCGACGAACCGCCACCAGTCGCCCTCGACGTGCAGGGCGCCCCGGTCGGCGCGGGGGATCGAGGATCCCACGGCCCCCGGGGTGTACGGCATGTTCTCGCCGTCGATGACCACGCGCTCGCCCTGGTAGGCGGTGAGGGTGATCGGCTGGGACTGGCTGCCGTCCTTGAGGATCTTGATGGTGCTGGCCGGCGCGTAGGTGCCTCCGCGCACGGCGATGGTCCCGCCGGGCTGCACGAGGTCGTGGGCGCGCTGGATGGTCCGCAGTGGCTGGGCCAGGGTGCCCGTGCCGGCGTCGTCGCCGTTGGTGGCGACGACCAGGGTGCCGGTGGCCGGCGGCGGCGTGGTCGGGGGCGGAGTGGTCGGCGGGGGAGCGGTGGTCGGGGCGGCGGTGGTCGGCGGGGTGGTCGGGCCGGTGCCGGCGGAGCTGACCACCACGTCGTCGAAGCTCGCGCCGGCGTGGGCGGTGACCAGCGCGATGCGCCCGGCGCCGGTCAGGCTGCCGTTCGCGTCGCCGACCCGCACGCCGTCGACGAATCCGCGCACGGTGCTGCCGGTGGTCTCGATCCGCAGCGTGTGCCACGCGCCGGTGGAGCCGACGCCGGCCGCCGAGCCGAGCACGGTGACCGCGCTGCCGTTGACGGCCTGGAGTTCGGCGTGACCGTCGGCCAGCAGCGACAGCCGGTACATCTTCGTGGAGCTGCTGGCCCGGGCGGCGATGGCGACGAGACCGCCGGGCCCGTACGAGGCCGGCTTGACCCGGGCCTGCACCTCGTAGTCGGTCCAGCTCGTCTGCCCGGCGAACATCCGGGCGAGCTCGCTGCCGGTGTTCGACTGGCGGAGTGCCGGCGAACCGTCGGTGGTCACCGACCAGGTTCCGCCCGACTTCGACCAGCCGCCGCTGTCGCCGTCGCCGAAGTCGTCCGAGAAGAGGGTGGCGGCGTGTGCCGTCGACACCATGGTCGCGGCCAGGGCGAGCGCGGTCGCCGACACGCCGACCGCGGCGACCGCGCCGCGGGTACGTCTGATGCGCCTGTCACGCACGGGGTCCTCCTGGTGCGGTGCGGGAGCGGCCAGGGCCGGCGGGCGGCGGCGGTGCGCCGTCCGGCGGGCGCCGGACCATGCGGGAAAGGGCTTTCCCTCCCGTGACGCTAGGGCCGCCCGGACATCGACGTCAACGTTCGTCGATTGCAGGAATGTTGCACCGTGTCGCCGCTCAGCCGCTCTCCACCTCGGCGGCGTACTCGCTGAGCGCGATCCGGTTCGGCAGGCCCGTCTTGCCGAGCAGGCTGGACACGTGCCGTTCCACGGTGCGCGGGGAGAGATGCAGCCGGCCGGCGATCTCCCGGTTGCTCAGCCGCCCGACCAGCAGCCGAAGCACCTCGAACTCCCGCACCGTCACGCCCACCGACCGCAGGCCGGAGGGGATGTCGCCCGCACCGGAGCGGCGCTGCGTCATGCGTACGCCCGCCTGGCGCAGCAGGGCCCGGCAGGCGCTGGCCACGGCTGGCACGTCGCTGCGGTGGAAGTGCTCCTCGGCGGCGCGCAGCCACTGCACCGGTGTTCCCCACCCGTCGGCGAGGGCCGACTCGCACACCAGCCGCAACGCGAGGTGCCGGCCCATCGCGTACGGCGCCCCGGCCCGCATCGCCTCGGCCGCCGCCGCCGCCGCCTCCTCCTGCCGACCGGACCGGCCGAGCAGCACCGCCTTGGCGAAGAGGGCGAACTGCAGATCCCAGCGCAGCCTGCTCGCCGAGTCGCCCTGCACCGCCTCGTAGGCCGGCCAGCCGGCCTCGCCGGAGGTGACCTGGAGCAGCACGTGCAGGCCGTGCCGGCCGGAGAGGTGGAAGACCGTCGGGCTCTGCGCCTCCGCGTCGAACGCGCGGGCAAGCTCGTCGAGGGCGCGGGGCCGATCCTCCTCCAGCAGTGCGCAGAAGGCCCTGGCCAGCCCGTGTACGCGGGAGGCGTGCAGGGCCTGGTCGCCGCTCCACCGGCGGAACTCGGCCAGCGCGTGCTCCATCTCCCGGCGCCGCCCCTGGTGCGCCGCGAGCACCGCGCTGACCAGCAGCACGTACTGGGTGGTCTCCAGCAGCTTCAGCCGGGTGGTCGCGGCCAGCACCTGCTGGACGAGGGCGTTCGCGGTGTCGAAGTCGCCCCGCAGCACCGCGTGCAGGGCGAGGCTCGCCTCCGCCTGGTGGCGCGCGGTCACCGCGCCGGCCTGCGAGGCCCGCTCCCGGGCCTGTTCGAGCCGGTCCAGGCGCGCGTTGCGCAGCGCGTCGTCGTTGCCGAGCCGGATCAGCGCGTGGATCTCCCAGATCGGCAGCCGGTGCTGCGCGGCGAAGGCCAGGGCCCGTTCCAGGCACCACGTCGCCTCCGCCGGGTCGCGGTGCCGGATCAACGCGCCGAGCAGCTGCCAGGCCTGGCAGGCCACCACCGGCAGGGGGACGGTCTCGGCGACGGTGGCGGCCCGCCGGGCCAGCGCCTCGGCGGTGGCGAGCTGGTCCTGCCCGGCGGTGTCCAGCACCAGGTGGGCGGCGACCACGTCGATCGGCGCGGTGTCCTCCGCGGCGGCGTCCGGGCCCAGCAGGGCCCGCGCCTGCTCCACCTGCGCCAGCCCCTCGGCCGAGCGGCCGGCGACCGTCGCGGCCCAGGCCAGCCGGGTGTGCAGCTGCGCCCGCCGGCGCGGATCGACGCCACCGATCTGGTCGAGGGTGCTGACCGACGCGAGCGCCCGCTCGACCAGTCCCGCCTCCGCCAGGGCGTGCAGCAGGGCTTCGAGGGCGGCCGCGCGGGCCACGGGGTTCTCGCCGAGCAGGCCGATCGCGCGGTCGAGCAGGGCGACCGCGGTGGTGGCGCCGCCCTGCGCGATCGCCCGCCGGCCCGCCTCGGTGAACAGCCGGCCGGCCGCCTCCGGGTTGTCGGCCTCCAGGTGCAGGTTGGCCGACACCTGGCACCACTCGCCCGGCAGACCGGGGAAGACCGCCTCCACCGCGTCGGCCATCCGCTGGGCGAGCCGGGCGCGGTCGGCGGGGCCGAGGAGGCTGAGCAGCGCCTCCCGGGTGAGCCGGTGCCGGAAGGCGTACCAGTCGGTGAGCTGGTCGTCCACCGTGACCAGTCGCCCGGCGACGTCGCCGCACAGGTGGTCGAGCACGTCGTGGTCGCTCAGCCCGGTGGCCGCCTGCACCACGGCCAGCGGAAAGCGCTGGCCCAGCAGCGCGCCCATCGAGAGCAGCTCCCGGGCCCGGGGACCGAGCTGCTCGACCCCCTGCGCCATGCCCCGCGCCAGGGTGCTCGGCAGGGCGGCGGGCAGCTCCTCGGACAGCCGCCAGCCCTGCGGGCCGCCGATCAGCAGCGCGCCGTCGACCATGCCGGCGACGAGTTCCTCGATCAGGAAGGGGTTGCCGGCACTGCCCGTCGCGACGAGGGCGTGCGCGGCCGCCGGCACCCGTTCCGGGTCGGCGTCGAGGCAGGCGCCGACCATCTGCCGCAGCCCGTCGTCGTCGAGCCGGCCCAGCTCGATGAGGGTGCACTGGCCGCGTTGCGCGGCCGACCGGGCGATCGTCGACGCCGCGCAGGGCTCCGCCCTGATCGCCCCCAGCAGCAGGGTCGGTTGCAGGGCGAGGTTGTCGATCAGGTACTCCAGCACGGTCAACGTCTCCGTGTCGGCGTCCTGGAGGTCGTCCAGCAGCATCAGGCAACCCCGCCCCGCGCCGGCCACCCCGGTCAGCCGGAGGACGGCCTCGGCGAGGATCACCAGGGACGCGTTCTCCTGGTCGGCCGGTGGCCGGCCCCAGTCGGGGACGAGCCGGCCGAGGATCGGGCCGTACGGCCCGAGCACGGTGGGGTCGACCGGCCCGGACCGGAGCAGCGACAGCAGCGCCTCGGTCAGCGGGCGCAGCGGCACCGCGGTGCCGATCGTGCTGCCCCGGCCCTGCATCACCCGCATGCCCGCCGCGGTGGCCAGCTCCGCGACCCTCGACGCGAGACGGGACTTGCCGACGCCGCTCTCGCCGACCACGAAGACCGCGCCGCCCCGCCCCGCCCGCGCCGATTCGAGGCTTTTCAGCACCGCGCGCAGTTCGGCGTCCCTGCCGATGAACTTCGAGGAGCGGTACACACTGCGCACGCTATCCGAGGAGGCCGGCCCCGGCCCAACGCGGTGCTGGTCGACGCGCCGCCGCGCGGCTACCGCGCCGTCATCACATCGGCTTCTCGGGGCAGCAGGTCGTCAGGGGTGCGGCGTCCGCCGCCGCGCCGGCGTCACCGACGAGACCGCCGATCACCATGCCCACGGGCACGGCCAGGCTGGCGAGGGCGGCCGCGCGGATCCCGAAGGTCACGACGGGCTGCAGCCACATCGCCCCGGCCGGGTCGTCGACGGGCGTCGCGAGGTCGGTCTCGTCGACGCGGTACGGGGGGAGCTGGTTCTCGGACAACTGTCATTCCTCCTGTTGGTGACTTCGTAGGTCGTTTCCGGAGCTGGCGGCTCCTCTGGAGATCGTCGTCGCTCGCCCGGCGGTCCTCAACCCGTGGGGCGCGGTTCAGGGGTCGGTTCCAGCAGCAGCACCGACGGCACCGGCCCGGCCCCGGAGAGCCGGAGCAGCCCGTACCCGATGCCGGCGAGGCCGGTGAGCAGCCCGGGGGTGGGCACGTTGCCCGGCGTCCCGCAGGACGCCCCGTACCGGTCGACGGCGTCCAGGATCCGACCGGCGCGTCGCCGGACCGCGCCACCGCAGCCGTCGAGGACACCGGTCGCCTCGGCGACGCCCAACTCGCCGTGGCAGAGGCTGAGGTCGTCGAGCAGCGGGCGGTCGGTGAGCAGGCGTACCGCCTCGTCGGGCCCGCGCCCGGGCCCGCCGCCCGGCGGCACGACCCGGTCGGCCGCGCCCGGCCCGCAGGTGCCGGAGGGCTCGGCGTCGGCGGTGCCGGCGTCGGGGGCGAGGGCATGGTGGGCGAGCGCGAGGCCGGCCGCGCCGCGGCACCAGCCGTATTCCGCCGGCCCGTCGCCGCCGGGGGCGCCGGCCCGGCGCAGCGCGCGCCGGCCCGCCCGCGCGTACCGGGCGCCACCGGTGCGGGCGTGCCGGCCCAGCGCCCAGCCGATGCCGGCCAGCCCGTCGGCGAAGCCCACCTCCGTCGGCAGCTCGTCCCGCTCGATCACGTCCACGAGCCGGTCGGCCCAGCCCCGCGCGAGTGCCGCCGCCGGCGCGTGGCCCAGCTCGGCGTGCACCGCGTCCATGGCGGCGAGGCAGCCCGCGCCGCCGTCGGCCCAGGCCACCGCCGCCGAACCCGCGCTGGCGGTGGCGGCCAGGTCGACCGCCGCGCGGGCCTGACCGGCGAGCCCGGGCTCGGCCAGCAGGGTGGACAGCCGGGCGAGTCCGTACGCGATGCCGCCGAGGCCGTACAGCCCGCCGGGGCCGATCGCGGCGGTCAGGTCCGGGCGCGCGCCGAGCAACCGGAGCAGCCCCGGCACCCCGGCGACGGCCCGGTGGGCCAGCTCGGCGTAGCGGGCGGTGCCGGTCACCGCGGCGAGCTGGCCGAGGAAGAGCGCGACCCCGAGGTGCCCGTTGGCCAACCCGCCCCCCATCGGCAGGACGAGCCACTGCCGGTCGTCCACCAGCTCCAGGCCGAGCCAGTTCACCCGGTCCGCGCCGGTCACGCTCCGGGCCTGGATCTCGTCGGCCAGCGCGCACGCCGTGGCGAGCAGGCGCTCCGGCGACGCGGCGGCGTCCGCGACCGGCCGGGACGACGGTGCGCCCGCGTGCCGGCCGTCGACCGGGCGACGGGTCGCCAGCGTCGCCGCGACGATCCACTCCTGGTGCCGCCGGTCGACCTCGCCCAGCCCGGCGATCTTGCTCAGCGCGGCGTCGAGCCCGCAGCGGGCCAGCGGCACGGGCAGCGGCTCGCCGCCCCCGGCCACCCGGACGGTGCGGCCCCCCGGAGTGCCCTCGAACAGCGGGACGTCGCCCGCCCACAGCGCGGCGACCTCGTGCCGCGGGAACTGGGCGAGGAAGGGATGCCCGTCCACGCTGGACCAGAGGACGCCGAACGCGCGGTCGCGCTCCAGCGCGTCGCCGAGCACGTCCGGGTGGGTGGTCTCGGTGAGCAGGGTGTGGTACGCCGAGGTGGGCCGGGCGACCAGCCGTACCGGGACGTCGGCGCAGGACGCGACCAGCTCCGTGAACTCCCGCCGGTGCGCCCGGATCGTCTCGTACGCCTGCCGGAACCCCGCCCGCAGCGCCGGCTCGTGGGCGCCGGGATCGACCGGGGAGCCGCCGACGCGGGGGCGGTTGCGTCCGCCGGCGAAGTCGACGGCCCGGCGGGTCAGCCGCATCCGGTCGGTGCCCGGGTCGGCCCAGTCGAGCGCGCTGACGGGTGCGGTCCCGCCCCGGTCGCCGCCGACGCCGGACAGGTCCATCGCCCCCTGGTCGCCGACGACGATCACCGGCAGCAGGCCGGTCCGGTGCACCGAGGCGGTCAGCAGGTCCGCCGCCGGGTCGCCGGTGCCCACCGGCTCGCCCAGCGCGGGATGGAAGAGCGTCTCGGTGTCCACCACGACCGGTGTGTCACCGGCGGCGATCAGGTTCTCGTAGTGCATGTCCGTGGTGTGCAGGACGTGCAGCAGCGCCACCAGGGCACCCTGCCGGCGGTAGAACCCGTCCGCCTGCCCCGGGTGGCGCAGCGCCGTCGCGTCCACGTACTCCGACCAGCCGTAGCCCGGCCGGGTCAGGGCGGCGACCCCGCGCAGCCCCGACCCCGGCGCCCGCCGCTCCAGCCAGTCGACGAACCCGTTGAAGCGGACCTGAGAGGCCAGGTCGCGGGGCTTGTAGACGACGCGTCGGCCGTCCGCGAAGCGCAGCACGGTGGTCGTACGGCCACCGGTGTGGGCGTCGCCCACGTTGCTGCGGACCGCGACCAGCGGGCCGGGGTCGTCGCCGCCGAGCAGGGTCCCCACCAGGGCGTCGCGGTCGGCGACGAACCGGGTCAGGAGTTCGAGCCCGGACCGGGCGGCGGCCGTGCCGGCCTGCGCCAGCAGGCGGGCCAGCACGGGATAACGGTCGACCAGCTCGACCAGCCCGACGGGATCGCAGAGCTGCGCCACGAAGTCGGCGAAGCGGGCCCGGCCGTCGGCGCCGGCGAGCCGGCCGGCCGCCCGGCGTCGGTGCAGCTCCGAGACCAGCGTGCGGGCCGCGACGGCGAGCAGGCGCCGACCCAGTGCGGCGGCGAACTGGTCGGTGAGGGCGGCCAGGTCGACCGTCCTCTCCGTCGCGATCGGACGGGCTCCGGCGAGGAACCGGTCGGCGGCGACGTCGACGAACGGCCGCAGGGGCGCGGCGAGGGCGGCCCGCCAGTCCGCCGGGTCGACCGGCGGCCGGGGCATGGCCGCGGCGGCCAGGGCCGCCTCGACGCTCTGCGCCCATCCCGGGCGGGTCGTCCTGGCGGCCAGCGCGGATCGGTCCTCGGCCAGCAGCGCGCGCAGCTCCGCCTCGTCCAGGCCGATTTCGGCGAGGCGCGCCCCGAGGCCCGGCCCGTGCCCGTCCCGCCACCGGGCCAGCCGCCGGTCCGCACCGCCCGCGCCTCCGGCGTTGCCCGTGCCGTCGGGGCCGTCGGTGGCCGTGCCGACTGCGCCGCGCGTGGCGTCGACGCCACGCGCGGCGCCGGCGTTGCCCGGGCCGCCCGCATCCGGGTCGTCCGCGTCGCGCGGGGCGTCGGCGGGACGTCGGCCCGGTGCGCCGCCGGTCAGGCCGGGCGCGCGTTCGTGCAGCGCGAGCCCCGGGGCCCACCAGTGCGGGGCCAGCCGTACGCCGGAGCAGGCGTGATCGGTGGCGCCGGCCAGGGGAGTCGAGGTCACCGTTGCACGGTGCCAGAGGGGGGCGCGGAGTTCATGCGTGGAAACTACTCACATTCGTGCCCCATTGCTGGCCGCGCCGGTGCGCGTGAGCCCGCCGGGGCCTCCGGACGGCGGGACCGACCGGGCCGGCGGCGGCTCCTCGCTCCACGTGTGACCCGCCCCATCCTAGTCACGATCAGTGATCAGTTGAACGGTCAGCGTGACGCCGTCGGGAAATTGAGTGCCGACCACGCATGTGGACCGTGCCGGTGCCGATGAGTCTTCGGGCGACTGTTCTACCCGGGGCGGCGCGATGAACGGAGCCAGGGATGGAGTTTCGGGTACTGGGGCCGGTGGGGGCCTGGAAGGGTGACTCGGAGGTGGCGCTGGACGGTGCGAAGCAGCGCACCGTGCTCGCGGCGTTGCTGCTCGCCGAGGGGCGTACCGTGCCGGACACCCGGCTCTGCGAGCTGCTCTGGGGGGAGCGCCCGCCGGCCACCTTCGCCGCCCAGCTCTACAACTACGTCTCGCGGCTGCGCAAGTACCTCGGCGCCGAGGTGGACATCGTCCGGCAGTGGTCGGGGTACCAGATCCGCATCGGCGCCGCCCGGCTCGACCTCGACGAGTTCGAGCGCCTGGCCGAGGCCGGTCGGGAGGCGCTGCGTGACGGGCGGCACGCCGAGGCCGCCGAGCGGCTGCACGCCGCCATGTCGCTGTGGCGCGGCCCCGCGCTGTCCAACGTGACCGAGCACCTCGCGGCGGCCGAGGCGCACCGCATGGCGGAGCTGCGGATGGCGGTCCGGGAGAGCCGGATCGAAGCCGACCTGCGGCTGGGGCACCACGTCCGGCTGGTCCCCGAGATCACCCAGCTCGTCGCCGAGCACCCGCTGCACGAGGGGCTGCGGGGCCAGCTGATGACCGCCCTGCTGCACAGCGACCGGCAGGCCGACGCGCTGGCCGCCTACCACGAGGGCCGCCAGGTGCTCGCCGACGAACTGGGCGTCGACCCGGGGCCGCTGCTCACCGAGGCGTACCGGTCGATCCTCGGCGGCCCCCAGGCCCCGGCGGTCGTCGCGGAGCAGAGCTGGCACGGGGTGCGGCCCGCGATGCTCCCGCCCGGCGTCGGTGACTTCGCCGGGCGGGAGGAGGAGCTGAACGGGCTGCTGCGGGTGCTGACCGCCGAGCCGAAGGTCTGCCCGCCGGTCGCCGTGGTCACCGGGATGGCCGGCGTCGGCAAGAGCACGCTCGCCCTGCACGCGGCCCACCTCACCCGGACCGCCTTCCCCGACGGTCAGCTCTACGCCGACCTCGGTCGCGCGCGGGGCAACGCCGTCGAGCCGTACGACGTGCTCGGCTGGTTCCTGCGCAGCCTCGGGCACGCCGAGTCGGCGATCCCGAAGGGGCTCGACGAGCGGGTCCGGCTCTACCGCAGCCAGCTCGCCGGCCGGCGGCTGCTGGTCATGCTCGACGGCACCGCGGACTACGCGCAGGTGAGCCCGCTGCTGCCCGGCGACCCCGGCTGCCAGGTCATCGTCACCAGCCGGCTCCGGATGCCCGAGCTGGCCGGCGCCACGTCGATCGAGGTCGGCACCCTCGACCGGCAGCAGGCGCTCGTGCTGCTCGGCCGGATCATCGGGGCGCAGCGGGTCGCCGAGGAGGCCGAGGCCGCCGGCCGGATCGTCGAGCTGTGCGGTCGGCTCTCGCTCGGCGTCCGGGTCGCCGGATCCCGGCTGCTGGCGCGCCCGCACTGGTCGCTCGGGTACCTGGCGGACCGGCTCGCCGACGAGCGGTACCGGCTGGACGAGCTCCGGCTGGGCTCGATGGACGTCCGGGAACGGCTGGACAGCAGCTATCACCAGCTGGCCGACCTGGGCCAGCTCGCCCTGCGCCGGCTGGCGCTGCTGCGCGCGCCGGCCTTCCCCAGCTGGTGCACCGCGGAGGTGCTGGGCGTGTCCCGGCACGCCGGCGAGGAGGTGGGGGAGAACCTGGTCGACGCCCGGCTGCTGGAGATCGTCGAGTCCGACGGCGGCCGGCGGCAGCGGTTCCGCTTCCACGACCTCGTCCGCGTCTTCGCCCGGGAGAAGGCCGACCAGGCCGACCGGCTGTTGGTGGCCGGCGCCGGGGCGCTGAGCGCGGTCGGGAGCTGACACCGGCGCCGGGTCGCCCGGGGCGGGCCGTCCGGCCCGCGCCGAGCGGGTGCCCGCGCCAACGCTCAGGTGTCGTAGCGACAGGTCCCGCCGGTGTTCGCCGCGCAGTCGTTGAGCTGGAGGCTGTCGATGGTGACCGCGTGGCTGCCCGTGGTGGCCTGGGCCGGTACGGACACGGTGAGCCGTACCGTGGCGGCGTTGGCCGGGGCGATGGCCGTCACCCGGTGTTCCAGCCAGTTGCCGGCGAGAGCGGCGGTGGGGCCGGAGGCGGTCGACAGCAGGGTGCCGTTGGCGGCGTACCAGGCGAGCTGGAGTCGCGCGTCGACAGCCGTGCCGCTGCGCAGCCGGGCGAACATCTTGTACGTCCGGCCGGCGGTCACCGCTACCCTGCTGGTCAGCCAGATGGCCGAGCTGGTGGCGGGCCCGCTGGAGGTGTGGAACTGCACCGAGCGCCGGCCGTCGAAGTAGACGCAGGAGACCGTCGCGTCGCCGCAGGACGGGGTGACCTGGTGCCACCCGCCCGACGAGGTGAACGTGCTCGTGGCGCTGCCCGGGGTGACCGCCTCGGCGGTGCGCTGCTCGGCGGTGAGCAGGTCGTTGTTGGCACCGACGTCGCAGCAGACCGGGGCGGTCAGCATCGGGTGGCCGGCGATGTTCCGCTTGACGCTCGACGGGGCCGGGTCGATGTGGAACGTGGCCGACGGCTCGCTGGGGTCGTAGTAGTTACGGAAGCCCGGGTCGGTGTTCCAGTGCTCCAGCCAGTTGACCATGATCTCCGGGTAGAAGTACTGCCCCGCCTCGGTCATCCAGGAGTGCGGGGCGCCGAGCACGTGCAACAGCTCGTGCCCGGCCACCCCGGTGGTCCACGACTCGGTGACCGCCGAGCAGAGCTTGGCGGGGGAGGTCGGGGTGAACCCGCCGCCGGTGGGGCACTGGTACGCGTCCGAGTTCGACGCGAAGTCGGTGAAGACCAGGTAGATCCGGTTGCTGTCGCCGTAGCCCGCGGCGACCAGGTCGTCGCGGACCACCTCCGCGCCGGTGTTCGGGTTGGCCCCGGCCTCGATCTTCTCGGGCACGACGAGGGCCCGGGCGTACCCGGCGTAGCTGCCGGTGTCGTACCCGCCGCGGCAGCTGAGCCTCAGGTGCTGGTCGTGGTCGGTGGACTGGTCGAGGGCCCAGTCGACGCGGTCGACGACCTTGGCGATGTACTCGACGTTCGCCTCGTAGTTGTTGCCGTTGCCCTCGTGCCACGCGTAGATCACCTGGACGGCGGGAGAGGCGCCGGTCGGCGCGGTGGGGTCGGCGACGGTGGACTGGCAGCCCCGCACGGGCACGTCGGCGGGGGCCGGCAGCGGGTACGGCCGGGTCGGCTCGGTGCCCGGGCCCCACGCGTGCGCGGGGGTGGGCGGAAGCAGCGCGAGGGCGGAGGCCAGGACGGTCACGGCGACGAGGGCGTGCGACCGGCGCGTCCGGAGCGGGGGCCTGGACAAGGGCTCTCCTGGATCGTGGGGTGAGCGGAGCGGTACGGAGCGTGCGCGCCCATCCAAGCCGATCTCAGTGAGTGCGATCAATGCCTGACGATGGTGAGGAACGTCATCACGGGCGACGTGACCGGCGTGACCAGCGCCGCGATCCCGGGACAGTAGAGAAGATATAGCCGCCGACCCCATGGTGGCCTGGTGAACGCCCTGACATCGGCCGACTGCGCGACGGCCGTTCCCATCGACGTGGAGCACGTCGCACCCGACACGATCGTGGCCAGGATCCGCCCCGACCTCGGCGATCCGGTCTTCGCCGGCCACTACCCGGGATTTCCGTTGCTGCCCGGGGTCCACATCTTCGAGTTCGTGCACCGGGCGGTCCGCGCCGCGGCCCCCGGGCTGACGCTGACCGAGATCGTCAGCTGCCGGTTCCTGCTGCCCTTCCGGGGCGACGACGAACTCGTCGTGACCATCCGCCGCAGCGGCGACCTGTGGCGGGGCGAGGTCGTCGCCGCCGCCGTGCCGGTCGCCGAGGTGCTGCTGCGCTACGCGAGCGAGGAGTGAGCCCCATGATGGGGATCGAGGAGATCAGGCGGATCATCCCGCACCGGCCGCCGATGCTGCTGGTCGACCGGGTCACCGAGCTGGTGCCCCGGCGGCGGCTGGTGGGCTCGCTGACCGTCACCGGTGACCGGCCGCTGCCGATGTCGCTGCTGCTGGAGTCCTGGGGGCAGGCGGCGCTCGTGCTGATCCGGCACGACCGGCCGATGCCGGACGTGCTGACCGACGGCGTGCCGGTGGCCGGGGTCTTCGAGCACATCCGGTTCGGCCGGCCGGTGCTGCCCTGGGAGACGGTGGAGCACCACGTCACCATGAACCGGCTGGTCGCCGACACCGCCTTCGTCACCGGCGAGAGCGTCGTCGGGTCCACCGTGGTGCTGCGGGTGGGCCGCCTGGTCGGTGCGATGCGATCGGTGGAGTCCCTGCGCGCGTCCCTCGACGCGGTGACCCGGGAGCCCCGCGCGGCGGCCCCCGCGCAGCCGGCCGAGCCGGCCCCGGCGGCGTCCGGGGCGGCGCGGTGAGCGCCGGCGGGCGGCCCGTCGCCCTGGTCACCGGCGGCTCCCGGGGCATCGGCCGGGCAGTGGTGCTGCGGCTGGTCCGGGACGGCTACGACGTGGCCATGTGCTACCAGTCCAGCAGGGACGCCGCCGACGAGGTTGTCGCGCAGGCGGCCGCGGACGGCGGACGCGTGCTCGCGCTGGCGGTCGACGTCGCCGACGCCGCCGCGGTGCGGGACTTCGTGTCGACCACCGAGCGGGAGCTGGGCGACCCCGACGCGGTGGTCACCGTCGCGGGGATCATCCGGGACCGGCCGCTGGCCCTGATGGCCGACGCCGACTGGCGCTCCGTGATGGAGGTGAACCTCGACGGCACCTACCACGTCTGCCGCGCGGTGGTCCGCCGGATGATGCGCAGGCGTAGCGGGTCGATCGTCACGGTCTCCTCGGTGTCCGGGGTGGCCGGCAACGCGATGCAGACGAACTACTCCGCCTCCAAGGCCGGGATCATCGGCTTCACCAAGGCGCTGGCCAAGGAGGTCGGCCGGTACGACATCCGGGCGAACGTGGTGGCGCCCGGCTACGTCGACACGGACATGATCGCCGCCCTCTCCGACGAGCTGGGCGCGATCGCCCGGGACCGGGTGGCCCTGGGCCGGCTCGGGCGCAGCGAGGAGATCGCCGACGTGGTGGCGTTCCTGCTCTCCTCCCGGGCGTCGTACCTGACCGGTCAGGTGATCACCGTGGACGGCGGCCTGTCGATGTGACCGGCCGCCGGCCACGGCCGGCGGCCACCCTCGGGTACCAGGGTCCGAGCAGCCGGGTCAGGATCTCGGTGCGGTAGGCGTCCGCCCCGACCAGGATCCGGGCCCGGTTGCGGGCCACCCCGCGCAGGATGGCGCGGGCGGCGTGCTCCGCCGAGACGTCGACCGAGCGCTCGAAGTGCTCCCGGACCGCCTGGTAGTCGCGCAGCCCGTCGTTGCGGGCATTGCGCATGATGTTCGTCCTGATCCGGCCCGGGTGCACGCAGCTCACCCTGACCGGCACCCCGTCGGCGCGCAGCTCCTGCGCCACCGCCTCCGTGAAGCCCCGGACGGCGAACTTGGCGGCGTTGTACCCGCTCTGCATCGGCGCGCCGGCCAGCCCCAGCACGCTGGAGACGTTGACCAGGTGCCCGCGCGACGCCGTCAGCAGCGGCAGGAACGCCCGCGTGCCGTGCACGACCCCCCAGAAGTCGACGTTCATCACCCATTCGAGGTCTTCCCAGGCCCCGTCGGCGACCGAGGCGAGCAGGGTCACCCCGGCGTTGTTGACGACCAGGTCGGCGCGGCCGAAGTCGGCGTCGACCCGCGCGGCGTGCGCCAGCACCGCGGCCCGGTCCGTCACGTCCAACCGGTAACCGCGCACCTGGCCGTCGAGGCCCGCGCAGCACCGTACGGTCTCCCGCAGCCCCTCGTCGTCCACGTCGGAGACGGCGAGCCGGGCCCCCCGGGCGGCCAGCTCGACGGCGAGCGCGCGGCCGATGCCCGAGCCGGCGCCGGTGACCACCGCCACCCTGTCAGTGAAGTCTCTCATCCTGGACCTTCTCGCTCGGCCTTCGGGCCCCGGCGGTCCGCGCCCGACGCAGACTTCCCCCGCCGGCTATGGCATTCCTATGCCGCGTCGATATGTAGAGAAGCTATGAGGCGGCTGCCCGAGCCTCTCTCCCGGCAGTCCTCGACGCGGCTGCCGGCCGGGTTGACGAAGGGAGAACGATGTCGAGCATCTTCGGTTCGGCGATCACCGGGCTCGGCGCCTATCGGCCCACCCGCGTGGTCACCAACCCGGACATCGCACTGCGTACGGACGTGACCACGGAGTGGATCGAGGAGCGCACGGGCATCAAGACCCGGCACGCCGCCGGTCCCGGGGAGACCGTGCCGGTGATGTCGGCGGAGGCCGGCGCGAAGGCGCTGGCGATGGCGAACGTCGACCCCTCCGAGGTCGACCTGCTCATCCTGGCCACCGCCACCAAGCGGGACCGGATCCCGGGCGGCGCGCCGGAGGTCGCCCACCGGATCGGCATCCCGGCGACCGGCGCGTTCGACCTGAACGCCGCCTGCGCGGGCTTCGCCTACTCGGTGTCGGTCGCGTCCAACGCGGTCCGGCTCGGCGAGGCGCGCAACGTGCTGGTCGTCGGTGCCGAACACCTCACCGAGTTCATCGACCCCGAGGACCCGGCGACCTACGTCATCTTCGGCGACGGCGCGGGCGCCGCGGTGATCTCCCGCTCCGAGAACCAGGGCATCGGCCCCGTGGTGTGGGGCAGCGACGGCCGGCGGGCCCCGATCCTCGGCACGAAGTGGGCCAAGGACGGCAAGGAGTACGCCTCGATGAACGGGCCGCTGGTCTACCGGTGGTCCACCAAGAACATCCCCCCGGTCGCGCGGGAGGCCTGCGCCCGCGCCGGGATCGACCTGTCGGAGATCGACTGGTTCGTGCCACACCAGGCGAACCTGCGGATCATCGAGCAGCTCGCCGAGATCCTGGAGATCCCGGAGGAGAAGGTCGCCCGGGACGTGATCGACACGGGGAACACCTCGGCGGCCTCGGTGCCGCTCGCGCTGAGCCGGCTGCACGAGAGCGGCCGGACCAAGCCCGGCGACAAGGCGCTGCTGCTCGGCTTCGGCGCCGGCCTCGCGTACGCCGGCCAGATCGTCCGGATGCCCTGAACACCCTCCCGAAAGGACACTGACATGACCGTTGACCAGGTGGCCGCCGACGTCGAGCAGCTGACCCGCAAGCTGATGACCGAGGAGCCGGACCGGCCGATCTCCGCCGACGACACCTTCGTGGACCTGGGCCTCGACTCGCTCAAGCTGGTCGACCTGCTCGGCGCCGCCGAGGTGCACTTCGACATCGAGGTGCCGGACGAGGAGGTCGGCAACTTCGTCCGCGTCCGGGACCTGACCGACTTCGTGCTCGGCGCCAAGTGAACGCCGGCGACGGGGACGCCCGGGAGCTGTCCGTCGGTCAGGCCGCGCAGTGGGCGCTGTACCGACTCGCGCCCGAGAGCTCGACCAGCAACGTGGTGACGGCCGTGCTCGCCGAGCCGGTCCTCGACACCGACGTGTTGCGGGCCGCCCTCGTCGCCGTCCAGGACCGGCACGACCTGCTCCGGTCCCGGTTCGCCGAGACCGGAGCGGGGCCGGTGCGGCTGGTCGACCCCACCGGCTCGGGCGCGGTCGAGGTCCGCGACGTCGGTGACATGGACGACGCGGCCCTGCGTACGCTCATCCACGCCGTCGGCGAGGAGCCGCTCCGGCTCGAGCAGGACGGCCCCCTGCGGGCGGTGCTGCTGCGTCGGGGCACGGACTGCGCGCTGGTCCTGGTCATCCACCACATCGCCACCGACGGGCTCTCGCAGTACCTGATCTGGCGGGACCTCGGCGACGCGTACCGGGTGCTGCGGGGCGGGGGCACGGTCGACTGGCCCACGCACCCCCGCTACGACGAGTTCGTCGCGCGGGAGCAGGCCATGCTGGCCGGCCCCCGCCGCGCCGAACTGGCCGAGCACTGGGCCCGCACCTGCGCCGGGGCCACCGCCGCCACCCTGCCCACCGACCGGCCCCGCTCCGCCACCCGGTCCTACCGGGGCGCGTCCGTGGCCCGGACGCTGCCGGACGAGGTCGCCCGGCAGGTACGCGCCACGGCCACCGCCCTGGCGGTCACCCCGTTCAGCGTCCTGCTCGGCGTCTTCGAGGCGCTGCTGCACCGGTGCACCGGGCAGCGCGAGTTCACCATCGGCTGCCCGGTCTCGGTGCGGCGGGGACGGGCGCTGCGGGAGGTGGTCGGGATGCTGGTGAACCCGGTCGTGCTCCGCTCGTCGTTCGCCCCGGACACCACCTTCGCGGCGGCGATCTGTGCCGCGGGACGCCAGCTCTCGGACGGGGTGGCGCGCGCCGCCTACCCGTTCCCCCTGGTCCAGGCGGCCCGCCGGGACCGGGACCCGCTGGTGCGGGTCACCATCACGTTGCTCACCCGGCAGCACGGCGACACCCTGTCCGACACCAGCAACGGATTCGTCGGGCACCGGGTCCGCCAGGTGGTGGTGCCGTACGACGAGGGCCAGTTCGACCTCGCCGTGACGGTCCACCAGCTACCGGACCTGGCCCTGCGTACCGAGTTCAACTACGACACGGACCTGCTCGACCGCGCCACCGTCGAGCGGCTCTTCGACCAGTACCTGGCCCTGCTCGGCGCCGCCTGCGACGACCCGGCCGCGACGGTGGCCGACGCCCGCCTGGCGGGCGACGTCGACGAGCGGATGCTGCTCGAACTCGGCATGAGCTGAGCGCCCCGGTCACCCGGCACCCGTCGTCGACGGGGCGCCGCACGACGCCCGCACGGCGGATGCGGGCGACCTTCCGTCAGCCCGGAGAGGGGGTTGAAATGGATCAGGGAATTCTCTCCACGGTCGGCAACACGCCCCTGGTGCGCCTGGACCGGTTGTTTCCCGAATTTCCCGCCCGGGCGTACGCGAAACTCGAACAGTTCAATCCGGGTGGGAGCATCAAGGACCGGGCCGCGCTGAACATGCTGCGCGGGAAGATCGAATCCGGCGAACTGGTGCCCGGACGGTCCGTGGTGGTGGAGTCCAGCTCCGGCAACCTCGCCATCGGCCTGGCCCAGATCTGCGCGTACTTCGGGATCCGGTTCATCTGCGTGGTGGACCCGAAGACCACCCGGCAGAACCTGGCGGTGCTGGCGGCGTACCAGGCCGAGATCGACATGATCGAGCACCCCGACCCGGTGACCGGCGAGTACCTGGCGGTGCGGCGCCGCCGGGTGCGCGAGCTGGTGGAGACCGTACCCGGCGCCTACCGCCCGGACCAGTACACCAACCCGCTCAACGCCCGGGCCCAGCGGCAGACCATGGCCGAGATCATGACCGAGCTGGACGGCCGGGTCGACTACCTGTTCTGCTCCACCGGCACCTGCGGCACGCTGGTCGGCTGCGCCGACTACCTGCGCGAGAACGGCCACCCCACCCGGATCGTCGCGGTCGACGCCGTCGGCAGCGCGATCTTCGGCTACCCGTCCGCGCCCCGGCTGATCCCCGGGCACGGCGCCTCGGTGGTGCCCCCGCTGGCCGCCGACGCCAGGCCGGACGAGGTGCTGCACGTCTCCGACCTCGACTGCGTGGTCGGCTGCCGGTTGCTGGCGGTCCGGGAGGCCATCCTCGCCGGCGGTTCCTCCGGGGCGACGGTGGCCGCGCTGCGGCGTCGGATGGCGGACCTGCCCGCCGGGAGCACCAGCGTCCTGATCTTCCCGGACAACGGCGACCGCTACCTCGACACCATCTACTCCGATCGCTGGGTGACCGAACAGTTCGGCGAGGTCAGCCACCTCTGGAAGGGCGACAAATGCTGATCATCGGCCATGCCGTGGTCCGGGACGTGCTCGACGGCGACGAGGCCCGGGTCATCGACCTCGTCCGGCAGGCGTACCTGCTGCACGAGCAGGGCCGCACGAGCGTGCCGCACTCGGTCTTCCTGCGTTTCCCCGACAACGCCCGCAACCGCATCATCGGGCTGCCCGCCTACCTCGGCGCCGACCCGCCGGCCGCCGGCATGAAGTGGATCTCCTCGTTCCCGGCGAACATCGAGCGGGGCCTGGACCGCGCCAGCGCCGCCATCGTGCTCAACTCGCTGGAGACCGGCCGGCCCGAGGCGGTCATCGAGGGCTCGGTCGTCTCCGCCCGGCGTACCGCGGCCGGCGCGGCCCTCGCCGCGCAGCTGCTGACCGCCGGGTCCCGCCCGGACGGCCTGGCGCTGATCGGCTGCGGGCTGATCAACGAGCAGGTGCTGCGCTTCCTGACGGTGGCCCTGGCGCCGCCGGCCTCACTCGTGCTGCACGACACCGACCCGCGCCGGGCCGAGGCGTTCGCCGCCCGGGCGGCGGCCCTGCTGCCGGCCACGACGATCAGCGTGGTGGCGGGCGCCGAGCAGGCCCTGGCCGCCCACCGGCTGGTCTCGATCGCCACCACCGCCAGCGAACCGCACCTGGAGCTGACCGCCTGCCAGCCGGAGAGCGTGGTGCTGCACCTGTCGCTGCGGGACCTGCACCCCCGGGCGGTGCTGGCGGCCCGCAATGTCGTCGACGACCCCGACCACGTGTGCCGGGAGCGCACCTCGCTGCACCTGGCCGAGCAGCTTACCGGCGGCCGGGACTTCATCCACACCACCATCGGCCGGCTGGCCGGTGGCGCGGCGCTGCCCCCGGTCGACGTCCCCGGACCGGTGGTGGTCTCGCCGTTCGGGCTGGGCGTGCTGGACATCGCGCTGGCCGAACACGTCCGCCGCACGGCGGCCCGGCGTGGCCTCGGCGTGCGGATCGACGACTTCACACCCGTACCGGCCGCCGCCGTGGCGACCGCGGAACCCACGAGGGAGAGAACATGAGCGACGACGACCGCAGCTACCTGGTGGTGCTCAACGACGAGGAGCAGTACTCGATCTGGTGGAGCGACCGGGCGCTGCCGGCCGGCTGGCGGGCCGAGGGCACCGAGGGCACCCGGGACGAGTGCCTCAGCCGGATCAACGAGCTCTGGACCGACATGCGGCCGAAGAGCCTGCGCCTGCGCATGGACGGCGCGTCCGTCTGACGGGCCCACGGCAGGCGTGACCCCCGGCCGTCCGCGATCGACCCCCCACCCCGGAGGAGCACCCCGATGAGCACCCCTCTGTCCACCCCGCCGGCCGCCGGAGCGGGCACGGTCGATCCCGTCGTCCTGCCGGACCTGATCGCCGGCCAGGCCGCGGCGACGCCCGACGCGACCGCGGTGCTCGCCGGCGACGTACGGGTCGGCTACGCCGAACTCGACAGGCGCGCCAACCAGCTCGCCCAGCACCTGATCGGGCTGGGCGTCGGTCCGGAGTCGACGGTCGGCGTGTATCTGCGCCGGGGGGTCGACCTCGTCGTCGCCCTGCTCGGGGTGTGGCGGGCCGGCGGCGCGTACCTGCCGCTGGACCCGGCGCACCCGGTGGACCGGCGGCGGTGGATCGTCGCCGACACCGGGGTGGACGTCGTGCTCACCCAGGCCGACCTGCGCGACGACGGGCTGGCCGGGCCGTCCCACGTGGTCTGCCTGGACGCCGACCGGTCCCGGATCGCGGCCGGACCGGACACCGCGCCGCCGGTCCGCATCGACCCCGACAACGCGGCGTACGTCATCTACACCTCCGGCTCGACCGGCCGGCCCAAGGGCGTGGTCGTCACCCACGGGGCCATCGGCAACCGGGTGGCCTGGACGGTCCGGCAGCACGGCCTGTCGCCGGCGGACCGGGTGCTGCAGAAGACCGCGGTGAGCTTCGACGCCGCCGGCTGGGAGTTCTTCGCCCCGCTGATCTGCGGGGCGACGGTGGCGCTCGCGCCGGACGGCGCCGAACGCGATCCGGCCGCCCTGGTGGCGGCGGTCGTCCGGTACCGGGCGACCGTGCTCCAGGGCGTCCCGTCGGTGCTACAACTGGTGACCGAGGAGCCGGACTGGCCGAGGTGCACCTCGCTGCGGCTGGTCTTCTCCGCCGGCGAGCCGCTGCACGCCGAGCTGTGCCAGCGGCTGGCGGTGGCGCCCGGGACACGGGTCTGGAACACCTACGGCCCGACCGAGTGCGCCATCGACGTGACGGCCCAGCAGGTCGACCTCGCCCAGCGCACCGGGCCGGTGCCGATCGGCCGGCCGCTGGACAACCTCCGCCTCCAGGTGCTCGACGCGAACCGGCGGCCGGTGCCGATCGGCGTGGTCGGCGACCTCTACGTGGGCGGGGCCGGGCTCGGCCGCGGCTACCTCAACCGGCCCGACCTGACCGCGGAGCGGTTCGTGCCGGACGAGTACGGGCCGCCCGGCGCGCGCCTCTACCGCACCGGCGACCAGGTCCGGTGGCGCGCGGACCGGAGCCTGGAGTTCGTCGGCCGCGCCGACGATCAGCTCAAGATCAATGGGGTACGCATCGAGCCGGGCGAGGTGGAGGCCGCGCTGGCCGCCCACCCGGACGTCCGGCGGGCGGTCGTCGTCGGCTTCGCCGAGCCTGGCGGCAGCCCCCGCCTGGCCGCGTACGTCGCCGGCCGGCGCCCCCTGACCGCCGCGCAGCTGCGGTCCTTCCTGACCGACCGGCTGCCCGACGCCCTGGTGCCGGCCGTGTTCGTCCCGGTGGCGGAGTTCCCGCTCACCACCGGCGGGAAGGTCGACCGGGCCGCGCTGCCGCCCGTCGAGACCGTCGACGCGACGGCCTACCTGGCTCCGCGCACCGACGCCGAGCGGCTGGTCGCCCGGCTCTGGCAGGAGCTGCTCGACGTCGACCGGGTGGGGGTGCACGACGACCTCTTCCAGCTCGGCGGGTCGTCGCTGGTGACCGTCCGCCTCGCCAGCCGCCTCGCCACCGAGGCGGGCGTGCGGATCGAGCTGCGGGAGCTGCTCGCCGCGAGCACCGTCGAGGCGCAGGCCGCCCTGCTGACCGGCGGCGCCCCCGCGACGTCGGCGGTGGTCCCGGTGCCCCGCACCGGCCCGCTGCCGCTCTCCCCGGCCCAGCGGCGGTTGTGGCTGCTGGACCAGTTGCACCCGGGCAGCCCCGAGTGGGTGGTGCCGCTCTACCTGCGCCTGCCCGGCTCGCTGGCACCCGAGACCGTACGGGCGGCGCTGACCGCGCTGGAGGCCCGGCACGAGGCGCTGCGCACCCGCTACCTGGCCCGCGACGGCGAGCCGCACCAGCGCGTCGATCCGCCCGGCCCCGTCGACCTCACGGTTTGCGACGCGGCCGAGACCCCGCTCGTCGACCTCGTCGACGCCCAGCTCGGCCGGGGCTTCGACCTGCGCACCGGGCCGCTGTGGCGGGCCACCCTGGTCACCTCGGCCGGAGCGGACCACCTGCTGCTGGTGGCCCTGCACCACATCGCCTCCGACGCGACCACCGCCGGGGTCCTGGAGCGGGACCTGCGCGAAATCTGCGCGGCGAGCGCCGCCGGCCGGGAGCCCGACCTGCCGGAGCTGACGGTGCACTACGCCGACTACGCGGCCTGGCAGCGCCGGTACCTCACCGACGACCGGGTCGAGCGGGAGCTCGGCTTCTGGCGCGAACACCTGGCGGGGGTGCCCGAGATGGCCCTCCCGCTGGACCGGCCCCGGCCGGCCGAGCGCGACCCGCGCGGGGCGCACGTCGAGTTCGAGGTGCCGGCGCAGCTCGCGGAGAGGCTGACCGCACTGGGCCGGCGCTGCTCGGCGACCCCGTTCATGACCATGCTGGCGGGCTTCGCCACCCTGCTGGCCCGCTACAGCGGGCAGTGGGACGTCGCCGTCGGCGCGCCCACCTCCGGTCGACGGCCCCCCGAGGCGGAACAGATCGCCGGGGTCTTCCTCAACCCCGTGGTGGTGCGCTGCACCCTGGACCCGGCCGCGCCGTTCGAGGCGGCCGTGCGGGCCGTGCGGTCCCGGACCCTGGCCGCCCTCGCCCACCAGGACCTGCCCTTCGAGCGGGTGGTCGACGAACTCGTCGACGTCCGCGACCTCTCCCGCACCCCGCTCTACCAGGTGATGCTCAACGCCCAGGAGGGCGGCATCACCGGCCAGTCGACCGACGACGAGGCCCTGCTGGACGCCCTGCGCCGGGCGGCCCGGATCGCGAAGACCGACCTCACCATGCACGTCTGGCCCCGCCCCGACGGCACCCTGGCCGGCAGCCTGGAGTACGCCACCGCCCTGTTCGACGAGCCGACCGTCCGGCGGATGGCCGACCACTTCGTCCGGCTGCTCGCCGTGGCGGTGGCCGAGCCGCGGACCCCGCTCGACGACCTCGACCTGCTCTCGCCGGGCGAGCGGCACCTGCTCCTGCACGAGGCGCACGGTCCCACGGTGCCCCGCTCCACCGCGACGGTCTGCGACCTCTTCGAGGCCCAGCGCCGCCGGACGCCGGACGCGGTGGCCCTGCGCCACGGCGACCTCATCACCACCTACGCGGCGCTGGACGACCGGGCCAACCAGTTCGCCCACCACCTGCGACGCTCGGGCGTCGCCCGGGGCGCGGTGGTGGCCGTGCTGCTGGACCGGGGCGTCGACCTGGTCGCGGCGATCCTCGGCACCTGGAAGGCGGGGGCGGCCGTGCTGCCGCTCGACCCGTCGTACCCCGCCGAGCGGATCGGGCACATGCTCGCCACCGCCGGCGTGGAGCTGGGCGTCACCCAGGCGGCGTACGCGCCCAGGTTCACCGTGCCGACCCTGCACGTGGACACCCACCGGCTGATGGTCTGCGCCGGCCCCACCCACCGGCCGGACCGGGACACCGACCCGGCCGAGACCGCCTACGTGCTGTTCACCTCCGGCTCCACCGGCCGCCCCAAGGGCGTGCTCCTGCCGCACCGGGCGGTGTCCAACTTCCTCGCCTGCGCCGTCGAGACCGAGGCCCTGGGCGACCGGGGGCCGCGCGCGGGGCGGGGCGACGGCGCGCCGCTGTTCACCACCATCGCCTTCGACCTGTCCATCCCGAACCTGTTCAGCCCGCTGGTCTCGGGGCAGTCGGTGACCCTGCTGCCCGCCGCCCTCGACATCGCCGAGCTGGGCGCCCTGCTCGTCAAGGCCGGCCCGTTCGACCGGTTCATCATGACCCCGCCGCACCTGGAGCTGCTCACCGAGCAGCTCGACGACGAGCAGGCGGGCCAGCTCTCCGGCCTGATCTGGACGGCCGGCGCGGCGCTGCGCAGGGAGATCGCCAACCGGTGGCTGGACCGGCTCGGGCCGGGTGGCCTCACCAACAGCTACGGGCCGACCGAGACCACGGTCGTCATGACGGCCCACCCGGTGCGGACGCCGCAGACGAGCGACATCGTGCCGATCGGCCGGGCGATGGCGAACACCACCGTCCGGGTGCTCGACGACGCGCTGCGGCTGCTGCCGGTCGGGGTCGTCGGTGAGCTGCACATCGGCGGCGAGTGCCTGGCCACCGGGTACGCCGGCCGACCGGACCTCACCGCGGAGAAGTTCGTGCCCGACCCGTACGGGCCGCCGGGCAGCCGGCTCTACCGCAGCGGCGACCTGGTCCGGATGCGCCCGGACGGGGTGATGGACTTCGTCGGCCGGGTCGACGACCAGGTGAAGGTTCGCGGCTACCGGATCGAACTCGGCGAGATCCGCGCGGTCGTCGAGGAACACCCCGGGGTGGCCCGGTGCGCGGTCATCGTCCACGAGGAACGGCTGGTCGCCTTTTACCGGGGCGAGGCGCCCGACCTGGCCGCGCACTGCGCCCGGCTGCTGCCCGACTACATGACGCCGAGCCTGCTCGTGCCGGTGGCCGAGATCCCGCTCAACGCCAACGGCAAGGTGGACCGCGCCGCCCTGCTCGACCTGCTCTCGCACGCCGTGTCGACCGGCGCCGCCGGCGCCGCGGACGCCCTCGTCGCGCCGCGCACGGTCGTCGAGGAACGCCTCTGCGCCATCTGGAGCGACCTGCTGGGCGTGCCCGTCGGCGTGCGGCACAACTTCTTCGCCATGGGCGGGCACTCCGTGCTGGCGGGCCGGCTGGTCGCCGGCCTCCAGGAGGAGTTCGACCTCGACGTGTCGCTGCGGCTCGTCTTCGAGCACCCGACCGTCGAGGCGATGGCGGTCGCGGTGGAGGACCTCATCCGGGCCGAGGTGGACGCACTTTCCGACGCCGACCTGACCGAAGACCTGCGGCAGACCAAGGAGCACCAGGCATGACCTCGACCGCGAACCAGCCCAACCTGCGCGAGTCGCTCGTCCAACGCCGGCTGGCGGGCAGGGCCGCCGGTCGGCGCGCCGGGATCCCGACCGTCGACCGCTCGGGCGACCTGCCGCTCTCCTTCGGCCAGCAGCAGATGTGGTTCCTCAACCGGCTGGACCCCACCAGCCCGGAGTACCTGGTCTCCTCGGCGCTGCGGCTGCGCGGCCCGCTGGACCGGGCCACGCTGGGCCGGGCGTGGAACGCCCTGATCGCCCGGCACGAGATCCTGCGCACCCGGTACGCGACGGCCGACCTGACGCCGGTGCAGGTCGTCGACGAGCCCCGGCCGCAGGAGCTGCCGCTGGTCGACCTGACCGCCCTGCCGGAGGCCGAACGGGAGGACCGGGCCGCCGCGCTGATGACCGACCTGGCCGCCACCGGCTTCGACCTGGCCACCGAGTGGCCGGTACGGGCGACGCTGCTGCGCCTCGGCCCCGCCGAGCACGTGCTGGTGCTGGTGATCCACCACATCGCCTGCGACGCGCCCTCCACGGCGGTCCTCCTCGGCGACCTGGCCGAGCTGTACGGCGCGTTCGTCCGGGGCGAGCGGTCGCCGCTGGCGCCGCCGGCCGTGCAGTTCGCCGACTTCGCGGCGTGGCAGCGCGACCGGCTGCGCGGCGAGCCGCTGGAGCGGCACCTGGAGCACTGGCGCGACCGCCTCGCCGGCATCGCCCCGCTGGAGCTGCCCGCCGACCGGCCCCGGCCCCGCGTGCGTGACTGGCGGGGCGCGTCGGTCCCGTTCGCGCTCTCCGCCGACCTCTCCGCCGCGCTGCGGGAGATCGCCCGCGGCGCGGAGACCACCCTCTTCGTCACCCTGCTCACCGCCTTCCAGGCGCTGCTGTCGCGCCACACCGGCCGGACCGACATCCCCGTGGGCAGCGTGACCTCCGTGCGCGACCGCGCCGAGCTGCGCGACCTCGTCGGGTACGGGATCGACAACCTGGTCCTGCGGGGCAGCTGGACGGGGGACCCCACCTTCGCGGAGCTGCTGCGCGGCACCCGCGCCACCGTGCGGGACGCCTTCGCGCACGCCGACGTGCCGTTCGCGCTACTGGTCGACGAGTTCGAACCGGAGCGGGACCTGTCCCGCACCCCGCTCTACCAGGTCGCCTTCACCCTAGGCGACGACGCTCCCGGCGGCACCTGGCCGGCCGGCCTCGCCGCCGAGCCGCTCTGGCTGCCCACCCGGGTCGCCAAGGTCGACCTGCAACTGCACGTCGTCGAGGGCGCCGACGGCCGGCTGCGCGGGCACCTGGAGTACGCGACCGCGCTGTTCGACCGGGCCACGGTGCGGCGGATGGCCGACCACCTCGGCCGGCTGCTGGAGCACATCGGGGCCGACCCGCACGCCCGGATCTCCGCGCTGCGCATCCTCGACGACGCCGAGCTGGCGGCGGCGACCCCCGCCCCGGCCCGCCCCGCCGCCGCGGTGACCGGCACGGTGCACGGCGTCTTCGCCGCCACCGCCGCCGCCCACACCGACGCGACCGCCGTCGTGGACGGCGCGCGACGCTGGACGTACGCCGAACTGGACGCCACCGCGAACCGGCTGGCGCACCACCTGCGGGCCCTCGGCGCCGGCCCGGAGCGGCTGGTGGCGGTCTGCCTGGACCGCCGCGCGGAGCTGGTCTCCACCCTGCTGGGCGTGCTGAAGTCCGGGTCGGCGTACCTGCCGGTGGAGCCCGGCGTCCCGGCCGACCGGCTCGACTTCACGCTCGCCGACGCGGGCGCGCGGATCGTGGTGACCACCGAGGCCCACCGGGCGCGGTTCGCCGACTTCGACGGCGCCGTGGTGGTGCTGGACGACCCCGGGCACGCCGGGGAGATCGCCGGCCGTCCCGGCACCGACCCGGGCGTCGCCGTCGACCCCGAGAACCTGATCTACGTCATCTACACCTCCGGGTCGACCGGCCGCCCCAAGGGCGTCTTCCTGACGCACGCCAACGTGCTGCGCCTGACGACCGTGGCGCAGGACGAGCTGCACTTCGGCCCCGCCGACGTGTGGCCGCTGTTCCACTCCTACGCCTTCGACGTGTCGGTGTGGGAGCTGTGGGGCGCCCTGCTGCACGGCGGTCGCCTGGTGGTGGTGCCCCGGGAGGTCACCCGTTCCCCCGCCGACCTGCTCGACCTCCTGGTCGAGGAGCGGGTCACCGTGCTCAACCAGACCCCGACGGCCTTCCGCGGCCTGGTGGGACTGGCCCGCGACGGCGACCCCCGCATCGACCGGCTCGCGCTGCGCGCGGTCGTCTTCGCCGGGGAGAAGCTGGAGTACGGCGACCTCGGCCCCTGGGTGGCACGTCGCGGGCTGACCGTGCCCCGGCTGCTGAACCTCTACGGCATCACCGAGATCACCGTGCACGCCACCTACTACGAGGTGCGCCCCGACGACCTGGCCGGCACCGCCAACCCGATCGGCGTCCCGCTGGCCGACCTGAGCATCCACCTGCTCGATTCGTACGGCAATCCGGTGCCGGTCGGCGTCACCGGCGAGATCCACGTCGGCGGGCCCGGCGTGGCCCGGGGCTACCTGAACCGGCCCGGACTGACCGCGCAGCGGTTCGTGCCCGACCCGTTCGGCCCGCCCGGCGCCCGCCTCTACCGCAGCGGCGACCTGGCCCGCCGGCGCGCCGACGGCAGCCTCGAGTTCGTCGGCCGGATCGACGACCAGGTGAAGATCCGGGGCTACCGGGTCGAGCTTGGCGAGATCGAGGCCGCCATCTCGGCCCTGCCCGGGGTGCGGGAGGCCGTGGTCGTCGTCCGCGAGGACACCCCCGGCGACCGGCGGCTGGTGGCGTACTCGGTCGTCGACGAGCAGGCGGAGCTGCCCCGGCCGGGGCAGGTGCGCGCGGCGCTGGCCCGCACCCTGCCCGAGTACATGATCCCGTCGGCGTTCGTCCCGCTGGCCCGGCTGCCGCTGACCGTCAACGGCAAGCTCGACAAGCGGGCGCTGCCCGCGCCCGACCGTACGGTCACCGCCACCGACCGGCCCTACCTGGCGCCGCGTACGGAGGTGGAGGAGCGGCTCGCCGCGATCTGGGCGGAGCTGCTCGGCCTGGAGCGGGTCGGCGTCGAGGACGGCTTCTTCGACGTCGGCGGCGACTCGATCCGCGCCGTGGCGCTCGCCGCCGCCATCCGGGCCGCCGGCTTCGACGTGCAGGTGCGCGACCTCTTCGAGCGCCGCAGCATCGCCGAGCTGGCGGAGTTCCTGACCGGCCGCCCCGCGCCGGCCGCGCCGGAGCCGGCCGTCGAGGCGTTCGCGCTGATCTCCGAGGCCGACCGGGTCGCGCTGCCCGACGACGTCGTCGACGCGTACCCGTGCACCCAGGTGCAGCTCGGCATGCTCGCGGAGATGCTCGCCGACGAGCACAACCACTACCTCAACGCCACCACCTACCGCATCCCCGACTCCGGCGAGTTCTCCCTCGACGCCTTCCGGGAGGCCGCCGCGCTGCTGGTGCGGCGGCACGAGGTGCTGCGCACGTCGTTCGACCTGACGGGCTACCCGGTGCCGATGCAGCTCGTGCACGCCACCGCCGAGATGCCCGTCGCCATGGACCGGGCGCAGGCCACCGACCGGGCCGGCCTGGAGCGGGAGCTGCGCGACTTCATCGCCGCCGAGCGGGCAGACATGTTCGACCTCGGCCAGCCGGCGCTGTTCCGGCTGCACGCGCGGGTCTGCGCGGACGGCAGCTGGTGGCTCACCCTCACCGAGTGCCACCCGATCATGGACGGCTGGAGCTACCACTCCCTGATGATGGAGCTGGTCGGCGCGTACCACCGGATCCGCGACGGGCTGCCGGTCGAGCCGCGCCCGGCGCCGCCGGTGCGCTTCGCCGACGCCGTCGCCGCCGAGCTGCGCTCCACCGGCGACGGACCCGACCGCGCCTTCTGGCACGACCGGGTCGCCGGCCGGGACCGGTTCGTCCTGCCGGAGGGCTGGGGCGACCCCACCGCCGAGGAGGGCGCCCAGTACGACCACTGGGTGCCGCTGCACGACCTGGAGCCGGGCCTGCGGGCGCTGGCCCGCCAGACCGGCGTGCCGTTCAAGTCGGTGATGCTGGCCGCGCACCTGAAGGTGATGAGCCAGCTGACCGAATCGGGCTCCTTCTTCACCGGACTGGTGTGCAACATCCGTCCCGAGGTCGCCGGCGCCGACCGGGTCTACGGGATGCACCTGAACACGGTGCCGTTCGTGCACGACGCGGGCGCGCGGACCTGGCGTGAGCTGATCGCCCGGACGTTCGCCGGGGAGCTGGAGCTGTGGCCGCACCGCCGGTACCCGCTGCCGGTGCTCCAGCGGGAGGTCGGCGACGGCGGCCGGATGCTCGACGTCCGGTTCAGCTTCCACGACTTCCACCAGATCGACACCGACGAGATCGACTACGCCGACTCGATCGACGACAGCCCGAACGAGTTCCCGCTGGGCGTGATCAGCCGACTCGGTTTCATCACCCTGGAGGCCAACCTGCGTTACCTCGGCGTCGCGCAGGTCGCCCGCCTCGGTGGCATGTACCGGGCGGTGTTGGAGGCGATGGTCGCCGACGTGGACGGTGACGCGTCGGTGGT
>NZ_JBHMIR010000033.1:0-66818 GCF_048060285.1 Micromonospora sp. LOL_025 | reverse complement strand
GCGCGGACATGAAGGTGAAGTACAAGGAGACGGCACGCGGCGGACTGGCCGTCAACGTGATCGAGTGCTGAACCGCTGCGGTGCGCGGAGCCGGGCCGTGACGCCGGCACCCGCCGCGTCCCGGCTCGGGGCGGACGCCTGCGCGTCCCCGCTCGGGGCCGATGCCTGTGCGACGATCGTCGGGCGTCGCGCCGACCGGTCCGTTCCGCCGGTCCGCCCACGCACCGGTCTCTGGCAGGCATGCGGGAAGGCAACTCGTACCCCTTGGAGAGCATCATGTCCATGTCCCCGGCCCGGGTCCTCGCCGCGCTGAACGCGGTGCGACCACCCGACCTGGCGTCTCCGGTCATCGGCAGGGCCGTCGTGGTCGGGGGCAGCGTCGCCGGATTGCTGGCGGCCCGCGTGTTGTCCGACTACGCCGAGAGCGTCGTCATCGTCGACCGCGACGATCCAGACGCGACCGGCGGGCGCCCGGGCGTGCCACAGGGGACGCAGCTGCACGCGCTGTTGCCCGGCGGCTTCCTCCAGCTCGAGCACCTGTTCCCCGGCTTCCGCGAGCAGGCCGTGGCCCAGGGGGCGGTCGAGGCGCCGCCGGCGGCCAGGCGGAGCTACCTCGACGGGCGCCTGAAGGTCGTCGTACCCGACGACGCCGACAGCCTGGCGGGCACCCGGCCCCTGTTGGAGGAACTGATCCGCCAGCGGGTGCTGCGGTTGCCCAACGTCAAGACGATCACCGCCCGCGCCACGGGCCTCGTGTGCGACGGCGCCGCCGTCACCGGGGTCCGCTGCGAGGCCGGCGGGACGGCGGGCGTCGAGTCGGGTGACCTGGTGGTGGACGCCATGGGACGATCGAGCAGGCTCTCCGAGTGGTTGGATCAGGCCGGCTGGGAGCGGCCCGACCTGCGGCGGATGACCGTGGACCTCAACTACGCGACCGCGCTGTTCCGCCGCCGGGAGGTGGACCCGCAGGCGACGGTGGTCATGGCACTGCACACTCCGGGGATGTCCTCGGACGTGGCCGGCGCCGCGTTCTTCGCCGTCGAGGACGGCCGGTGGATGGCCATGATGGCCGGCTACGGTGAGAACCGTCCGGGGCGCACCGCGGACGACTTCGTACGCCGGCTGCGCGAGCACTTCCCGCCGGAGTTCGGCGAGGTCGCCGGGAACGAGATGCTCGGCGACGTCCGGACCTACCGCCACGCCGACAGCCGGCGGCGGGACTTCCACGGGTTGAAGCGGCTCCCGGCCGGGCTCGTCAGCGTCGGCGACGCGGTCGCGTCGTTCAACCCGGTGTACGGGCAGGGGATGACGGCGGCGGCCCTGCACGCGGCCTGCCTGTCGACGTACCTGCGGTCGGGCCCGGATCTGGGCGCGCCCGCGCGCCGGTTCTTCGCCCTGCAGAAGGTCGTGGTCGACGTCGCCTGGTCGATGTCGACCTCCGCCGACCTGGCGCTGCCGCACGTCGACGGGCCATACCCGCGCGGCTACCGGCTCTCCAGCTGGGTCAGCAGGCAGATCGTCAGGGCGACCGTCACCGACGTGCCGACCGCGCGGCGCTTCAACGAGGTCGTTTCCCTGCGTGCCCACCCGAACTCGCTGGCCACACCCGGAGTGATCCTGGGCGCGCTGCGCGCCAACCGCCGCGCCCGCTGACCGGGCCCCCGCCGTCGGCGCCCGCGTCGGGGCGGCGCGTCGCGGCGAGCCCTGCCGGGGTGGCCTCTTGCAGCCGCTCACGCCACCTGCAAGACCGCCGCCGGAAGCCGCCGCCGACTCCTACCGTGAGGTCGCGGCGGTCAGGAGGCCGTCGCCTCCCTCCCGGACAGGACGGTAGAACGCATGCGCGCAACCAACCCGACCACCCGGAACCGCTGGCTCGCCTCGCTCACCCTCGCCGCCGCCACCGTGGCCGGTCTCGCCGTACCCCAGCAGGCGCAGGCCGCCGCCGGCGACGTCAGCTACGTCCTGAACCACACCAACGTCCGCGTCTGCGGGTCGGTGCGGCAGATCCAGTGCCCGGACGGGCTGGGCGCCAACGGCGTCAAGGGATCGGTCGTGGGCAACCAGTGGGACCAGACCTGGTGCTGGCGCGACGGCGAGTGGGCCGGCGAGCCGTCCACCAACCGTTGGTTCAAGGTCACCGCGAACACCACCGCCGGCTGGAAGACCGGCTGGGTCAGCGCCGCCCAGGTGCCGGTCCAGGCGTCCGTCCCGTGGTGTTCGAGCTGGAACTGACCCTCCGACCACCGCCGGGCCTCGGTCGGGCGCTGCCAGTTACCGGCTGCGGGCCCCGCTCTTCCCGGCAAGGGAGCGGGGCCCGCAGCTCACGCGGCGAGTCGGGTCACGGCGGTCCCGACAGCGATGCCCGGTTCAGAGGGTGGTTTCGCCGTTGAGGCCGAAGAAGTCGTGCCATTTGGTGCTGGGGTTGAAGGTGGTGCCGGTGGAGAGTCCGACGTAGACGTCGTTGGTGGTGCCTTTGGTGAAGACGATGATGTCGTCTTTGTTGTCGCCGTTGACGTCGGCGAGGTAGGGGAATTCGCCGGTGAGGCAGAAGAAGTCGTGCCATTTGATGGTGGTGCCGGTGAAGGATGTGCCGGTGGAGGTGGCGGCGTAGACGTCGGCGTTGGTGTTGCAGGTGAAGGTGACGATGTCGTCGCGTCCGTCGCCGTTGATGTCGCCGACGCGGGGTTGTTCGGTGCCGACGGCGAAGAGGTCGTGCCATTTTTGGGGTGGGCCGAAGGTGGTGCCGGTGGAGAGGGCGATGATGACGTCGGAGGCGGTGTGGGGGCCTTGGGTGAAGGTGATGATGTCGTCTTTGCCGTCGCCGTTGACGTCGCCGAGGGCGGGGTGTTCGCCGGGGATGGAGAAGTAGTCGTGCCATTTGACGGCGGTTCCGGTGAAGGTGGTGCCGGTGGAGAGGGCGACGTAGACGTCGGCGTTGGTGTCGTGGGTGAAGGTGATGATGTCGTCGCGGCCGTCGCCGTTGACGTCGCCGACTGCGGCGACTTCGTTGTGGGGGGCGAACCAGTCGTGCCATTTGGTGCTGGTGGTGAAGCCGGTGCCGGTGGAGAGTGAGACGTGGACGTCGGCGAGGGTGCCGTGGGTGAAGGCGACGATGTCGTCGCGGTTGTCGCCGTTGAAGTCTCCGGTGAGCAGTGTTTCGCCGTTGAGGCCGAAGAAGTCGTTCCATTTGATGGAGGTGCCGGCGAAGTTGGTGCCGGTGGAGGTGGAGACGTAGACGTCGTTGAGGGTGCCCTGGGTGAAGGCGACGATGTCGTCGCGGCCGTCGCCGGTGAAGTCCGTGGGCGAACCCGCCAGATACCGGCCACCCGTCGGCGACGTACCGCAGTTGTCGCTGACCAGGTACTTCTGGTGGTACTGGCCGGGATACGGCGCCAGCGACGTCCCGTTGATCACGATCGTCTGTCCCACGCCGTTGTAGAGCTGTTCGTAGTGGATGTGCGGCCCCGACGAGTTGCCGGTGCTGCCCGTGGTGCCGATCTGCTGGCCCTGCTGCACGTACGCCCCGTCGGGCACCGAGTAGGTGCTGAGGTGGAAGTAGTAGGTGGTCCAGCCGCCGCCGTGGTCGATGACGATGTAGTTGCCGGCGCCGTTGGGCTGCGAGTACCGCCGGGCGACGCCCGCCGCGGAGGCGACCTGCGGCGTGCCCGCGGTGGCGCCTCCGTCGGCCCGCACGAAGTCCAGGGCCTGCCGGACCTCTGCGCTGTGGTGGTCGTAGGTCCACCGCTGCCCGCACGGGAACGGGGCCTTGAAGTTCGGTGCGGCGAGCGCGGGGGACGATGTCGCCACCGCGCCGGTCAGGACGCCCACCGCCAGGGTGAGCAGGGCGGCCAGGACGCGACGCGCCCCGGTCCTCGGATGCCGTGACATGGGGGACTCCCGTCAGGGAAGGCTCGGATGGGCTGGGCGGGGAACGACGACGCGCCGCCGGCCGCGACGGGTGTCCGCGGCGGCGGCGCGTCGTACGACGAGGGGTCAGCCGGCGCGGCGCAGGCGTCCGAGCATCCCGTTGAGATCCTGGACGAAGATCTCGTGGCGGAAGTAGTGGCCGCCGGGGACCTCCCGCCACTCGTGCGGGATGCCGGCCCGGCCCAGGGCCGCCCGGAATTCGCGCTGACCGGCCAGCACCTGCGTCTCGTTGACGTAGTCGAACCAGTTGATCGGGTCGGGCGAGGTGCCGGCGACCAGGAAGATGCGCTTGTTGCGGTAGCTCTCGATGCGCTGGACCGGGTTGTCGGCGGTGACCCGCGCCTCGTCCCACAGCGGCGCGCCGTAGACGGTGCCGCCGCCGAGGTCCATCGCGGCCGAGGTGGTGTTGGCCCAGTGCACGACCAGGCCGAAGTCGCGGCGCAGGCTGGCCGGTCCGGAGTGGGAACTGACCGAGCAGAAGTGGCCGTAGTACTTCGCGGTGTACTTCAGGGCGCCGAACCCGCCCATCGAGAAGCCGGCGACGGCGCGGCCGTTGTACTCGGCGAAGGTGCGGAAGTTCGACTCGATCCAGGGCAGCAGCTGCGCGATGTGGAAGGTCTCCCAGTTGCGGGGACCGGTGTTGCTGTGGACCGGGTTCGAGTACCAGCCGGTGGAGGCGTCCGGCATGACGACGATGATCTCCCTGCCGGCGGTCAGGTTGATGATGTTGTCCTGCATGTGGAAGGTCCGGAAGTCGGCCGCCCCGCCGTGCAGCAGGTACAGCACCGGGTAGCGCTTGCCGCTGGTGTGGTAGCCGTCGGGCAGCAGGACGTTGACCGCCGGGTCCCACTCGATGGCGTCGGTGGCGAACCGGTAGTACTGCAGGCGGCCACCGTTCTCGTTGCGGTCGACGATGCGCAGGCCGTGGCCGTCGCGGGCCGCGGACGCGGGCAGCGGCGCGGCGAGGGCGCCGGCGAACGTGCCGGCGGCGGCGACTCCCGCGGCGCCGGTCAGGAGCCGCCGGCGGCTGACGGGCCGGCGGGCGGCAGGGGTGTTGTCCATGGATCCTCCATCGGGTGAGACCGCGCCGGGCGGACGACAGCTGCGGCGCGGGGCTTGCTGTCTACGCGGGACGGTTCAGAGGGTGGTTTCGCCGTTGAGGCCGAAGAAGTCGTGCCATTTGGTGCTGGGGTTGAAGGTGGTGCCGGTGGAGAGTCCGACGTAGACGTCGTTGGTGGTGCCTTTGGTGAAGACGATGATGTCGTCTTTGTTGTCGCCGTTGACGTCGGCGAGGTAGGGGAATTCGCCGGTGAGGCAGAAGAAGTCGTGCCATTTGATGGTGGTGCCGGTGAAGGATGTGCCGGTGGAGGTGGCGGCGTAGACGTCGGCGTTGGTGTTGCAGGTGAAGGTGACGATGTCGTCGCGTCCGTCGCCGTTGATGTCGCCGACGCGGGGTTGTTCGGTGCCGACGGCGAAGAGGTCGTGCCATTTTTGGGGTGGGCCGAAGGTGGTGCCGGTGGAGAGGGCGATGATGACGTCGGAGGCGGTGTGGGGGCCTTGGGTGAAGGTGATGATGTCGTCTTTGCCGTCGCCGTTGACGTCGCCGAGGGCGGGGTGTTCGCCGGGGATGGAGAAGTAGTCGTGCCATTTGACGGCGGTTCCGGTGAAGGTGGTGCCGGTGGAGAGGGCGACGTAGACGTCGGCGTTGGTGTCGTGGGTGAAGGTGATGATGTCGTCGCGGCCGTCGCCGTTGACGTCGCCGACTGCGGCGACTTCGTTGTGGGGGGCGAACCAGTCGTGCCATTTGGTGCTGGTGGTGAAGCCGGTGCCGGTGGAGAGTGAGACGTGGACGTCGGCGAGGGTGCCGTGGGTGAAGGCGACGATGTCGTCGCGGTTGTCGCCGTTGAAGTCTCCGGTGAGCAGTGTTTCGCCGTTGAGGCCGAAGAAGTCGTTCCATTTGATGGAGGTGCCGGCGAAGTTGGTGCCGGTGGAGGTGGAGACGTAGACGTCGTTGAGGGTGCCCTGGGTGAAGGCGACGATGTCGTCGCGGCCGTCGCCGGTGAAGTCCGTGGGCGAACCCGCCAGATACCGGCCACCGGACCCGCCGCCCGCGTTGACCAGCGAGATGTAGTGGTTCCAGTTCCAGTGCGGACCCGGGTCGGTGTGGTCGTTGCCCGGCAGCTCGTGATGGCCCCTGATCGCGGTGCGGTTCTTCGGCAGGCCGTACTTGTCGCAGAGGTAGCGGGTCAGCGCGGCCGACGAGCGGTACATGGACTCGGTGAACCAGCTCGGGTTGTCGACGAAGCCCTCGTGCTCGATGCCCACCGAGTACGGGTTGGCCGACCGCGCGTGGTAGGCGGTGTCGCCCTCGCGCACCATCTGGGTGATCTCGCCGTTGCTCGACTTCACCACGTAGTGCGCGCTCACTCCCGCCGACGGGTTCTGGAACCAGCTCACCGTGCCGGCGTACGAGCCCTGGGTCACGTGCACCACGACCGTGGTGATCCGCGAGGAGCGACCCGCCGCGTAGTTGCCGCCGTACGCCGAGATCCACCGGGCCGGCGCGTACTCCGGCACCGCCGCGGCGAGGGCGGCCGGTGCGGCCGTCCCGGCGGCGGCGACGCGGGCGTAGCGGCCGAGTTCCGGCTGCACCCGCCGGGGCGCGACCCGCACGGAGGGCGCGGTGATGCCGTCGCGCAGGAGGTCGTAGACGTGGTCGGCGTACAGGCGGGCCGTCGCGTCGTCGACGGCGTGCGCGTACCGCGCGACCACCGGATACCAGGCGGAGATCCGGTCCCGGTCGGCGGCCGTGAGCCGCTCGGCGTCGGCGATGTCCCGCAGGAGGGCGGCGCCGCCCCTGATGTTGGCCGAGGTCACCGACCTCAGGGCGGCCACCGGCTGCCCGGTCAGCTCGGCCGCCCGCTCCAGGCTGCGCTGCCGGGGATTGCTGACCAGGTGCATGACGCCGTAGCCGTTGGCCTGGCTGGGCCGCCCCTCGTGCCCGTCGAGCCGGGTCTCGCCGTAGCCGACGGCGACCAGCAGGTCCCTGGGCACGTCGAACTCGCCGGCCGCCCGGGTGAAGGCCGTGTCCAGTGGCCCGGTGGGCCCGGCCGGCGCGGCGGTGGCCGGCGCGACGGGGCTCAGTAGCGCCGCCGCGAGGACGGCGGCGGCGCCCCCGCGCCAGGAGAGTCTGCTGGGTCTCATGGTGGTCTCCCGTCCGCGGGTCACAGGGTGGTCTCGCCGTTCAGGCCGAAGAAGTCGTGCCACTTGGCGCTGGCACCGAAGCCGGTGCCGGTGGAGAGTCCGACGTAGACGTCGTTGGTGGCACCCTTGGTGAAGACGACGATGTCGTCCCTGCCGTCGCCGTCGACGTCGGCCAGGTAGGGGAACTCGCCGGCGAGGCAGAAGAAGTCGTGCCACTTGACGGTGGTGCCGGCGAAGGACGTGCCGGTGGAGGTGGCGGCGTAGACGTCGGCGTTGGCGTCGCAGGTGAAGGTGACGATGTCGTCCTTGCCGTCGCCGTCGACGTCGCCGACGCGGGGCAGCTCGGCGCCCACGGCGAACAGGTCGTGCCACTTCCGGGAGGCGCCGAAGGCGCTGCCGGTGGAGAGGGCGACGATGACGTCGGAGGCGGTGTTGGGGCCCTGGGTGAAGGTGATGATGTCGTCGCGGCCGTCGCCGTCGACGTCGCCCAGGGCCGGGTACTCCCCGGCGATGGAGAAGTACTCGTGCCACTTCACGGCGGTCCCGGCGAACGAGGACCCGGTGGACAGCGCCACGTACACGTCGCCGGCCGCGTTGTGGGTGAACGCGACGATGTCGGCGCGGCCGTCGCCGTTGACGTCGCCGACCGCGCCGATCTCCGCGCCGGGGGCGAACCAGTCGTGCCACTTCTGGCCGCCGCCGAAGCTGGTGCCGTTCGACAGCGCCACGTACACGTCGCCGGTGTTGCCGTGCGCGAAGGTGACGACGTCGTCCCTGCCGTCGCCGTCGACGTCGCCGGTCGAGGCCGTCTCGCCGCCGATGGAGAAGAAGTCGTTCCACTTCACCGAGGTCCCGGCGAAGCCCGCGCCCGTGGACGTGCTGACGTAGACGTCGGCGAGGGCGTTCTGGGTGAAGCTGACGATGTCGTCGCGCCCGTCGCCGCTGACGTCGGTGGCGGACCCGCCGGCGATGGCGTGGGTCCGTGCCGCCTCGTTGAGCAGGGTCCGCGCCTTGGTCGCCACCTGGTCGTAGCGGTCGGGGAAGCCGGAGCGCTGCACACACTGGGCGACCTGACCGGCGGTGTAGCGGGGGTTGTTCCGGTCGCAGACGATCGCGCGGGTGATGTACTGCGTGCTGGCGTAGACCGGGTCCATGATCTGCTCCGGTGTGCCCCAGCCGTAGTCCCACCGTTGCTGGAAGACCCCGAGCGAGGACTTGTCGCCGCACGGCAGGTTGTTCATGTGCGACTCGACCCAGCCGGCCTCGAACGCGGACAGCATGACCTTGTCGTTGACGTTGTGGGCCCGGGCGACCCGGTAGACGATCACGCTGATCGCGGGGTCGTGGTTGGCGGGGATGGAGGAACAGGCCAGCGTGCCGATTGGAGCGTCGGCCTGCGCCGGCGCGGTCGCCACGACCGACGCGAGCGCGGTGCAGAGGCCGACCAGCAGGGCGAGGGGGGTACGTCTCACGATGCTCCTCTGAGGGGTGTCAGCGGTGCGGCGAGCGGTTCCGCCACGGAGGTGCGCTGCCGCCAGGAGGGCCGCCGGGGCTGACGGATGCGCCGCCGCGTCGACACCTCCTCGTCGGTGGGAAATCGATTGCCGAGGAGTATCGCCAGGACCCCGACGACTGTCAATGCGTCCTGGAATCTTCCTTCGGCAACTGAGCGGTGGCGGTAAAGTATTGACATCTCGCGATGTCCCCCGGTTAACTCCCGAGCAATCGATTTCTCGCGGCTCCGACGGTCACCCTGGAGGGACATCCATGAAGCCCCACCTCCGCCGCTGGCTGGCTCTGGCCGCGGCGCTGGCGACCATGATCCCTCCGACGGCGGCGCACGCCGTCGGGCCCGCCCCGACCCCGCGCGGTGCCGGGGCGCTCGCCGTGGCCGACGACAAGGGCCCGGTCGGCTGGGACGTCTACCGCCGTCTCGACCGGCTGCCCGAGCTGGCCGCCGGCAGCCGCACCCGGCAGTTCTCCAGCTTCGCCCGGGACGGCTCCAACGACGACGGTTTCGTCGGCACCTACTCGTGCCTGCGCCAGTCCGGCGGCTGCGTCATCGCCGAGGACCGCGGAGCCGGCGAGGTGCAGTCGATCTGGTTCACCCGCGACGACGGCAACGTCAGCGCCACCGGCTGGATCCGCGTCGAACTCGACGGCGTCACGGTCGTCGACACCAGCCTCCAGCGCCTCGTCGACGGTGGCCTCGGCCACCCGTTCGTGTTCCCGCTGGTCACCAACGCCGACCAGACCTCCGGCGGGGTCACCGTCAAGGTCCCCATGCCCTACCGCGAGTCCATGCGGATCACCACCCAGTTCAACCCGCTCTTCCACCACGTCACCTACCGCACGTTCGCCGACGCGGTCGGCGTGTCCACGTTCGACCCCACCGACCCCGCCACCGACGTGGTGGAGAAGCTGCGCGCCGCCGGCCAGCGCGACCCGAAGCCGAGCCAGCCCGGCGCGAGCACCAGGACCGCCCGGGTCGACGTCCCGGCGGGCGGGCAGGCGACACTCGCCACGCTCACCGGTCCCGCCGCGGTCACGGCGTTGCGGCTCCGGCTGCCCGACGCCGCGGCCACCGCCTCGACGCTGTCGGGCCTGCGGCTGCGAATCACCTTCGACGGGCGGAGCACGGTCGACAGCCCGGTGGGCGAGTTCTTCGGCGCCGGCCTGGGCGAGCGTTCCGTCCGCTCCCTGATGTTCGCCATGGACTCCGCGCCGGGCGGCTGGTACAGCGCCTGGTGGCCGATGCCGTTCCGCTCCACCGCGACGGTGTCGGTCACCAACACCACCGGCGCCCCCGTCAACGGCGTCCAGGCGGAGGTGACCACGGCGCCGGGCACCGCCTGGACCGGCGCGCTCGCCCCCGACGGCGCCGCCGGCTACTTCACCACCCAGTCCCGCCGCGCGGAGACGGTGGGGGGCAGCGACTGGATCGTCGCCGAGCAGGCCGGCCGGGGACGCTTCGTCGGCGTGTCCCAGACCGCCCGCGGCCACATCATCGGCGGCAACACCCGCAACTACCTGGAGGGCGACGAGCGCGTCCACGTCGACGGCTCGCCCACGCCGCAGATCTACGGCACCGGCACCGAGGACTTCTACGAGTCCGGGTGGTACTTCAACCGTGGCGAGTACAGCGGCGCCTTCACCGGCAACACCGCCCACCTGTTCCGCTCCGGCGGCTGCGCCGACGAGTGCGACGCCATGTACCGGCTGATGATCGGCGACGCGGTGCCCTACGCCACGGCGCTGCGTTTCGGCATCGAGCACGGCCCCGCCAACGACATGCCGGCGAACTACGCCTCGACCGCCTTCCTCTACACCCAGCCGACCGTCGCCCTGCGCCGCACCGACACGCTGGTCTCCGGCGACGCGGCCAGCCGCGCCGCGCACGCGTACACCGACTCCGGGACCCAGTACCCGCTGACCAGCCCGTACGAGGGCGACGACGACAACGTCGCCGTCACCGGCCAGGTCCGCGCCACCGGCGGCGCCGCCAGCTTCCGGCTCGCCGTCGACCCCGCCAACCAGGGCGTACGGCTGCGCCGGCACGGCGACCAGGCCGGCGCGTACCAGCAGGTCGCCGTGTCGGTCGACGGCAGGCCGGCCGGGGTGTGGCGCCAACCGCTGGGCAACGACCGGCAGCGCTGGTCGGCCGACGAGTTCGTCCTCCCGGCCGCGCTGACCGCCGGACGGTCGACGGTCACCGTCACCCTCACCCCGGCGGCCGGCGCCCCGGCCTGGACGGCGGCCCGGTACGAGGCCGACAGCATGGTCCCCCCGTTCCTCGACGCCACCGCCCCGGGCGCGGTCACCGGGCTCGGCCTGGCCGGCGGTCGGGTGCACGCCCTCGGCCTGTCCTGGTCGTCGTCGCCGGACGACGTGGGAGTCGCCAGCTACCGGGTCTACGCCTCGCGCAACCCCGGCGTCGCGGTCACCCCCGCCAACCTGGTGGGCACGACCAGGACGACCACCTTCCGGCACGGTCCGCTGCCGGCCGGACAGACCCGCCACTACCGGGTCGTCGCGGTCGACGGCGCCGGCAACAGCTCCGCGCCCTCGGCCGAGGTGTCGGCCACCACCCGCACCCGCAACACCAGCGACGCCAACGGTGACCGCCGCGACGACGCCGTCGCGTTCACCCGGGGCAGCACCGCCGACGTGACCACGTCGGTGTCGGACGGCACCAGGTTCGTGCCGGACGCCCGGACCTGGAACGACTTCTTCGCCGTCGGCCAGGAGGTCCCGTTCACCGGCGACGTCGACGGCGACGGGCGGGCCGACATCATCACCTTCACCCGCGGCGACAGCGCCGACGTCTACGTGGGGCTCTCCACCGGTACGACCTACGCCGCCGGGGCCAAGTGGCACGACTTCTTCGCCACCGGCACGGAGGTCCCCGCGGTCGGCGACGTCAACGGCGACGGGCGCACGGACATCATCACCTTCACCCGGGGCGGCGCCGGCGACGTGTACGTGGCGCTGTCGACCGGCAGCGGCTTCGGCCCCGGCGTCAAGTGGCACGACCACTTCGCGCTCGGCGACGAACTGCCGGCGGTGGGCGACGTCGACGGCGACGGGCGCGACGACGTCGTGACGTTCACCCGGGGCACCACCGGCGACGTGTTCGTCTCCCTCTCCGACGGCACCCGGTTCGTCGAGGACGGCTGGAAGTGGCACGACTCGCTCGCGCTCGGCGACCAACTGCCGGCGCTGGGCGACGTCGACGGCGACGGGCGCGACGACGTCGTGACGTTCGCCCGGGGCACCACCGGCGACGTGTTCGTGGCGCTCTCCGACGGCACGCGGTTCGTCGCGCAGGCCGGCAGGTGGCACGACTGGTTCGCGGTGGGCGACGAGCTGCCCGGCATCGGTGACTTCAACGGAGACGGAAGGGCGGACGTGGTGACGTACACCCGGGGGACCAGAGCGGACACGTACGTGGCGCTGTCGACCGGCGGCGGCTTCGGTGCCGGCGTCCGGTGGCACGACCAGTTCGCGCCCGGCACCGACCTGCCCCGCCCGAGCGTGTCGTGATGCGCGCGCCCCGGATGCTCGCGGTGCTCCTGCTCGGCGCCGCCCTGGTGACCGTTCCAACCGGACCGGCCGCCGCGGAGGACGTCGTACGGGCCGAGGCGGAGTCGCTGGCGGTGACCTCGTCCACCGCCCCGGTCGAGGCGCAGGCCAACTGCTGCGGGGTCGCCTGGTCGGCCGGCCGCCAGCTGTGGCTGCGCGCCGCCCGGGCGGGGGACTCGGTCACCGTGTCGCTGCCGCCGGTGCCGGCCGGGCAGTACGACATCGGCGGCGTGCTCACCCGCGCCGCCGACTACGGCACCCTGCGCTTCGCCGTCGACGGCGTGGCCGTCGGGCAGCTCTTCGACGGCTACGCCCCGACCGTGCGGCGCGTCGAGGCCGTACCGCTGGGATCGGCCTCGCTCACCGCCGGCACCCACCGGCTGACGGTGACCGTGACCGGCCGGTCCGCGTCCTCGACCGGCTTCCTCGCCGGCCTGGACACGGTCACCCTGCGCCGCGTCGGCCCGCTGGCGGCGGTCACCACCACGCCGTACGAGACGGTGGCTGAGACGCCGGCGCGGGGGCCGCTGACCCGGGTCTACGACCCGGGCGTGGGGGAGCCGACGGCGTGGTACTACAACGACCACACGATCGTGCGCGACCAGCGGACCGGGCTGTGGCACGCCTTCGCCATCGCCCACGCGGAGCCCGGCGCGCCCCAGGACGAGAAGAGTTTCGGCCACGCCACGGCGCCCACGCCCACCGGGCCGTGGACGAAGCAACGACCGGCGCTGACGGCCGACCCGGCGAGGGGTGAACAGTGGATCTGGGCGCCCCACGTCGTTTACGACCAGGGCGTTTACCACATGTTCTACGCCGCCGGCAGCCCCGACTACGCGAACTACCGGATGCACCTGGCCACCTCGACCGACCTGTTCACCTGGACCCGCAGCCCGGCCAACCCGCTGTTCACCGACGGTTGGGAGGGGCGCGACCCGATGGTGACCCGGGTCGGCGACCGGTGGGTCATGTACTACACGGCGACCTCCGACCCGCAGGGCGGCAACCACGTGGTCGCGTACCGCACCAGCACCGACCTGCGGACGTGGAGCGGGCGGGGCGTCGCGTACGCGTCGCCGCACACCGGCCGGGCGGCCGGGCAGACGGAGTCGCCGTTCGTGGTGCGCCGGGGGGACTGGTGGTACCTCTTCGTCTGCTGCGACGGCACCGACTACGGCGCGGCGTACCGGCGCACCGCCGTCTACCGCAGCCGCGACCCCCTGCGCTTCGACGGGGCGGAGAAGGTGACCGTGCTCGACGCGCACGCCGCGGAGGTCGTGGTGGACGGGGGGAACTGGTACCTCAGCCACGCCGGCTGGGGCCAGGGCGGGCTGTGGCTCGCCCCGCTGACCTGGTCCAGTCAGGTCGTCGCCCGCGGCTACCAGGTGAGCACCGGCTTCCTGCGCGCCGACGTGCGCACCTGGCCGCACACCCGGATCGCGTCCCTGGCGGTCGACCCGGCGGGCGCGGGGGCGCACCGGCCGGCGCTGGACTCGTCGCACCGGGGGACCGGGCCCTACCTGGCGGTCGGTCGCTTCGACGTCACGGACCGGGCGGGCCCGCCGGCCCGGGTGGACGTCTCCGCCGACGGTTCCCGGATCAACCTGGTCGGCATGCGGATGGGCGACGAGCCCGTCACGGCCGACTGGCTGCTGACGGTGGCGCCCCGCTGGACCGGACCGGCGTTGCAGAGCGACGTCATCTGGTCGGTGACGGGCCCGACGACCGCGCCGGTGTGGGAGGTGGCGTTCAACGTCGACGGTGCCCTGCCGGCGGTCGGTGATCCCGCCGTGGCGGCCCGGCCGACCGGCGACGTGCCGGGGATGCCGACGTGGTCGATGACCTCCGGTGCGGGTCTGTCCCTCGTGGCCGCCCACCGCTGGGCCTCGGCATGGCGCGGGGACAACACCTGGTACGACGCCGGTCACGCGATGGCGGCCTGGCAGCCGCTGTGGCGCAACGGGGGCACCGCGTGGCCGGCGGGGTCGTACCCGGGTGGGACGTGGCGGTTCGCCGCCAGCGGGACGGCGCGGGACACCGCGTTCGCCGAGACCGTCCACGCGGCCGTCAACGCCGTGCCGTGAGCGGCCGTACCGGTGCGGGTCGGGCGGCCCGGCCCGGACCGGGGGCCTTGACAGCAATTAGACGCTCCTCTATGTTTCGCCAGAAATCGATTTCCGATCTCCCTCGGAGGCCCGCATGAGCGACCAGGTCATCGTCGCCATGTCCGGCATCGCCAAGCGCTTCGGCGGCGTGCACGCCCTGCGCGGCGTGGACCTCACCCTGTCCGCCGGCGAGGTGCACGCCCTGTTGGGGGAGAACGGGGCCGGCAAGTCGACCTTGATCAACATTCTGTCCAGCGTCGTCACCGACTACGACGGGGAGATCTCGATCGGCGGTGCGCCCGCGCGCTTCGCCGGCCCGGCCGCCGCCCAGGCCGCCGGCATCGCCACCATCCACCAGGAACTCGACCTGGTGCCCGCGCTCTCCGTGGCCGAGAACCTCGTGCTCAGCCGGGAGCCGCGCACCCGGCTGCGGACGCTCGACCGGCGGGCGATGACCCGCGCCGCCCGGGACTGGCTGGGCCCGCTCGGCGCGCAGATCGATCCGCGCCGGCCCGTCGGTTCGCTGCGCGTCGGCGAGCAGCAACTCGTCGAGATCGCCAAGGCACTCTCCCTCGACGCCCGCGTGCTCATCATGGACGAGCCGACCGCCGCGCTCGCCGACGCCGAGGTGCGGCGGCTGATGTCCACCATCCGCGCGCTGCGCGGGCGCGGCGTGGCCGTCGTCTACATCTCCCACCGGCTCGAGGAGATCGAGCACATCGCCGACCGGGCCACCGTCCTGCGCAACGGCGAGGTGGCCGGCACGCTGCGCCCGGACCGCGCCGACCGGCAAAAGATCATCACGCTGATGGTCGGCCGCCCGGCCGAGGCGCTGTTCGGCGCGGGATCCGGCGGCGCCGGCGCGGCGAACCCCGCCGGGCCCGCCGTGCTGGAGGTCGACGACCTCGCCGTGCGGCCCCGAGGCAGCCGGCCCGGACGCTGCGAACCCGCCGGCGTCAGCCTCACCGTCCGCGCCGGGGAGATCGTCGGCCTGGCCGGCCTGATGGGGGCGGGTCGCACCGAACTGCTGGAGACCCTGTACGGCGCGGGCCCGCCCGGTCGCCGCAGCGGCGTGGTCCGGCTGGCCGGCCGCCCGTACGCCCCACGGGGCCCCCGGTCCGCGCTGCGCGCCGGCGTCGGCTTCGTCCCGGAGGACCGCCGCCGCTCCGCCCTGGTGCTGGAGCACCCCGTCGGCCGCAGCATCGTGCTGGCCGCCCTGCGCCGGCTCAGCACCGCCGGGGTCGTCCGCAGCGGACGAGAGCGCGACGCCGTACGCCAGCAGGTCGCCGCCCTGGCGATCAAGACGTCGTCGGCCGCCGCGCCGGTCGGCTCGCTCTCCGGCGGCAACCAGCAGAAGGTCGTCTTCGCCCGGCACCTGCTCACCCGCCCCCGCCTGCTGCTGCTCGACGAGCCGACCCGTGGGGTCGACGTCGGCGCCAAGGCGGAGATCTACCGGCTGCTGCGCCGGCTCGCCGACGACGGGATGGGCATCCTGCTCGCCTCGTCGGAGCTGCCCGAACTGACCGGCGTCTGCGACCGGATCGTGGTCCTGCGGCGCGGGCGGGCCGTCGCGGAGCTCCCGGCCGGCGGGTGCACCGGCGAGGACATCCTGACCGCGGCCACGGGCGGCACGGCCGCCGGAAGGGACGACCGATGACCCACCTGCGCGCCCCGGACCAGGGGCCCGGCACGCCGCTCGCACCGGCCGGCGGCGGCCCGGCGGCCGGCGTCGGCCGGTGGCGGCGGCCCGGCGGCCGGGGCGACCTCGTCGAGCGGCTCTTCGCCGTGCAGAGCCTCTTCGCGCTGCTGCTGGTGTTCGTGCTGGCCATCGCCGTGTCGCCCCGCCGCAACGGCGAGATCCTGTTCCTGTCCACGGAGAACCTCGGCAACATCGTCCGCGCGGTGTCCGAGATCGGGATCATCGCGATCGGCATGACGTTCGTCGTCCTGCTCGGCGGCATCGACCTCTCCGTGGGCGCCATCCTCGGCCTGTCCGCCGTCGGCACCGCGACGCTGATGGTCGACTCCGGGCTCGGCATCCTGCCCGCGGTCACCGTCGTCCTGCTGATCGGCGCCCTCTTCGGTGCGTTGCAGGGCTACGCGACGGCCCGGCTCGGCATCCAGTCGTTCATCGTCACCCTCGCGGGACTCCAGGTCGCGCGCGGCCTCGCCCGGATCTGGTCGGGCGGGCTCGGCATCCCGATCGCCTACGGCGACGGCCCGCAGGAGGCACCTCCGGCGTTCGAGATCCTCAACGGCACCGTCAACGGGGTGCTGCCCGTCCCGGCGGTGCTGTTCATCGGCATCGGCGTGGCCGCGATCGTCGTGCTGCGCAAGACGGCGTTCGCCCGCCACGTCTACGCCATCGGCGGCAACGAGAAGGCCGCCCGGCTCTCGGGCGTGCCCGTGCTGCGGGTGAAGGTCGCGGTCTTCGCGATCGCGGGCCTGCTCGCCGCGGTGGCCGGCATCATCCACGCCGGGCAGCTCAACCAGGGCAGCCCCAACGACGGCGCCGGCTACGAACTGGACGCCATCGCCGCGGTGGTCATCGGCGGCACCAGCCTGGCCGGGGGCACCGGCTCGATGGGCGGCACGCTCGCCGGGGCGCTGCTGCTCGGCATCCTCAACAACATCCTCGCGCTCAACAACATCGACGCCAACGTGCAGCTACTGATCAAGGGACTGGTGATCGTGGCCGCCGCCGGGCTGCAGAAGCTACGCCGCAGCATCGTCTGAACCGCCACCGAACAAGGAGCGTCATCATGCGCACCCGTACCGTCCTTCTCGCGCTGCTGTGCACCGGCGCGCTCGTCACCTCCACCGCGTGCAGCGTGGAGAAGCCGTCCGACGGCGGCGACGCCGCGGCCGCGAACTGCGGCGCCGGCAAGGACTTCCTGATCGGCATGTCGCAGGCCAACAACGCCGAGCCCTACCGGCAGGTCATGAACAACGACGTGCAGACGGCGGCGAAGTCCGTCCCCGGGTTCACCGTGGTGGTCTCCGACGCGGCGCAGGACAACAGCAAGCAGGTCGCCGACGTGGAGAACTTCCTCACCCAGAAGATCGACCTGCTGATCATCTCGCCGAACGAGGCGAAGCCGCTGACCGCGGTGGTGCGCAAGGCGTACGACCGGGGCGTCCCGGTGATCGTGCTCGACCGCAAGGTGGAGGGCGAGGCGTACACGGCCTTCATCGGCGGGGACAACGTCGCCATCGGCAGGGCCGCCGGCGAGTTCTACGCCAGGACGCTGCTGCCCGCCGGCGGCAAGGTCATCGAGATCGCCGGGCTGCCCGGCTCCACGCCGGCGGCCGAACGCGCCCAGGGCTTCCGGGAGGGCATCGCGGGCAACCCGAAGATCGAGGTCGTCGCCTCCCAGCCCGGGGACTGGCTGCGGGAGAAGGGCCAGTCGGTGGCCGACGCGCTGCTCAAGGCGCACCCGGACGCCGCCGCCGTCTACGCCCACAACGACCCGATGGCCGAGGGCGCGTACCTGGCCGCGAAGGCGGCCGGGCTGCACACGAAGGTGAAGTTCACCGGGATCGACGCGCTGCCGGTGCCGTCGGGCGGCATCAAGGCCGTCGAGCAGGGCCGGCTCGCGGCGACCTTCCAGTACGCCACGGGCGGCCGGGAGGCCGTCGACCTCGCCCGTCGGATCCTGGTCGACTGCGACAGGGACGTCCCGCGTGCCACCACCCTCGACACGATGCGCATCACCAGGGAGAACGCCGCCGAGACGTACGCGAAGCTCGGTGGCGTCGCCTGACCGCCGAGTCGGCACGGCCGGCGGGCGATGACCCGGACCTGGAAGATCGGGGGAGACCTGGCATGACGGTGGCCGCGGTGCTCGGGGTCGACATCGGCACGTCCAGCAGCAAGGGTGTCCTGGCCGACCTGTCCGGGCGCGTGCTGCGCTCCGCGGTGCGGGAACACCGGGTGGACCGGCCGCGACCCGGCTGGGTGGAGATGGACGGCCGCATCTGGTGGGACGAGTTCGTCGCCCTCACCCGTGAGCTGCTCGCCCCCGGCGACGCCCACGTGGTGTCGGTCGGGGTCAGCGGGATGGGGCCGTGCGTGCTGCTCACCGACGCCGCCGGCGCGCCCCTGCGGCCGGCCATCCTCTACGGCGTCGACACCCGCTCCACGCCGCAGATCGCCCGGCTCACCGAGCGCTTCGGCGCGGACGAGATCCTGCGCCGGTGCGGCTCGACGCTGTCGACCCAGGCGGCGGGGGCGAAGGTGGCCTGGGTCGCCGACGCCGAGCCGGAGCTGTTATCCCGGGCCCGGCGGCTGTTCATGCCGAGCTCCTGGCTGGTCTTCCGGCTGACCGGCCGGTACCTGCTCGACCACCACTCGGCCAGCCAGTGCACGCCGCTGCACGACAGCGCGGCGCAGGACTGGTACCGACCCTGGGCCGACGAGGTCGCCCCGGGGCTGGAGCTGCCCGAGCTGCGGTGGCCCGGCGACGTGGCCGGGACCGTCACCGCCGGGGCCGCCGCGGTGACCGGGCTGGCGCCCGGCACCCCGGTCGTGACCGGGACGATCGACGCCTGGTCGGAGGCGGTCAGCGTGGGCGCCCAGGGCGTCGGCGACCTGATGCTCATGTACGGCACCACGATGTTCCTCGTGCACACGGTGCCGCACCGGCTGACCAGCCCGTCGCTGTGGGGCACGGTCGGCGCGCTGCCGGGCACCCGCAACCTGGCCGGCGGCATGGCGACCTCCGGGGCGATCACGGGATGGCTGCGGGAGCTGTTCGACGCCGCCGACTACCCCGAGCTGCTGCGCCTGGCCGAGCGGTCCGGGCCCGGCGCGCGGGGGCTGCTCATGCTGCCGTTCTTCGCCGGCGAGCGGACCCCCATCCTCGATCCCGACGCCCGGGGCGTGATCGCCGGCCTGACGCTCTCGCACGGGCGCGGCGACATCTACCGCGCGGCGCTGGAGGCGACCGGGCTGGCGGTGCGGCACAACATCGAGACGATCGAGGCGGCCGGCGGCGACATCCGACGCGTCGTGGCGGTGGGCGGCGGCACCCGGGGCAGCCTCTGGACGCAGATCGTCTCGGACGTCACCGGCCGGGCACAGCACATCCCGTCGGTCACCATCGGCGCGAGCTACGGCGCGGCGTTCCTCGCCGCCGGTGCGGTGCGGCGGGTCGACATCCACCGGTGGAACCCGATCCGGGAGGTCCGCGAGCCGCGTCCGGCCCTCGCCGCCGACTACGCGGAGCTGTACGGGCTGTACCGGCAGCTGTACGCCGGCTCGAAATCCGTCGCCCACGCGTTGGCCGCCCGGCAGACGCGCCTCGCGACCCCGCCCCAGCCAGGTACCGACGAGCCAGTGGAGGAAGTCAACCCGTGAGCAACTACACCATGCCGGTGCTGGTCGATCCGCCGGCCGCCGCCCCCCGGACGGTCTACACGGTCGCCAGCGGCGACCTTCGCCCGGCCGCGAACGTCACCGGTTGGCCGACCCAGCAGCGCCTGGAGGCGGACCTCGCCGACGCGGTCACGGCCCTGGGCTGGCAGACGCGGCGGGCCCATCCGGTCGACGCCGACGCGGGCCACGGCTTCATCGACAGCCAGCGCGCCGGCATCGAGATCTTCCAGCGGATCCCCCTCGACGCCCCGCTCGTCGTCGTGGAGGCGGTGTGGCAGTACAGCCACCACGTGCTGGCCGGGCTGCGCGCCCACCGCGGCCCGATCCTGCTCGTGGCGAACTGGAGCGGGGAGTTTCCCGGCCTGGTCGGCCTGCTGAACCTCGCCGGCAGCCTCACCAAGGCGGGCGTGCGGTACTCGGCGCTGTGGAGTGAGGACTTCACCGACGAGTGGGCGCGCGACGGACTGAAGGCCTGGCTGGAGACCGGCGAGGTGGTCCACGACGAGAGTCACGTGCGGGACCTGCCGCCGTTGCCGTCCGATCCCGAGGTCGAACTCGGCGTGGCGCTGGCCCGCCAGCTGCGGCGCCGGCCGGCCGTCATCGGCGTCTTCGACGAGGGCTGCATGGGCATGTACAACGCGATCATCGACGACGAACTGCTCAACCCGCTCGGCATCTACAAGGAGCGGCTGTCGCAGAGCGCGCTGGTCGCGGAGATGTCGCGGGTGCCCGACGAGGAGGCGAAGGCGGTGCGGGCCTGGCTCGACGCCGCCGGGATGATCTTCCACACCGGCACGGACGAGGCCACCGAACTGACCGACGCCCAACTGCTCAGCCAGTTCAAGATGTACGTCGCCGCGCTGCGCATCGCCGACGACTTCGGCCTGGACGCCGTCGGCATCCAGTACCAGCAGGGGCTCAAGGACACCGTCCCGGCGAGCGACCTGGCCGAGGGGCTGCTGAACGACGTGACCCGGCCGCCGGTGACCAGCCGGGACGGCTCGCGCGAGCTGTACGCGGGGCGGGCCCTGCCGCACTTCAACGAGGTCGACGAGGGCGTCGCGGTGGACTCGCTGGTCACCAACCGGATCTGGACCGCGATGGGGATGGACCCGGCCACCACCCTGCACGACATCCGCTGGGGCGAGTCGTACGGAACGGACTTCGTCTGGGTGTTCGAGATCTCCGGCTCGGTCCCCGCGTCCCACAACGGCGGCTACGACCGGTCGTACAGCATGCGGCAGCCGCCGATGTACTTCCCGCTGGGCGGGGGCACCCTGAGCGGTGTCTCCCGGCCGGGCGAGATCGTCTGGTCGCGGATCTTCATCATGGACGGGGTGCTGCACGCCGACCTGGGCCGGGGCACCGTGGTGGAGCTACCGGCCGCCGAGACGCGGCGTCGACTCCGGGCCACCACCCCGCAGTGGCCGATCATGCACGCCGTGCTGCACGGCGTGGGCCGCGACCAGCTGATGGCCCGGCACAAGGCCAACCACGTCAACGTGGTCTACGCCGACGACGCCGATGCCGCCGACCGCGCCCTGCGGGTCAAGGCCGCGATGCTCGACGCGATGGGGGTGCGGGTGCACCTGTGCGGCGACGTGGCGCTGTGATCCCGGGCGGGTCTGCCCGGCTCACCGGGCCCGGGCGGACCCACCCGCGCCGTCCACGGGCTGCCCGTTCGACCGGGGCAGGGACCGCACCGAGCTCTCGCGGACCCGCAGGGTCGTGCGCAGGGTGACGGTCGAGGACGCCTTCGCGGGGTTGGCGATCCGCTCGGTGAGCAGCGACGCCGCGGCCCGCCCCAGGTCGTAGGTGGGCTGCGCGACGGTGCTCAGCGAGGGCCGCACCAGGTGGGCCCAGGGGATGTCGTCGAAACCGACCACGCCGCACCGGGTGGGCACGACGACACCCCTGTCGACCAGGCACTCCACCGCGCCCACCGTCATCAGGTTGTTGGTGACGAAGACCGCGTCCGGCGGCTCGGCCGCGTTCAGCAGGGACGCCATGGCCCGGTAGCCGCCGTCCTCCCGGAAGTCGGCGTACCGGATCAGGTCCTCCGGCACGCTCCGGCCGGCCGCGCGCAGGGCCTGCTGGTATCCGCGTAGCCGCTGCACGGCGGTGGAGATCCGACGCGGTCCCGTGACGCAGGCGATCCGGCGGTAGCCGCTGTCGATCAGGTGGGCGGTGGCCGTCTCGGCGCCGTGGACGTTGTCCACCAGCACGGTGTCCACGGCCACCCCGTGGGGCTGCCGGTCGATGGCCACGACCGGCATCCCGGCCTCGGTGAGCCGGTTGATCAGGGCCGGTCGCCCCGACGGCGAGATGATCACGCCGGCCATCCGCTCGGCCAGGGCCGCCGTCACGTACCGGGTCTCCTTCTCGGGATCCTCGTCGCCGTTGCAGAGGACCACGGAGAAGCCCGCCTCCTGCGCCACGTCCTCGATGCCGCGCACCAGCGAGGTGAAGAACGGGTTGCCGATGTCGGAGATGATCACCGCCCAGAGGCTGGTGCGTTGCCGGCGCAGGCTGCGGGCCACCGCGTTGGGCCGGTAGTCCAGGTCGAGCATCACCTGGCGGACCCGCGCGGCCAGGTCCGGATCCACCGACGAGTGCCCGTTGAGCACCCGGGACACCGTCGACGCCGAGACCTCGGCCACCCGCGCCACGTCATAGATGGTCGTCATGCGGCCGCCCCTGTCGGTGTCGTACGCTCGGTCCCGCGCCGGCCCCGGAGGCGGCCGCACGTGCGAGCGCCACCGTGCGTCGCGACCCGCCGTCCGAGAGTGTCCGCCTGAGATCCTATATGGCGGGGAATCGATTTCTCCCGGGCGTCCCACACGGGGGACGGGGATCAGCCGGCCGAACGGTTGCTCGCCCAGGCCGGTACGGCGAGCGGGGCGGCGGCCGCCGCGTTGAGGCGCTACCGGGCGCCCGGGGCCTGGTCGGGGGCCACGCCAGCAGGTTGAGGAGTGCGAAGACGCCGGTCGTGCTCAGCCCGCCGCTGCGGTAGTTGGAGACGGCGTACGGCAGGGTCGGGTCGCCGGGCGGCAGGGCCCCGTTCGCGGCGTATGCGGCACCGGCCACCCCGCTTCATCGCAGCAGCGGGGCGATCAGCACCATCGCGATCAGTAACGTCCAGCGACCGGCGGTCATCGCGGGGGTCCACGGTCCGCCGGACCGGTCGTGCCGCCGACACCTACGACGGGCTGCCGCCGCCGGTGGGGAGCCGTCCGCCACAGGAACGCGTGCTCCAGGCGGAGTTCTCGCGCGGTGAGGCCGGGCGGGGCGGAGGGCGACCCGGGTCGACGGCGTCGACCCGGGTCGCCCTCCGCTCAGGCGCGGGTGATCCGTACCGCGTCGGCGACCACGTAGCCGCTGCCGCTGGTCCAGCGGCTCACCCCGACCTTGTTGGCGTCGCCGGCCGCGAGCGTGAACACGCCTATCGACACCCACCGGCCGCCGTTGACGCGCTGGTCGACAGTCACCGACTGGTTGCCCGAGGCCGTGGCGACGAGGTACGGCGTCTGGCTGTTGTATCCGGGGTCGGCGGGGTACCAGACCGAGATCTCGTAGCTCCCCGTCGCCGGGATGTTCGCCCGGTACCAGGCGACGTCGCTGGCCGAGGTCGGGTTCGCGTACCGGTAGTCCGTGCCGTACCGGCTGCCGGAGTACGACGACGTGCTCCAGTTGGTGCTCGCCGTGAACCGGCCGGAGGTGGTGTTGTCGATCGTGGTGCTCCACTGCTGCGGTGGCGGCTGCTGGGACGTGCTCACGTCCAGGTAGTTGCGGTCGATCTTCATCGTCACGCCGCCCCAGGTCTCCGTCACGTCCCCGGCGTACTGGTGCAGCCGCTGGTGGTTCGCGTAGTACGCGTCGGAGCAGTAGGCGCCGGCGTCGGTGTCGGCCACCCCGTTCCACCAGGCGATCCAGATCTGGTCCAGCCTGGTGTAGCTCGGGTTGTGGTACTCCAGGCAGACGTCCCGGATGCCCGAGGATCCGCTGGAGTACATGCCGGCCAGGTAGCCCTTGGTGTGCAACCGCTCGACCCACCCGGACAGGAACGACAGCACCGCGGCGCGGCACGACGCGGTCGTCGGGTAGTGCTCGATGTCGTTGTAGATGGTGCTGCCGGCGCCGATGCCCAGCGCCTGCGCGGCGCTGGCGGCGCTGTCGGCGGCGGTGCGGCCCTGCGAGCGCGCGGTGGCGGGGTCGGCGGACATCTTCGGCGCGCGGCTGCCGCAGGGCGCCTGGTAGCCGAGTTCGATGGGGATGAGCCGCCAGCCGTTGGCGACCTGGTTGGTGACCCAGGTCGCCGTCAGGTTGGGCTGCGCGCAGGTCCGACTCGCGCCGCTGATGTAGATGCCCACCGCGCGGTACGGCGAGCTGGCCCGCCATGCGTTCATCGCCGACTGCGACGGGGCGGTGCAGGTGTCGAAGCCCTTACCGACGAAGGTGCCGGGCTGCGGACCGACGGCGGACACCGCCACGGACTGCGGCTGCGGCTGCGGGGCCGGCGTCGACTCGGCCACGGCCGCCGAGCCGAGCGTGACGGTGAGCCCCGCCGCGGTGGCGAGGCCCAGCAGCCAGGTGGTGGTCCTTCTCATCCCGGTCTCCCTCGAAGGTTTCCTTGCACGAGGTTGAAGTCAGTGAAGAACTTTTACACACCCATCGAAGGTTGGCAATAGCGTCAGATTGGTGACGCGTCGGTTACCAGGCGCAGGGCGCGTAGTCCTTGAGGAAGCAGCCGTACAGGTCCTCGCCCTGCTCGCCGCGGACGATCGGGTCGTAGACCCGGGCCGCGCCGTCGACCAGATCCAGCGGGGCGTGGAAGCCGGCGTCCGCCAGCCGCATCTTCGTCGGATGGGGCCGCTCGTCGGTGATCCAGCCGGTGTCGACGCTGGTCATCAGGATGCCGTCGGTCAACATCTCCTGGGCGCTCGTGCGGGTCAGCATGTTCAGCGCGGCCTTGGCCATGTTGGTGTGCGGGTGCCCCGGCCCCTTGTAGCCGCGCCCGAACTGGCCCTCCATCGCCGAGACGTTCACCACGTACTTGCGGCGGGCCGTCGCCGCGGCCATCGCCGGCCGCAACCGGCTGACCAGCACGAACGGGGCGGTCACGTTGCACAGCTGCACTTCCAGCAGCTCCACCGGGTCGACCTCGTGCACCCGCTGCACCCAGCTGTTGACCGGGTCGAGGTCCGGCACCAGGCCGCCGGCGTCGATGGCGGTGGCCGCCGCGATCCGTTCCGGCGAGGCGGAGCCGCTGGTCAGCGCGAGCGCGGTGAGCGCGTGCGGGGTGAGCGGGGTCGACTGCGGCGAGGCGGTCAGGCCGCCTGCCGGGTCGCCCCGACCGGCCGGCTTGGCGAACGTGACGACCTCCGGCAGAGGGCCCTCCGGCAGGGCCGCCGCCTCCGCGGCGACGAGCTGCGCGTACGCCCCCGGGCTGCGCCGTACGGTTTGCGCCGCGTTGTTGATCAGGATGTCGAGGGGGCCCTGCTCGCTGACCGAGTCGGTGAGCGCGATCACCTGGGCGGGGTCGCGCAGGTCGATCCCGACGATCCGCAGTCGGTGCAGCCAGTCTCCGCTGTCGGGCATCGCCGCGAACCGGCGTACCGCGTCGTGCGGGAACCGCGTGGTCACCGTGGTGTGCGCGCCGTCGCGCAGCAGCCGCAGCGCGATGTACATGCCGATCTTCGCCCGGCCGCCGGTGAGCAGCGCACGGCGGCCGGTCAGGTCGGTGCGGGCGTCGCGGCGCTCCCGGTTCAGCGCGGCGCAGGGCGGGCAGAGCTGGTGGTAGAAGGCGTCCACCTCGCGGTAGCGCTGCTTGCAGATGTAGCAGCCGCGCGGGTTGTGCAGGAAGCCGGCCGTCGTGCCCTCGGTGGGGGAGGCGAGCGGGATCCCCTGGGTCTCGTCGTCGATCCGGCCCGGCGCGCCGGTGGCGGTGGCGGCCGTCACCGCGCGGTCGGCCGCCGCGATGGCGTCCCGCCGCTCCTCGCGGCGGCGCTGCTTGATCACCTTGTAGAGCCGCGCGGTGGCCCGCTGCACCCGTACCACGTCGGGGTGATCGGGAGGCAGGTCCTCCAACGCCTCGAAGACGCTGAGGCAGGTCTCCAGCTGGGTCCGGTCGATGCCGTTGTGGCCGGTTTCCGTGATGTTGTCCGCCGTCATGCCGTCGCTGTCTCGTCCCGTTTCCGTGCCGTGTCTTCCCGGCCCACGCCAAGTCCGACCCGGAACTGTACGTCACCGCACGGGTGCCGGCGCATCCCGCGCCCGCCGACCGGCCCGGGGCCCACCCTCGGAACGGGGCCCGGAGAACCCGCGGTGGACCGATGACACGCGCGTGCGTGATCGGTGTCGCCGGGCCGCCGGCGAGGCGGGGCCGTCGCCGGTGTCCGGCGAGCGGTCGGCGGCTCAGCCCGGGCCGGCGTCGTCGGCCGGTCGGCCCGATCCGACCGCGTGCAGGTGCCCCAGCACCTGACGCCACGAACGCGTCAGGCTGGTCTCGTGGTAGGCGACGTCGTGGTCGGCGCAGAACTGGCGGACCAGTGGCCGGGCGCGACGGAGGTTGGGTCGCGGCATGCTGGGGAAGAGGTGGTGCTCGATCTGATAGTTCAGGCCGCCGAGCAGGGCGTCGATGAACCAGTTGCCGCGCACGTTGCGGGAGGTGAGCACCTGGCGCCGCAGGTAGTCGAGCCGGTCGTCGGCCGCGAGGATCGGCATGCCCTTGTGGTTGGGGGCGAAGGCGCTGCCGAGGTAGAGGCCGAGCAGGCCCTGGTTGACGAGGACGAACGCGACGGCCTGTGCCGGGCTCAAGACGAGGATCACGGCCCCGAGGTATCCGACGGTGTGCACGGCCAGCAGCGCGGCCTCCACGGGGCGCCGCCTGATCCGGCTCGGGCCGACGAGGGCCTTGACGCTGTTGGCGTGCAGGTGCAGGCCCTCCAGCAGCAGCAGCGGGAAGAACAGGTACGCCTGGTGACGGACCACCAGCGCGCCGGGCCCGCGCTGCTCCCGCGCCTGCCCGCGGGTGAACGACAACGGCCGCACGACGATGTCCGGGTCGTGGCCCTCGGTGTTCGGGTGCGCGTGATGGCGGTTGTGCTTGCCGACCCACCAGCCGTAACTGAGGCCGATCAGCAGGTTGCCGTGGACCAGACCGACCAGGTCGTTGGCGCGACGGGTGCGGAAGACCTGGCGGTGGCCGGCGTCGTGACCGATGAACCCCGCCTGCGCGAAGACCACGGCGAGGACGGCCGCGACGCCCAGCTGCCACCATGACTCGCCGAGCCAACCGAACAGCGCCCAGGTGCCGACGTAGCACCCGCCGAGGGCACCGATGCGCAGCGCGTAGTAGCCGCGCCGCGGATCGAGGAGTCCCGCCCGCCGGATCAGGCGCGACAGTTCCGCGTACTGACTGCCACCGTGACGTCGGGCGTCGAGGATCGCATCGCTCATGGTCGCTACTCCGTGCACGTGGCGTTCTCGGCCTGTCGTCGTCGGACAGGCGGTCCTTCAAGGCGAGTGAGGTCAGCAGCGGGCTCGCGTCGGGGCCGGCGGTGACCTGCTTCCGTGCCCCGTCGCCGCGGGGCGGGGCACTCGTCCTCCCTCACCCGCGCGGCCGGGCGCGGCGTGTCGCGCCAGGGCGCACGCATCCGAGGCGTCGGGCGGGCGCCGCCCGATCACGCCGGGCCGGCGCCGTGCCGGCCCGGGCGCGGGGCGGCGCTCCCCGTCCTCACCGCGCCGCGGCCGCCGGTGGCGCCGTCTGCTTGTCCCGGGCGACCGTGCCGCCGGGAACCGGTAGTCCGCCGGTGCCCGCGTCGGCGAACGCGCTGTCCCGCAGGGCCGAAAGATCACCGGCCGCCGCGTCGTTGACGGCGCGCCGGCGGCGGGCCCGTACGACGGCCGCCGCCGCCACCATCGCTGCCAGCGACATCGCTGCCGCCTGTAGCAGCGGCACCCTCCTGCTGCGTCGACGCCTCATCGCGCACTACCCCTCTCAGTTCTGAGTCCGACCTTGTTCACATCGTGGAGACACCACGGCGGCGACGAGGGGCGATTCGGCGCATTCGACACGGTCGGGGTCATGCTGCCCGCCCGCGACTCTCACCGCGCCGTCGACTCGCCCAGTTCGGTGAGGTCCAGACGCAGGGTCGCGAGCAGTCCGGCGTGCCGGCTGGTGTCGACCTGCGCGGGCAGTTCCCGTTCGACCCAGTCGGCCCTGGTGTGCTGGCCGCGTCGACGCAGCGCGGCCACGATCGTGTTCCGGGAGATCGTCATGGTCTGCTCCTTGGTGGTGATGGTCGGACGGTTTCCGGCGCGCCGCTGCCTCGGCGGGGGCGCTGTCGGCGCGGACGATCCGGCCCCGCGTGGACCGGTCGGTTCGATCCGCAAACGCGGTGTCGACGGGGGAGCGAGAGTGTGGGGCGATGGCGTCATGTCGGCTCCTCGTCGCCGTGACCGCGTAGCGGTGGGGTCGTGCGTCAGGTCGCGTCCTGCGGCGGCGGGGCACCCGGTTCGTCGACCCGTCCGGCCGGTTCGCCCGCCCCGATCAGGGGCGGCGCTGCGGGTCCTCGTCGCCGCGGGTCGGCTACGGGTGCGGGCGGTGCGGTCACCGTGGTGCCGACCCGGGCGCCGTGCCGTGGCGCGGGTCGACGGCACCGGGGGCCGTCGGAAGATGAGAACTGTGTCCCGGGCGGTCGGTCGTGCCACCGCGGATCGGGTGCGGACGTCGCATGCCTTCGGCGTGAGCCGGCGTGGCGGGCACCTCAGGAGTGGGATGTCGTCGTTTCCGGGATGGGCCCAGCGTACGCCTGTTCGGGCCGGTCTGCGCTTCACCGCCGTTCCGGTGGTGCGAATCCGCCAGGGTGCTCAGCGCGGTCGGGTCCTCGTCCGCCGGGCTTCCCGCTCGTGATCGTGCTAACGAACACTCGGTTACTTTACCGTCCGGACGGTAAAGTAACCGAGTGCGACCGAGCCAGCGAACCGCCATCCTCGAGGCGGCCATGACCCTGGTCTCCGCCGAGGAGGGCGCGAACATCACCCTCGACGCCGTCGCCCGGCAGGCGGGGATGACCAAGCCGGGACTCATGTACCACTTCCCGACCCGCGACGCCCTCCTGCTGGCGATCGTCGACCACGCCGCCGGCCGGGTCGAGGACGCGATGCTCGCCACGCTCGCGGTGCCGTTCGACCGGGCGACCCCCGCCGCGCGGATCCGGGCGTACGCGCGCGTCGCGTACGTCGGCGACGCCAGCCGCGCGGAGTACGCGGTCGCCGCGGAAGCCGCCTACCGGCCGGCGCTGTCGGGGCCCTGGATCGGGCGGCTCGCCAAGTGGTTCGACCTGCCACCGGACCTGCCACCGGCCGCGCGCGCCCGGCTCACCCTGGCCCGGCTGGCCGCCGACGGCCTCTGGAGCGCGTTCGCCACCGGCCTGTTCCCACCCGAACCGCAGGACCGCGACGCCCTCGTCGCGCTCATCGAGGACCTGACCGCGGAAGGTGACGACTCGTGAAGCAGTGGCTGTACCTCGCCGGAGCCATCGGCCTGGAAGTGAGCGGGACCCTCGCCCTGCGCGCGGCCAACGACCACGCCGGGTGGATCGCGCTGGTCGTCGTCGGCTACACCCTCTCCTTCGTGCTCATCTCGCTGGTCCTGCGCGAGGGCATGCCGATCGGCGTCGCGTACGGCATCTGGGCCGCCAGCGGGGTCACCCTCACCGCGCTGCTGGCCGCGCTGCTGTTCGGCGACGCGCTGACCTGGGTGATGGGGCTCGGCTTCGCCGTCGTCGTCGCCGGTGTCCTGCTCGTCGAACTCGGCTCCCACCAGGCGGAACCGGGACACACCGCGCCGCACGACGTCCACCACGAGCCCGAGGGGGCACGATGAGCTGGCTCTTCCTCGCCGCCGCGATCGCCTTCGAGGTCACCGCCACCATGGCGCTGCGCGCCTCCGAGGGTCTCCGCCAGAAGGCATGGGCGCCCGTCGTCGTCGGCGGCTACGTGACGTGCTTCGTCTTCCTCAGCCTGGCCCTCCGCGCCGGCATGGCCGTCGGCGTCGCCTACGGCGTCTGGGCCGCGGCCGGCATCGCACTGACCGCGATCATCGCGCGGCTCGCCTTCAACGACCCGCTCACCAAGGTCATGATGCTCGGCATCGGGCTCATCGCCGCCGGCGTGCTCCTCGTCGAGCTCGGCGCCCAGTCGGCGCACTGAACCCCACCTCGACCCGTGGACGTCGGCCCACCGGGCGGGGACGGTCACGCCCGTACCCGCCCGGCCCGGGGGCGTGCGGGGCGCCTCGCACGTTGGCACAATGGCGGGCTGTCGACCCGGACGGGGGAGTGGGTGCCGACGATGACCGAGGACCACGTCCAGCCGAACGAGACCACGGTGCCGCTGCTGCACTGTGTGTCGGCGGAGGAGACCCTGGCGTTCTGGCGTGCGCTCGGGTTCGAGGTCACCTACGAGCAGACGAAGCCGTACGTCTACCTGGCGTTCCGGTGGAGCGGGTTCGAGCTGCACTACGGCGGGGCGCCGAGCGGCGTGGACCCGTCGGCCGAGAACACCGGAGGTTGCCTGGTGATGGTCGACGCGGTCGCGCCCTACCACGCGGCGTTCAGCGAGGCGATGCGCCGCACCCACGGCAGGGTGCTCGCCAGGGGGCGCCCCCGGATGACCCGCTACCGTGCCGGTGCGTCGCGGTTCAGCATCGTCGATCCGTCGGGGAACAGCATCGTCTTCATCCAACGCGACGAGCCTGCGGAGCTGGAGTACGGCGGTTCGAAGCGGTTGCGGGGGCTGACCCGGGTCCTCGACAACGCGCGGATCCTGCGCGAGTTCAAGAACGACGACCTGGCCGCCTTCCGGGCGCTCAACTCGGGGCTGCGTCGGCACGGCGACGCCGCGCCGGCCGTCGAACAGGCGTTGGCCCTGGCCGGGTTGATCGAGCTGTCGATCGCGCTCGAGAAGCCGGAGCTGGTGCCCGACTGGGGCGCTCGGCTCACGATACTGCCGTTGACCGCACCGGAGCGTGAGCGGGTGCGGCAGGCGGTCGCCGAGCCCGCCGTGCTCGCGCCCTGGCTGCCGGGCACCAACTGACGTCCCTCGTCCAGCCGACGCCCGCCGACCGTGGGGTCGGCCGTGGCGCCGGCGACGACGACGGGCCGGCCGGCTCGCGCCGCCGCCGACCAGAACGCGGGTCGCCGGGGGCGCGGCTGCGGAACCGGGCGGCGAGGCCGGGCCGTCGGCGCCGGCGCGAGCGGACGTGCGTGCGGTCAGGCCCGGCGGGCGACCACCGCCCCGTTGGCGCCCGGGGCGTCGAACGGCACGACGCGGACGTCGACGAAGCCGGCATCGGTGAGCCAGGCCGTGTACTCGGCGCCGGAGTAGTTCTTGCCGCCCTCGGTCTCCACCAGCATGTTCATGCCCATCAGAGCCGCCTCGGGCGGACCGGTGCGCTCGTCGTTGAGTAGCAGCTCGCAGATGACGATCGCCCCACCCGGCGGCAGCGCCGCGTGACACTTGGCCAGCAGCGCTCGATTCGTCGCCTCGTCCCAGTCATGCAGGATCATGCTCAGCAGAATGACGTCGTGCCCGTCCGGCAGCGCCGGGTCGGCCAGGAAGTCGCCGCCGACCGTGCCGATACGCCCGCTCATGCCTTCCGCCGCGATTCGCTCCTCGGCGCGGACGCACACGTGCGGCAGGTCGAGGATGGTCGCCCGCAGATCGGGCAGCCGGCGGCAGAACTCGATCGGGAACGCCCCGGCCCCACCGCCGACGTCGAGCAGCCGGGCGTGCGCGCCGAAGTCGTACGCGTCGGCCAGCGCTCGGGCGGTGAAGCTGGAGGTGGAGTACATGGCGTCCCAGAACTGCGCCAGCATCTCCGGGTCGGTGGTGTCGAACATCGACTGCTGGGTGTGCGGGTCCCAGGTGAGGGGGCGGTCGGTGCGCAGGGCTTCGCCTACGCGGTGCCAGGGCAGGTAGGTCCGCAGGTCGGAGTAGCGGATCTGCGCACCGAAGTAGTAGGGCCGGCCTTCGACCAGGAACTGTTCGGCGAGTTCGGAGTTGCGGTAGCCGTCGCCGACCTTCTCCAACAGGCCCAGTGACGCGGTCGCGGCCAACAGCAGGTCTGCCGGGCGTTCGGCCAGCCCGAACTCGGCGGCGGCCTCATCGACGGTGAGGGTCCGCCCGTTCGCGAGGCGGGTGAAGAGCCCGAGTTCGACGCCGACGGCGAGGGTCTTGAATCCCCAGACGCCGGCCACCAGACGCATGAGAGGTGTGGGATTGATCATGGACACATGGGATCACAGGGGCTCTGTCCATCATGGAGCGACCCTGCCCGCGATCGTCGGTCCGCACCAGCCGCCTGATCCGGGCGCGCTGCCGTTGTCCGCCCGACAGGGCTTCCAGCCGCCGGTCGGCGGGTGCGGTGACGTTCGCGGCGAGGAGGGCCCGGTCGACGGCGTTCCGGTCCTGCGGGGACCACTGTCGCAGCAGCCCTCGGGTGCGGTTGTCGACCGAAGCGCACGAGCGCGGCCACGGTGAGCCCGGCCCGGGGCCGCCGACTGCGGCGCCATGCCTCCCCGCAGAGGTTTCCTCGCGCACCTGCGGAGTCATCCGCGACCCGTCCCTCCAGGTCACCGGTCGGGCCCGCCCCCCCTTCCCGCCGGTCGGGGGTCAGATGATCGTCTCCTCTGAGAAGGTTGGGGCATGGCCGCGCCGTTCCGCACACGTCTGACCGACTGGACCGTCGTCACGCCGCTGCTGGCGATCCTGGTGTTGGTCCTGACCTGGGGGCGCGACCTGTCCGGCCCCGTCGTGGTCGTGGTGGCCGTGTTGCTGGCCGGCGCGGTGCTGGCCGCCGTGCACCACGCCGAGGTGGTGGCCCACCGGGTGGGGGAGCCGTACGGCTCGCTCGTGCTCGCCGTGGCCGTCACCATCATCGAGGTCGCCCTGATCGTCACGCTCATGATCAGCGGCGGCGAGAAGACGCAGTCCCTCGCCCGCGACACCGTCTTCGCCGCCGTCATGATCACCTGCAACGGGATCCTGGGGCTGTCGCTGCTGATCGGGGCGCTGCGCCGCCGGGTGGCGGTCTTCAACTCCGCGGGCACCGGCGGGGCGCTGGCCACCGTGACCACCCTCGCCGTGCTGAGCCTCGTGGTGCCGACCTTCACCATCAGCCGGCCGGGCCCGCAGTTCACCCCGGCGCAGCTCGCCTTCGCCGCCGTGGTCTCGCTCGCCCTCTACGGCCTGTTCGTCATGGTGCAGACCGGCCGCCACCGCGACTACTTCCTGCCCGTCAACAGCCAGGGGCGGGTGCTCGGCACGGAGGGACACGCCGAACCGCCGTCGGACCGGGCCGCCCTGCTCAGCCTCGGCCTGCTGCTGGTGGCCCTGGTCGCCGTGGTGGGCGACGCCAAGTCGGTGTCGCCGGCGATCGAGTCCGCCGTCGCCGGGGCGAACCTGCCCCCGTCGTTCGTCGGCGTGGTCATCGCGCTGCTGGTGCTGCTGCCCGAGACGATCGCCGCCGCCCGGGCCGCCCGCCGCGACCGCGTGCAGATCAGCCTGAACCTGGCCCTGGGCTCGGCCATGGCCAGCATCGGGCTGACCATCCCGGCGATAGCGCTCGCCTCGATCTGGTTGGAGGGCCCGCTGCTGCTCGGCCTGGGCGGCACCCAGGTGACCCTGCTCGCCCTCACCGTCGTCACCAGCGTGCTGACCGTGGTGCCGGGGCGGGCCACCGTGCTCCAGGGCGGCGTGCACCTGGTGCTGCTCGCCGCCTTCGTCTTCCTCGCCGCCAGCCCCTGACCGCCCACGGCTGGCTCGCCCCGCACCTTGCCGTCGACCGGGCACCCGCGACGACCCGGTCCGCCGGTGGGGCCGCGCGCCCGCCCGCCGCGTCCCGATCGGTGAACCGTCGTGGCCCCCTTCGCCGGGGGCGACCGTGCCCAGGAATGACGAGGCCACCGCCGGGGTACTGGACGCCGCAACGCCGACGCCGGGGAGGGCACTGTGACGACGCGCGTCAGACGCCGACCGCGAAGCTCGCTGGCCGGCCTCGTGGTGGCCCTCGTCGCCGCGGCCGGGTGCGTGGTCGGTGGGGTGTCCGAACCCGAGGGACAACAGCCCGCCCCGCAGCGGCCCGACACCCCGACCTCCCCGGGCGCCGCGCAGACCCGGGCCGACGGCACCACCAGCGTCGAGGAGTTCCAGCAGGACGTCGCGGACGCGAAGACCATCGCCGAGCGGTACTGGGCCGCGCAGTTCCGGGCCTCGGGGGAGCGGTTCCGTCCGATCCGCCGCGTCATCCCCTACCAGCGGGCCGGCGAGGTGTCCTGCGGCGGGCAGCCGCTGCCGCGCAACAATGCCGTCTACTGCTCGGCCGGGGACTTCATCGCCTACGACGTGAACTGGTCGGTGGGCGCGTTCCGCCAGGTCGGCGACGCGTTCGTGTTCTACCTGCTCGGCCACGAGTACGCGCACGGCATCCAGGCCCGGCTCGGCATCCGCTACTCGTACACCATCCAGCAGGAGCTGCAGGCCGACTGCATGGCCGGGGCGTACCTCGGCGACTCGGTGCGTTCGAAGGCGCTCAAGCTCGACGACGGCGACCTGGAGGAGTTCCGCGAGGGGCTGCTGGCCGTCGGCGACGCCCCCGACCAGCCGTGGTTCGCCGAGGGCGCGCACGGCACCGCCGAGCAGCGCACCGCGTCGTTCTTCCGCGGCTACGAGCGCTCCCTGGGCGCCTGCGACCTCACCTGAGCCCGCCGGGCAGCGCTAGTTCCACCACTGCCGCACCCACACCGCCGCGCCGCCGCCGTTGTCGCCCAGGTTGGGGTCGTTGAAGGAGAAGACCAGCCGCGACGGCGCACCAGCGTTGTAGTAGAGCATGCAGCCGCTGTCGGCGCCGACCGGGAACCACCGGCCCGAGCCGTAGAACAGCCCGGTGCTCAGCACCAGCATGGACCCCGACGTCACCTTCGCGACCAGCGCGTACCGGGGGGCGTCCGGCGCGGGCCAGCCGCTGCCGGCCAGCGGCAGCTCGCCGGCGATCGACTTCTGGGTGCCCCAGTGGTCGATGCGGACCTTGCCCAGCGCGGTCACCCGGAACACGTCCCGGTCGACCATGCCCACCGGCGAGGGCCACGTCGTGTGCACGTTGCCCGGCGCGAACCAGTCCCGCTCATCCTCGTGCTGGGGGGTCTCCAGGTCGTAGCACCGATCGAGCGGCAGGCTCGCCGCGGCGGCCGGCCCCGCCGGCCAGGTCGCGGCGGCGGCGGCCAGCAGGATCACGGTGCACCGGGAGACCAGGGATCGGACGCGCATGGCGACCTCCGGGCGAGGGGCCGCCGTGCCGGCGGCCGGTTGTCCCCGAGTCTCGCGCCCGCGCGCAACCCGTCGGCCAGGTCACCCCGCGGCACCGGGGCGCGCGCCGACGGCGTGCCGGCTGAGAGGATCCCCGGGTACGCACCCGAGGGAGGACCCGCTGAACAGCCACCACCCCGCCGCCGTGCTCTTCGACATGGACGGCACCCTGGTCGACAGTGAGAAGCTGTGGGACGTCGCGCTGCGCGAGCTGGCGGCGCAGTACGGCGGCACCCTCTCCGACGCGGCCCGCAAGGCGATGATCGGCTCCAGCATGGCCGCGTCGATGCGCATCCTGCACGACGACCTGGGCCAGCCGGGGCGCGACCCGCAGGCCAGCGCGGCGTGGATCAACGCCCGCATCCTGGAGCTGTTCCGCACCGGGCTGCGCTGGCGTCCCGGCGCGCTGAACCTGCTGCGGGCCGTCCGGGCGGCGGGCATCCCGACGGCGCTGGTGACCTCCAGCGGCCGGCCCCTGGTGGAGGTGGCGCTGGACACGCTCGGGCGGGACAGCTTCGACGCGGTCGTCTGCGGCGACGAGGTCGAGGCGGCCAAGCCGCACCCGGAGCCGTACCTGACCGCCGCCCGGCTGCTCGGCGTGCCGATCGCCCGCTGCGTGGCGATCGAGGACTCGCCGACGGGGGTGGCCAGCGCGCTCGCCGCCGGCGCGGCGGTGCTGGCCGTGCCGGCGGAGGTGCCGATCGGGCCGCTGGACGGCGTACACCAGTTGGAGAGCCTGACCGGCGCGGACCTGGAGCTGCTGGCCGCCCTGCTCGGCGCGCCACCGCCCGGCGCCTGAGCGACGAGGGGCCCCGCCGACCGGCGGGGCCCCTCGTCGTGCGTCGGGATCAGTCGTGGGCGATGGCGCCGAGCACGTTGATCCGGGCGGCCCGCACCGCCGGGAGCGCCGCGGCGACCACCCCGACGATCGCGGCGAGGCCGAGGAAGATCCCCATCTGGGTCCAGGGCAGCACCAGGTCGGTGATGCCCTCGTCGCGCAGCGCCTCGACCACGGCCGCGCCGAGGCCGGCGCCGACGACGACCCCGAGCAGCGCGCCGAACACCGAGATCACCACCGCCTCCACGGTGATCATCCGCATGGTCTGCGACCGGCGCAGGCCGATGGCCCGCAGCAGCCCCAGCTCCCGGGTGCGCTCCAGCACCGACAGCGCAAGGGTGTTGATGATGCCGAGCACGGCGATCACGATGGCCAGCGCCAGCAGGATCTGGATCATCGTGAGCAGGCCGTCCAGCTGACCGGTCTGCTGCTCGATGAACGCCTCCCGGTCGGCCACCGACACCTCGGGGGAGTCGGCCAGCAGCGCCTCGATCTGCGGCTGGACGTCGGCCACCCGGGTGCCCGGCGCCAGCTGGATGAAGCCCTGGATCGGCTGCGGGATGGCGAAGCCGCTCGCCGCCTCCGCCGGCAGCACGACCGGGTTGGTCAGCTGGGAACTGGCGTAGATGCCGGTCACGGTGTACGTCCGCGCCTCGCCCCGGGACGTCTGCACCGGCACCTTCGACCCCACGGAGAGGCCGCGCGCCGTCGCGGTGTCGGAGCTGACCAGCATCCCGTCCGGCGCCAACCGGTCGATGTCGCCGGCGGTCGGCTCGGCCCCGAAGATCTGCCGCACGGCGGCGACGTCGCTGCTCGCCGCGACCCAGGTGCGTTGGCCGCCGACCATCGCCAGGTCGCCGTACTCGCCGTCGGCCAGGCGCACCCCCGGGATCGCGGCGGCCTTCTTGAGCACCTCCGGGTCGAAGCTCGGCGGCCGGGGACCGCTCTGCGCCCCGGCGATCACCAGCTCCGCCTTGAGGCTGTCCTGGGCGAGCCCGCCGATGCTGCTCTTCGCCGAGTCCAGGATCACCGTCACCCCGGTGACCAGGGCGATGCCGACCATCAGCGCGGCGGCGGTGATGGCGGTGCGGCGCGGGTTGCGCCCCGAGTTGAGCCGGCCCAGCTTGCCCGGCACCGACCAGGCGAAGATCGCGCCGAGCAGGCTCACCACCGGCCGGCTGATCAGCGGCGTCAGCAGGGCCACGCCGATGAAGGCGAAGAGCACCCCGCCGAGGATGGTGGCCAGGGTGTTGCCACCGGCGTTGCCGGTGAGCCCCAGGGCCAGCAGGGTGCCGCCCGCGGCCGTGACGATCGCCCCGGCCACGGTGACCTTGGTCAGCGGCCGGTCGGGGGTGGCCACGTCCTGCATCGCCGCGATCGGCGGGATCCGCGACGCCCGCAGCGCCGGCAGCAGCGCCGCCACCACGGTGATCACGAGGCCGACGGCGAACGCGCCGACCACGGCGGACAACGGCACGCCGATCCCCGCCAGGGTCAGCCCGCCGGCGAACGTGCTGAACAGGTACGCCAGCAGCGCGCCGATGCCGATGCCCGCGCCGAGGCCCAGCACCGAGGCGACCAGGCCCACCGCGACGGCCTCCAGCACCACCGACCCGATGATCTGCCGGCCGCTGGCCCCCACGGCGCGCATCAGCGCCAGTTCCCGGGTGCGCTGCGCCACGATGATCGAGAAGGTGTTGAGGATCAGGAAGGTGCCCACCAGCAGCGCCACCGCGGCGAAGCCGAGCAGGATCCGGTTGAAGAAGGACAGCGCCTCCTTCATGCCGGCCGCCGCGTCCTCGGACAGTTGCGCACCGGTCTTGACCTCGAACTCGGCGCCCACCGCGGCGGCCACGGCGTCGCGCAGCGCCTCGTCCGACATCCCGCCGGCGGCGGTGACCGAGATGTTGCTGAAGGTGTCCGGCGCGCCGAGCATCAGCCGCTGCGCGACCGGCGTGGTGAACATGATCTCGTTGGCGCCACCGATGGAGTCCCGGCCGCCGCTGTAGCCGAACACGCCGACGATGGTGAACTCCTGCTTGGGCTGGAGGGTCAGCACGCCGACCCGGTCGCCGACCTTCACCTTGCCGGCCACCGCGAGCGCCTTGTTGACGACGATCTCGTCGTCGGCCTGCGGGGCCCGCCCCTCGCGCAGCTGCACCAGGTCGCTCTCGCCGGTCCAGTTCTCGCCCAGCTGCGGCGGGCCGAACGAGGCGACCACCTTGCCGTTGCCGCCGATCAACCGCGCCCCGTCGACGCCGACGATGCCGGTGGCCTCGGCCACGCCGGGCACCGCCCGGACCTTGTCGAGGGTGGCCGCCGGTACGGGCGCGGCCACCGGCATGCCCTCCGCCTCGCCGACGTCGATCTTCGGCTTGGCGGCGACGTTGACGTCCACGCCCTCGTACGCGTCGGCGAAGATCGCGTCGAACGAGCGGCCGAGGGTGTCGGTGAGCACGAACGCGCCGGAGACGAACATGACGCCCAGCACCACGGCCAGGCCGGAGAGGATCAGCCGGACCTTGCGGGCCAGCAGGCTCTTCAGGGTCGCGCGGAACATCAGCGCGTCACCTCGACGGGGGTGTCCAGCTTCTTCATGGTGTCCAGCACCGTGTCGGCGGTCGGCTCGATCAGCTCGGAGACGATCTGCCCGTCGGCGAGGAAGACCACCCGGTCGGCGTACGCGGCGGCGGTCGGGTCGTGGGTGACCATCACGATGGTCTGCCCGTGCTCGCGTACCGAGTTGCGCAGGAAGTTCAGCACCTCCGCGCCGGCCCGCGAGTCCAGGTTGCCGGTCGGCTCGTCGGCGAAGATCACCTCGGGCCGGGCGACCAGCGCCCGGGCGCACGCCACCCGCTGCTGCTGGCCGCCGGAGAGCTGCGCCGGCCGGTGGTCCAGCCGGTCCCGCAGCCCGACCGTGGCGATCACCGTGTCGTACCAGGCCGGATCCGGCTTGCGCCCGGCGATCGACAGCGGCAGCAGGATGTTCTCCTTGGCCGTCAGCGTCGGCAGCAGGTTGAACTGCTGGAAGATGAAGCCGACCTTGTCGCGGCGCAGCTTCGTCAGGCCCGCGTCGCCCAGACCGGTGACCTTCGTGTCGCCGATCGACACCGTGCCACGGGTCACCGAGTCCAGGCCCGCGAGGCAGTGCATCAACGTCGACTTGCCCGAGCCCGAGGGCCCCATGATCGCCGTGAACCGGCCGCGCTCGAACTCCGCGCTGACCCCCCGCAGCGCGACGACCTGCGCCTCGCCGCTGCCGTACACCTTCCACACGTCGCTCGCCCGGGCCGCGGCCTGCGCCTGCTGGCCTACCGTCGCGGTCACGTCATCTACCTCTTCCGTCTGTCTTCGGTCCGCGCCGCCCCCGCTGGTCCGGCGCGGCAGTCCCATCATCTGTGCTCGCCGGCCCCGATCCGTCCGACTCCGGTCGGAGCCGTGGCGGATTTCGCGCTGCGGGTGCCCCCCACAGCCCACTCAGGGTTGCCCCTGAGTGGGCGGCCGGTCGAGGGCTTTTCCGCCCGGCCGGGACCGATCCTGCACAGTGACGCCGCGTCAGGGTCAACCACGCGGCCACGTCTCCGGTCACGGTAGGTGACGGCGGCAACCGGGCCGTCGTGCCGAGGCGCATCCCGGGTACGCCGCCCGCGCCGTCGGCGACGAGGCGCTACGCCCGCGGACGCACCAGACCCGACTCGTACGCCAGCACCACGGCCTGCACCCGGTCGCGCAGCCCCAGCTTCGTCAGCACGTGCCCGACGTGGGTCTTGATGGTGGTCTCGCTGACCGACAACGCACGGGCGATCTCGGCGTTGGACAGCCCCCGCGCCACGTGCACGAGCACCTCCCGCTCCCGCTCGGTCAGCGCGCTCAGCGTGCGGGGCGGCGCGGCCGCGGGATCGGGCAGCGCGTCGGCGAAGCGGTCCAGCAGGCGCCGCAGGATCCGCGGCGCCACCACCGCGTCCCCGGCGGCCACCGTGCGGATCGCGGCCACCAGGTCGTCGGCCGGCACGTCCTTGGCCAGGAAGCCGCTCGCCCCGGCCCGCAGCGCCCCCACCACGTACTCGTCCAGGTCGAAGGTGGTCAGGATGAGCACCCGCACGGGCAGCCGGGCATCGACGATCGCCCGGGTCGCGGCGACCCCGTCCATCCGCGGCATCCGGATGTCCATCAGCACCACGTCGGGCAGCAGCCGGCGGGACAGTTCCACCGCCTCCAGGCCGTCGGCGGCCTCGGCGACGATGTCCAGGTCGTCCTCCGTGCCCAGCACCATCCGGAAGCCGGTACGCAGCAGCGGTTGGTCGTCGGCGAGCAGGATGCGTACCGGCCGTGCCGGCACCGTCGCGTCGGTCACCTGGTCCCCCGTCCCGATCCCCGGTCACGCCGCCGCGCCCCGGGGTTCCACCGGAATCCTCGCCCACACCCGGAAGCCCCCGCCCGGCCGCGCCCCGGTACGCAGGACACCACCGTAGAGGGCGACCCGCTCCCGCATCCCGACCAGACCGTGTCCGATCCGGTCGCCGTTGGGCCCGGGGCCGCGCCCGGTGTCGGCGATCTCCACGTCGACCGTGTCCCCGGCGAAGCGCAGCAGCACCTGGGCGGTGGCCGCGCCGGCGTGCTTGAGCGCGTTGGTCAGCGCCTCCTGGGTGATCCGGTAGAGGGTCAGCGCCACCCCCTCCTCCAGCGTCACCGGGGTGCCCTCGACCCGCAGGGTCACCGGCAGGCCGGCGTCGCGCACCTGCTCCACCAGCGCCTCGATGCCGGCGAGTCCCGGCTGCGGGGCCAGGTCGGCGGCCGGCTCGGCGTCGGTACGCAGCACGTCGAGCAGCCGGCGCATCTCCCGCAGCGTCGCCCGGCTGGTCTCCTCGATGGTGGCGATCGCCCCGTCGGCCGCGCCCGGGTCCTTCGGCAGTACGCGACGCGCGCCCGTGGCCAGCACCCCCATCACGCTGACGTGGTGCGCGACCACGTCGTGCAGCTCGCGGGCGATGCGGCGGCGCTCGTCGGCGACCGCCCGCTCGGCCAGCGAACGCTGGTTCTCCTCGGCCGCCCGGGCCCGCTCCCGCAGCGCCTCCGTGGAGGCCCGACGGGCGTGCACCGCGCGTCCCACCGAGTACGAGACCGCCCCGACCAGCAGGTTGTTGAGCACGAGGTAGGCGGGACTGACGTTCGCCAGCAGTTCGTCGGGCGGCGGCGCGAGGACGCTGGTGGCGCCGACCGGTATCCACAGCGCCAGCGCCGCCAGGGCCGCCGTACGCGGTGGCCCGGCGGCGGCCGCCGTGTAGGTGAGCACCATGAAGGTCATGCCCTGCGTGGTCGGCGCGGGGCCGAGCAGGAGGGGCACCGCCAGCGTCGCCACCGCCATCGCGACCGCCGCCCACGGCGCCACCCGCCGCCACGCCACCGGCACGGCGCAGACCACGCTCCAGCCCAGCGCCGCCAGCAGGCGCCCCGGCCAGTAGTCGCGGGGAGTCAGCGCGATGAGCACCACCTCCGCCACGACGAGCCCGCCGGCGAGGAGCGCGTCCGCGGCGAGGGGGTGCCGGCGCAGCCACGCCCGGGGGCCCGAAGTCATACCGCGACGCTATCCGCCGTCGCGGCCGATTGATCGTCGCCGGCGGTGAGCCCGGCCTCCTCCCTCAGGAGGAGAGCAGCTCATCCCCGCCGGACCGGCCGGCCGCGCGGGGCCCCGCGCCGGGCGGGCCCCGCACGAGCGGCCGCGCGAGGCCACTCGCCGGGTGGGCCCGGCACGAGCGGCCGCGTGGGCCCCAGCGGCGGACCGCCCGGATCGACTCGACGTCGCCGGGCCAGCGTCTCACCGCGGACCCGCCGCCGACCGGCGGAAGACCTCACCGGGGTGGCGGTGCCGGTCAGCCGGTCACTCGTCGGCGCCGGGAGGCGTCGGGCGGGACCGGGCGTCGCGCAGCGGATCCGGCGCCGCCTGCGTCGGGAACGGCGGCGGGGTGCCCCCGAAGGTCGGGCAGAGCGCCTGGTGGCTGCACCAGTCGCAGAGTCGGCTCGGCCGGGGGCGGAAATCCTGCTGGGCGGTCGCCTGCTCGATCGCCCGCCACAGCGCCACCACGGTGCGCTCGAAGCGCAGCAACTCGTCGGCGTCCGGGGCGTAGTCGCAGACCTCCGAGTCCTTGAGGTAGAGCAGCCGCAGCACCCGGGGGACCACGCCCCGGGTGCGCCAGAGCACCAACGCGTAGAACTTGAGCTGGAACAACGCCCGGGCCTCGAACGCCTCGCGCGGCGCGCCGCCGGTCTTGTAGTCGACCACCCGCAGCGCCCCGTCGGGTGCCACGTCGAGCCGGTCGACGTAGCCCCGGATCAGCAGCTCCTCGTCGACCACCGCCGAGATCAGGCTCTCCCGCTCGGCCGGCTCCAGCCGGCGCGGGTCCTCCACCGCGAAGTAGCCCTCCAGCAGCCCGGCGGCGGAGCGGAGGAACTCGGCCGCCGCCGCGGAGTCGCCGTCGGCGAACAGCGCCGCCAGCTCGGGCTGCTCGGTGACCAGCCGGTCCCACTGCGGGGCCACCAGGTCGCCCGCCGCCGTCGGGGTGCGCCCGGTGGCCGGCAGGTCGAACAGCCGCTCCAGCACCGCGTGCACGAGCGTGCCCCGGGCCTGCTCGACGGTCGGTCGCTCGGGCAGCCGGTCGATGCTGCGGAACCGGTAGAGCAGCGGGCAGGTCTTGAAGTCCGCCGCCCGCGACGGCGACAGCGAGGCCCGCACCGTCGCCGGGACCTCGGCCGGGGTCGGGGAATGCTGCGTGGTCACCGGTTCCGCCGTCATGCCCGGAAGGTTAGGGCACCGGTGTGACACCACCGGCGTCGCCGCACCGGCGCATGATCGCCCCGCCGTGCCGGCGCGTGGTCCCGTCGCCGCGCCGGGGCATGATCTCCGCCGCGTAGCATCGATGCGATGGAGCAGACGAGGCGACCGCGCCGCCGGCCCGACGCGCGGACCGGCCTGACCGTGGGCCGGGTGTTCGGGGTGCCGCTGCACCTCAACGGCTCGATGGTGCTGCTCACCCTGCTGGTGACCGTGCTGTACGCCGAGTTCGCCCGCCGCCAGCTCGACCTGTCCCAGCTCGCCGGCTACCTCATCGGCTTCGGCTTCGTGGTCTCCCTGCTCGGCTCGGTGCTCCTGCACGAGCTCGGCCACGCCCTCACCGCCCGCCGCTACGGCATCGGTGTGCGCGGGATCACCCTGGAGCTGCTCGGCGGCTACACCGAGATGGACCGCGACGCCCCGACGCCCCGGATCGACCTGCTGGTGTCGCTCGCCGGCCCGGCCGTCTCCGCCGTGCTCGGCGTGCTCGCGGTCGCCGCCACCCTCGCCCTGCCCGACCGCACCCTGGCCAACCAGCTCGCCTTCCAACTGGCCGTGAGCAACGTCATCGTCGCGCTGTTCAACATCCTGCCCGGCCTGCCGCTCGACGGCGGCCGGGCGCTGCGGGCGGTGGTCTGGGCGGTCACCCGCGACCGGCACCGCGGCACCGAGGTCGCCGGCTGGGTGGGACGCGTCGTCGCCGTCGGCACCGCCGCGCTGGTCGCCCTGCTCACCCTCACGCGCGACCTGGCGCCGCTGGCGCTGCCCCTGATGCTGCTCGTCGCGTTCACGCTGTGGCGCGGCGCCGGGCAGTCGATCCGGATGGCCCGGATCAGCCGCCGCTTCCCGCTGATCGACCTGTCCCGGCTGGCCCGGCCCGTGCTCGCCGTGCCCACCGGCACGCCGCTGGCCGAGGCGCACCGCCGGCGCGCCGACGGGAACACCCCGGGCGCCGCCCTCGTGGTCACCGACACCGCCGGCCGGCCGGTCGCCCTGGTCGACCCGGCGGCGGCGGAGGCCGTACCCGTGGAACGCCGCCCCTGGCTGGCCGTCGACGCGGTCGCCCGATCCCTGGACAACCTGCCCGCGATGCCGGTCGGGCTCGACGGGGAACGCGTGATGGAGACCGTGCAGACCCACCCGGGCGCGCAGTACGTGGTGACCTCAGGCGAAGATGTCGTGGGCATTCTGCACATCGCGGATCTGGCTCAGCTCCTCGAACCTCAACGGAAGATGAACACGTGACCGCAACAACCCCCGCCGCCCCGGCCGACCGGGGCACCCCGGTGCCCACCGACACCCCGGCGCTGCCCCCCGTGCACCGCGGCCCGTTCCGGGTCGGCGACCGGGTGCAGCTGACCGACCCCAAGGGGCGGATGCACACGGTCACCCTGGAGCCGGGCAAGGCGTTCCACACCCACCGCGGCATCCTGGAGCACGACGCGCTGATCGGCCTGCCCGACGGCAGCGTGGTCACCACCACCGGCGGCGGCACCGCGTTCCTGGCCCTGCGGCCACTGCTGTCGGACTACGTGCTCTCCATGCCGCGCGGCGCCCAGGTGATCTACCCGAAGGACTCCGCCCAGATCGTCGCCATGGGCGACATCTTCCCCGGCGCCAAGGTCCTGGAGGCCGGCGCCGGCTCCGGCGCGCTGTCCTGTTCGCTGCTGCGCGCGGTCGGCACCGGGGGCGAGCTGCACTCGTTCGAGGTGCGCGACGACTTCGCCCAGATCGCCCGGCGCAACGTCGAGGCGTTCTTCAACGGGCCGCACCCGGCCTGGCACCTGCACGTCGGCGACGTCGCCGGGTGCGCCGAGACCGGCTTCGACCGGATCATCCTCGACATGCTCACCCCGTGGGAGACCCTCGACATGGTCGAGCGGGCACTGGTGCCCGGTGGCGTGTTCATCGGCTACGTCGCCACCACCCCTCAGCTGTCCGAGCTGGTCGAGGCGCTGCGCGAGCGCGGCGGCTGGACCGAGCCGCGGGCCTGGGAGTCGCTGGTGCGCGACTGGCACGCCGAGGGCCTGGCCGTGCGACCGGACCACCGCATGATCGCGCACACCGCGTTCCTCGTCTCCGCGCGTAAGCTCGCCCCCGGCGTCACCGCACCGCCGCGGCGCCGCAAGCCCAGCAAGGGCGCCGAGGCGTACGCCGAACGCCGCCAGGCGCTGCGCGAGGCCGAGGCCGCCAGGCAGGCGGCGGCCGCCTCGGCACAGCAGGCGGCGGCCGAGGACACGGAACGGCCGTGACGGCGCGGCGGAGCGACGAGGAGTGAACGGACGGATCCCGCCTGTCGGCGCGTGCCGGCGGGCCGGGCACGGGGAGGTGGCATGAGCCGGCCCGGCTTCGGCGGGGGTGACCTGCCGGCGGTGTTCCCGGACTGGTCGCCCTACCAGGACCTCGAATCGGCGGCCCGGGCGTACCTGCGCGACCCGGACGTCGCGCTCGAGGCGCTCGGCGGGGTGCTGCGCGGCGCTTCGGTGCTGGGCTTCACCCTGGAACGCTTCGTCAACGAGGTCAACGGGGTGTGGCAGGAGGTCGTGGTCTGCGACGGCAGCCGCCTCGTCCTCTGGCACGGCGAGGACGTGCCGCCGGAGGACGGGCCACCGGGGTCGATGACCTCGTCGCTGCGGGTGGTGCCGGTCTCCACGGTGACCGAGGTCGGCTGCCGGCGCCGGCTGACCCGCGCCGACGACGGCGGGATCCGGGTCGACAGCATCGACGTCTATCTGCTGCTCACGTCGCTGGACGAGGCGCCGCCCAGCGACGAGGCGGTGGGCGCGCCCCGGCACGACGCGCTGCGCTTCGGCAAGACCCTCGACGACGGCGGCGCCGGACAGATCGCCCGCCTGGAGGAGTTCGCCCGCCTGGTCGCCTCGGTGGTCGGCCGCCCGATGCTCTGAAGCCGTACGCCCTGGTGGACCCCGCCGGGCGGGGTTCCCGGACGTCCCGTCCTCCCGCGCCCGACGGCGCGGGAGGACCGGGCCGTCAGTCCTCCTCGGCCTCCGGGCCGGCCACCTCGACGCCGTCGCTGCCGCGCACCACGTGGATGCACTCGCCCGGGCACTCCTTCGCCGAGTCGATCACCTCGAGGCGCAGGTGCTCCGGCACGTCGACCCGGCTGCCCGGCGCCAACCGCAGCTCGCCGTCGGGGCCCTTGACGTACGCCAGCCCGTCGACGTCGAACTCGAAGACCTCGGGCGCGTACTGCACGCAGAGCCCGTCGCCCGTGCAGAGATCCTGGTCGACCCAGACCTGCAACTCGTCCGTCACGACCTCCGCCACGGCGCACCCCCCATGTTCTCCCGTCCCACGCCCCGACGGTACCCGAACGCCCGTACCGGCCCCCCGGGCCACCCTTCGCGATCAAGGTTCGGTGACGAGCGCGTTGCGTGGGACCGAATCGGCCTCATAGCGGCTAGTGTTAGGGCAGAACGTTCAAGCCCCCCGGGGAGGTGGGACGTGGCACGCAGCGACGACGCGGACTCGCGCGCCGCACGGTGGGAGAAGGAGGCCCACGATCTCTCCACGCAGGTCGCGTTCCTTCAAGAGGAACTCGCTCTGGTGCGGCGCAAGTTGACCGAAAGCCCCCGACACGTCCGGCAGCTCGAAGAGCGGCTGGCGGCCACCCAGGCACAGTTGGCGCGGCTGACCGAGAACAACGACCGGCTCGTGAGCACCCTCAAGGAGGCTCGCGCGCAGATCGTGACGCTCAAGGAGGAGATCGACCGCCTCGCGCAACCGCCGAGTGGTTACGGCGTCTTCCTTGCGCGGCACGACGACGGCACGGTGGACGTCTTCACCGGCGGACGCAAGCTCCGTGTCGCCGTCTCGCCCTCGCTGGACGTCGCCGAGCTGCGGCGCGGCCAGGAGGTCCTGCTCAACGATGCGCTCAACATCGTCGACGCGTTCGGGTTCGAGCGGGTCGGCGAGGTGGCGATGCTCAAGGAGATCCTCGCGGGTCCCGACGGCAGCCCGGGCGACCGGGCCCTGGTGGTCTCGCACTCCGACGAGGAGCGCATCGTGCACCTCGCCGAGACCCTGATCGGTGCGCCGATCCGGGCCGGCGACTCGCTCATGATCGAGCCCCGCTCGGCGTACGCGTACGAGCGGATCCCGAAGAGCGAGGTCGAGGAACTGGTCCTGGAGGAGGTGCCCGACGTCGACTACACCGACATCGGTGGCCTCCACTCGCAGATCGAGCAGATCCGCGACGCGGTGGAACTGCCCTTCCTGCACGCCGACCTGTTCCGCGAGCACCAGCTCCGCCCGCCGAAGGGCATCCTGCTCTACGGTCCGCCCGGCTGCGGCAAGACGCTGATCGCCAAGGCGGTGGCCAACTCGCTGGCGAAGAAGATCGCCGAGCGGGAGGGCAAGGAAAAGCACACCAGCTTCTTCCTCAACATCAAGGGCCCGGAGCTGCTCAACAAGTACGTCGGCGAGACCGAGCGGCACATCCGGCTGATCTTTCAGCGGGCCCGCGAGAAAGCCGGCGAGGGCACCCCGGTGATCGTGTTCTTCGACGAGATGGACTCGATCTTCCGGACCCGCGGCTCCGGCGTCTCCTCCGACGTGGAGAACACCATCGTCCCGCAGCTGCTCAGCGAGATCGACGGCGTCGAGGGGCTGGAGAACGTCATCGTCATCGGCGCCTCCAACCGGGAAGACATGATCGACCCGGCGATCCTGCGCCCCGGCCGACTCGACGTCAAGATCAAGATCGAGCGGCCGGACGCCGAGGCGGCCAAGGACATCTTCTCCAAGTACATCCTCTCCGGGCTGCCGTTGCACCCGGACGACCTGGCCGAGCACGGCGGCGACCCCCAGGCCACCGTCGCGGCGATGATCGACGCGGTCGTGCTGCGGATGTACTCGGAGACCGAGGAGAACCGCTTCCTCGAGGTCACCTACGCCAACGGCGACAAGGAAGTCCTCTACTTCAAGGACTTCAACTCCGGCGCGATGATCCAGAACATCGTCGACCGGGGCAAGAAGATGGCCATCAAGGAGTTCCTCACCTCCGGACGCAAGGGCCTGCGCCTGCAGCACCTCCTCGACGCCTGCGTCGACGAGTTCCGGGAGAACGAGGACCTGCCCAACACCACCAACCCCGACGACTGGGCCCGGATCTCCGGCAAGAAGGGCGAGCGGATCGTCTACATCCGCACGCTCGTCTCCGGCGGCAAGGGCGCGGAGGCCGGCCGGTCCATCGAGACCGCCAGCAACACCGGCCAGTACCTCTGACGGACACCCGCACGGGGCCCGTGACGCGACGCGTCACGGGCCCCGTCCCGTCCGTGCCGGCCCTCCGCGGTCGTCGCCCCGGTCCGCCGCGCCCCCTTCCGCCGCGCGGCCGACTACGCTCGACGTGACGGGGGACCGGGTCGGGCGAGCGAAGCGGGTAGGTCGATGAGCGTAAGACGGATCATGGGCACCGAGGTCGAGTACGGCATCTCCGTTCCCGGCCAGGCCGGGGCCAACCCCATGGTCACCTCCTCCCAGGTGGTCAACGCCTACGGGGCGCGCCCGGAACTCAACCGGGGCGGCCGTGCCCGCTGGGACTACGAGGAGGAGTCGCCGCTGCGGGACGCGCGCGGCTTCACCTACTCCGGCGCCGCGTACGACCCGGCCGAGGCGCTCGCCGACGAGGACCTGGGGCTGGCCAACGTGATACTCACCAACGGCGCACGCCTCTACGTCGACCACGCCCACCCGGAATACTCCACACCGGAGGTGACCAACCCGCTGGACGTGGTGCGCTGGGACAAGGCGGGGGAGCGGGTGATGGCCGAGGCGGCCCGCCGCGCCGCCACCATCCCCGGCACCCAGCCGATCCACCTCTACAAGAACAACACCGACAACAAGGGCGCCAGCTACGGTTCGCACGAGAACTACCTGATGCGCCGGCAGACGCCGTTCGCCGACATCGTCGCGTACCTAACGCCGTTCTTCGTGACCCGGCAGATCGTCTGCGGCGCCGGCCGGGTCGGCATCGGCCAGGACGGCGGGCAGAGCGGCTTCCAGATCTCCCAGCGTGCGGACTTCTTCGAGGTCGAGGTCGGCCTGGAGACCACCCTCAAGCGACCGATCATCAACACCCGCGACGAGCCGCACGCCGACGCCGACAAGTACCGCCGGCTGCACGTCATCATCGGCGACGCGAACCTGTCGGAGATCTCCACGTACCTCAAGGTCGGCACGACGGCGCTGATCCTCACGATGATCGAGGAGAAGGCGCTCGGCCCCGACCTCGGCATCGCCGACCCGGTCAGCGAGCTGCGCGCCGTCAGCCACGACCCGAGCCTGACGCACCGGATGCGGCTGCGCGACGGGCGGCGGCTGACCGCCCTGGACGTGCAGTGGGCCTACTACGAGCGGGTCCGGTCCTTCGTGGACGACCGCTACGGCACCGACGCCGACGAGCAGACCCTCGACGTGCTCGCCCGTTGGGAGCGCGTGCTGGACAGGCTCGGCCGTGACGTCATGCTCTGCGCCGACGAGCTGGACTGGGTGGCCAAGCTGCGGCTGCTGGAGGGCTACCGGGAGCGCGAGCAGCTCGGCTGGGGCTCGCACAAGCTGCAACTGGTCGACCTCCAGTACTCCGACGTCCGCCCGGAGAAGGGCCTCTACCACCGGCTGGTCTCCCGGGGCGCGATGAAGACGCTGCTCGACGACGAACAGACCCGTACCGCGATGACCGAACCGCCGGAGGACACCCGGGCCTACTTCCGCGGCCGCTGCCTGGCCCAGTACGCCTCCGAGGTCGTCGCGGCCAGCTGGGACTCGGTCATCTTCGACGTCGGCCGGGAGTCGCTGGTGCGGGTGCCGATGATGGAGCCGGAGCGCGGCACCCGCAAGCACGTGGGCGCGCTCTTCGACCGCTGCCCCAGCGCGAAGGACCTGTTGGAGACCCTCACCGGCGGCTGAGCCGTCGTCGACGGACGCCCGCCGCGTGCCGAAGCCGGCGCGCGGCGGGCTTTTCGTCGCCTCCGCGAGGTAAGTTGATCGCAGGGCGATCGTGGAGGAGGCAGCAATGGCCACTCGTGACAGCGGCGGGCAGTCGCAGTCGGGCAAGTCGCGTCAGGGCGAGGAGATCGAGGACGTCACCACGGAGGCGAACCCGGAGGTCGCCGAGCGGCACGCCGAGATCACCGAGGACGTCGACGACCTGCTCGACGAGATCGACTCCGTCCTCGAGGAGAACGCTGAGGAATTCGTGCGCGGTTACGTCCAGAAAGGGGGGGAGTAATACTTTATGCCCGATTCGCTTCAGGCGTCGGGCAAGGTATGCCCCCAGTGTGACCGATTGCCGCCCGCCGCCGAGTTCCACCGCAACCGGCGACGGGCGGACGGGCTCGCCCACTACTGCAAGTCGCCTGCGGCGGCTCGCTCGACGGCGAGCCGCCGCAGGCGTGGCATCGGGCCGCCGAAGCGGTCGGCCGCCCCTGTCGGCGAAGGGCTCAAGTGGTGCCCGGACCGCGACCAGGTCAAGCCGGTCGACGAGTTTCCACGCGCCACCAGGAGCAGCGGCCGGCACCGCTACTGCAAGCCCTGCCACCACGCGCGTGGCAGGGCGACCGCTCAGCGCCTGTACGGCGGCGCGCGCGAGCACCACCTGCGCCGGCGCTACGGCGTCGGGGAGAAGGAGCTCCTGACCGAGCAGGGCGGGGTCTGCGTAATCGGTGGCGGTGCGGACCCGCAACATCTCAACCACGACCATCGCACCGGGTGGGTGCGCGGGATATTGTGCTTCAACTGCAACGGTTGTCTCGGCCAGTTCCGTGGCGATCAGTCGCGGCTGGCCGGGGCGATCACATATCTGAGAGGAACCACGTGGCAGCGGGTTTTGATCCATCCGGGCGTCTACCAGATGTGTTCACCAACGCGGGGACGTCCTCCTTCACCTCGTTCCTGAGCAAGGTGGCCCCCGAGATGCTGCCCGGCCGCCGGCCGCTGCCGCCGGGCATGGCCGCCGACATGGCGCCGCACGCGACGACCATCGTGGCCATCTCGGCCGCCGGCGGTGTCGTGATGGCCGGCGACCGGCGGGCGACCATGGGCAACCTGATCGCCCAGCGCGACATCGAGAAGGTGCACCCGGCCGACGCGTACTCACTGGTCGGCATCGCCGGCACGGCGGGTATCGGCATCGAGCTGATGCGACTGTTCCAGGTGGAGCTGGAGCACTACGAGAAGATCGAGGGCGCGATGCTCTCGCTCGACGGCAAGGCCAACCGGCTCGCCTCCATGATCCGTGGCAACCTGGGCGCCGCGATGCAGGGCCTCGCGGTGATTCCGCTCTTCGCCGGCTACGACCTGGCCGCGAAGGACCCGGCGCGCGCCGGCCGCATCTTCAGCTTCGACGTCACCGGCGGCCCCTACGAGGAGACCGGCTACGACGCGATCGGCTCCGGCTCGCTCTTCGCCCGGTCGGCGCTGAAGAAGCGCTTCCAGCCGGGGCTCTCCATCGACGAGGCGGTCCGACTCGCGGTCGAGGCGCTCTACGACGCGGCCGACGACGACACCGCGACCGGCGGCCCGGACCTGATCCGGCGGATCTACCCGGTGGTGATGACGGCGACGGCGGAGGGCACCCACCGGCTCAACGACGAGGAGATGTCGGCCATCGCCGAGAGCGTGGTCTCCGGCCGGATGGAGAACCCGGGCGGTTGATCCGCTCCCGCCCGCACCAGTCAGCAGCCGTCAGCACAGCGCCCTAAGGAGAACCGCCGCCGTGGCCATGCAGTTCTACGCCTCGCCCGAGCAGATCATGCGCGACCGCTCCGAGCTGGCCCGCAAGGGCATCGCCCGGGGCCGCAGCGCGGTGGTCCTGAGCTACGAGGGCGGGGTTCTCTTCGTCGCCGAGAACCTCTCCAGCGCCCTGCACAAGGTCAGTGAGATCTACGACCGGATCGGCTTCGCCGCCGTCGGCCGCTACAACGAGTTCGAGAACCTGCGCCGCGCCGGCGTGCGGATGGCCGACCTCAACGGCCTCAGCTACGACCGGCGTGACGTCACCGGCCGGGCCCTGGCGAACGCCTTCGCGCAGACCCTGGGTGCCATCTTCACCGAGCAGTCGAAGCCGTTCGAGGTGGAGATCTGCGTGGCCGAGGTCGGCACCACCGCCGAGGACGACGAGCTCTACCGGCTCACCTACGACGGATCCGTCAACGACGAGCCGGGCCGGATGGCGATGGGCGGGCAGGCCGAGGCGATCACCGGCGTGCTGAAGTCCCACCACCGTCCGGACATGTCGCTGGGCGAGGCGGTGAAGGTCGCGATGCAGGCGCTGAGCAGCGTCGGGGGAGAGGGCGGCGCCGCCCGGACCATCGCCGCCAACCAGTTGGAGGTGGCGGTCCTGGACCGTCGCCGGGTGGGGCGGACGTTCCGGCGTATCACCGGGACCGCGTTGACCGCGCTGCTCGACGGCGACAAGGCCGAGGAGCCGGTGTCGGCCCGCCCGGAGACGCCGACCTCGCCGACCGAGGAGGCGAAGAAGCCCACCACGTCGGCCGGCTCGGCGGACCTGGAGGGCCGGGACACCCCCGAGGCGTAGCGGGGCACGTGCCGGAAGGGTGGTCAGGGCTCGCGCCGACCGCCCTTCCGGGCCCGGCTCGCCAGCGGGTCGAATCCGGCCCACGCGCGTCGCGTGACCACCGGGCCGGCGCCGCCGACGTCCGCCGTACCCGCGTGCCTCAGCGGCCTTCCGAAGTCGACGTACGGGACCCGGGTACCCGTGAGCGGGCCCGCCGCGTGGAGGGTCCAACCGGGACGCTCCGGGCGGCAGGGCGGCCCCCCACCCGGCGGGCGTACGGTGAGGCGGCCGCGCGGTCCGCGCCGCGTGACGTCACGCTCGCCGGGCCTGTCGCCGCGGTGCCCGGGGCCGACCGTCGCCCATCCCGTGCGAGACCGGCGCGGTGTGCGCTGCCCATCTGGGGCCCCGGGCGGCTAATGTCTCATCATGGAGCGGCGAATCTTCGGCCTCGAGACCGAGTACGGCGTCACCTGCACCTACCGTGGGCAGCGGCGGCTGTCCCCTGACGAGGTCGCCCGGTACCTCTTCCGCCGTGTGGTGTCGTGGGGCCGGTCGAGCAACGTTTTCCTGCGCAACGGCGCCCGGCTCTACCTGGACGTCGGCTCGCACCCGGAGTACGCCACCCCGGAGTGCGACTCGGTGGTGGACCTGGTCGCGCACGACCGGGCCGGCGAGCGGATCCTGGAGGGTCTGCTCATCGACGCGGAGAAGCGCCTGCACGACGAGGGCATCGCGGGCGAGATCTACCTGTTCAAGAACAACACCGATTCGGCCGGCAACTCGTACGGCTGCCACGAGAACTACCTGGTGTCGCGGCACGGGGAGTTCGGCCGGCTGGCCGACGTGCTGATCCCGTTCCTGGTCACCCGGCAGTTGATCTGCGGCGCGGGCAAGGTGTTGCAGACGCCGCGCGGGGCGGTCTACTGCCTCTCGCAGCGGGCCGAGCACATCTGGGAGGGCGTCTCGTCGGCGACGACCCGGAGCCGGCCGATCATCAACACCCGCGACGAGCCGCACGCGGACGCGGAGCGCTACCGCCGGCTGCACGTCATCGTCGGCGACTCCAACATGAACGAGGTCACCACGCTGCTCAAGGTCGGCACCGCCGACATCGTGCTGCGGATGATCGAGGCCGGGGTGGTGATGCGTGACCTGACGCTGGAGAACCCGATCCGGGCGATCCGCGAGGTGTCGCACGACATCACCGGCCGGCGCAAGGTGCGGCTCTCCTCGGGCAAGGAGGTCAGCGCTCTGGATATCCAGCAGGAATACCTGGCCAAGGCGACCGAGTTCGTGGAGCGGCGCGGCGGCGACCAGACCGCCAAGCGGGTGGTGGAGTTGTGGGGCCGGGTGCTGCGCGCGGTGGAGACCGGCGACCTGGAACCGGTGTCCCGGGAGATCGACTGGGTGACCAAGCTGCGGCTCATCGAGCGCTACCAGCGCAAGCACGACCTGCCGCTGTCGCACCCACGGGTGGCGCAGATGGATCTGGCCTACCACGACCTGCGCCGGGGCCGGGGCCTCTACGGGCTGCTGGAGCGGCGTGGCGAGGTGGACCGGGTGGCGACCGATCCGGAGATCTTCGAGGCCAAGGAGACCCCGCCGCAGACGACCCGGGCCCGGTTGCGCGGGGAGTTCATCCGGCACGCCCAGGAGAAGCGGCGCGACTTCACCGTCGACTGGGTGCACCTGAAGCTCAACGACCAGGCGCAGCGCACCGTGCTCTGCAAGGACCCGTTCCGGGCGTACGACGAGCGGGTGGAGCGGCTGATCGCCAGCATGTGACGGTGACGCCGGCCCGGTGCGGTGCTGACCGCCGTCCGGGCCGGTCGGGCCGGTAGGCTGACCGCGCCATGACGACTTCCGAACCTCCCGAGAGCGGCCGCCAGCGACAGAACTGGGCCGAGCGCCGCCGCGAGAAGATCCGCGCCGAGATCGAGCGCAACCGGCGTGGCGAGTACACGGTGCCCACCTGGGTGCTGGCGCTCGCGCTGGTGGTGATCGTGGGGGCCTGGCTGGCCCTGATCTTCCTGTCCTGAGCCGCCCCGACGCCGCTCCCGCCGGCCGGCGACGCCGCAATGTCGAAGTTGTGCCGGCCGGGGCGAAGCTGGCACCGTCGTGCCCGTTCGGCATTGTCGGGTGACCGGCCGCGCACGTCGCGTGGTCGCGGCAGGGAGGGTGACCGGGTGGCACACATCGACCTCGGCCTCGACGAGCGGGCGCATCCGGGCATCAACGGCCCGATGCGGTTCCGCCCCGAGACGGCCAAGCCCCTCAACGAGCTGGCGGAGACGCTGCTGCGCGCCCCGCACCCGACGCTGACCCCGGGGGAGCGGGAGCTGATCGCGGCGTACGTGTCGGGGCTCAACGAGTGCCGGTTCTGCTGCGCGTCGCACTCGGCGTTCGCGGCGGCGCAGCTGCCCTCGGGCATGCGGCTGGTCGACCAGGTCCGCGCCGATCCGGCGAGCGCCGAGGTCAGCGACAAGCTGCGGGCGCTGCTGGAGATCGCCGGTGCCGTGCAGCGCAGCGGCCGCGACGTGACGGCGGAGCTGGTCAAGGCCGCCCGGGTTGCCGGCGCGACGGATCTGGAGATCCACGACACGGTCCTGATCGCGGCGGCGTTCTGCATGTTCAACCGGTACGTCGACGGGCTGGGCACGCTGGCACCGGAGGACCCGGCGGTGTACGAGCGGACCGCCGAGCACATCGTGCGCTACGGCTACGGCACGAGCTGACCGGACCGCCGCCGGGCCGACCCGCGCCACGCCCGCCTGAAAGGCCGACCCGCCCCGCCCGCCGAGGAGCGGCGCGGAGGCACCCGGTCGCCGGGCGGTTCAGGACAGCAGGCGCGTGGCGTACCGGCCGGCCGCGGCGGCGGCCAGGAAATAGGCGTGGTCGGCGTCGAGGCCCCGGCCCATCGTGGACAGCGGCACCGGCGCGGCCCGCAGCGCGGCGTCGAGCCCGTCGGTCGGCACCCGGACGACGGTGTGCCGCGCCGTGAGGGGCGCCAGCGCCGCGTCCACGTCGGCGGCCAGCGCCGGGGCCAGGCCGTCGGGCACGACCAGCTCGGCGGGGGCGAGGGCCACCCGGCCGTACGCGGTGAGGCTGTGGTGCGACACGCCGCGGTGGCGGGGCCGGGGGTCCGCGTCGGAGATCCGCAGCGACCCGATCGGGCGCCCGCCCAGCGTGGCGACGGCGTTGACGGCCTCGCCGACGGCCACTCCGGAGAAGCCCCACCGGGTGCCGGTGCCCAGGTTGCCCGGGCCCTGGGCGACGATCGCCACGTCGGCGCGCAGCACGTGCCGGGCGGCCAACAGCCCGCTGTGCACGGTGCTCGCCTCCAGGTCACCGCCGAACGCCTGGCCGACGGTGACCGTGCCGACGAGATGGTCGCGCAGGGCGGCGAGGGTGCGGGAGAACCAGGCCGGCAGTGCCCCGCCGTCGGTCAGCAGGTACGCCACCCGGGCGGCGGGGGCGTCGGCGTGGATGCCGGCCAGGACGGCCGGCAGCGCGGAGTGCAGGTCGGCGGTGACGACGGGCAGGCCGGCCAGGTCGTCGGCGGCTGCCATGACCTCCCGGTGCGGGGAGGCATCCTCGTCTACGCCGAGCAGGATCGGCTGCAACGGGGTGTAGCGGGCCTTGACGAGGTGGCCGGCGTCGCGGCTGTCGAGGGCCTGCGGCGGGTCCGGGGGCAGCCGGTCGGGCAACGCCACGACCAGGGCGTACCCGCCGGTGCCGAGGCCCATCAGCAGCGCGCCGGCGTTGAGCAGCACCCGGTCGCCGGGCTCGGGCCGGCCGACGAGCGCGGGATAGGCCAGGGCGCGAACGGTGCCGCCGTCGGGCAGGTCGACGTCCAGTTCCACCGCCCCGGTCCACTGCCGCCGCAGCGCCGTCACCGTTCCCGACCGCCATCGCACCATGCCCGGCACGCTAGCGTCGCCGCCCGGGGCGGGCGCGCCCGGGGCGGCACGGCCGGGTCGGCGGTCAGCCGCCGGGGCCGCCGGGTTCCGGGGCGTCGCCGCTGCGGGTGGGGTCGAGGAAGACGTACCGGACATGTGGGTAGCGGGCGGTGAGCCGCTGCTCGGCCTGGTCGGCGGCGGCCTCGATGGTCGCGCCGCTCGCCTCGTCGTCGAAGTCCACCTTCGCGGCGACCAGGACGTCGCTCGGGCCGAGCTGCATGGTCAGCAGCGTGTCGATCCGCCGTACGGCGGGCAGGCCGGCGAGCTCGTCGGCGATCTCGCCGCGCAGCCGTTCGGGCACGGACCGGTCGACCAGCAGTGAGATGTTGCTGCGGGCCAGGACGGCGGCCACCACGAGCAGCAGCACGCCGATCAGCACGGAGGCGACGCCGTCCCACAGCTCGTCCCCGGTGAGCTGGGACAGGGCGACCCCGGCGGCGGCCAGCACCAGCCCGATCAGGGCCGCGCTGTCCTCCAGGAAGACCGCCTTCACGGTGGTGTCGGCGGTCTGCCGCAGGAACCGGCGCGGCGTGGTGCGCCAGCGGCGGGACTCGCTGCGGACCTGGCGCACGGCGCGGGCCAGCGAGACCGACTCGATGGCGAACGACACCGCCAGCACGACGTAGGTGACCAGGTAGTCGCCGCTGTGCTCGTGCACCAGGATGGTGGTGACGCCGTGGGTGATGGCGAAGCCGGCGCCGGCGACGAACGTGAACAGCGCCGCGAGGAACGCCCAGACGTAGCTCTCCTTGCCGTACCCGAACGGGTGCCGGGCGTCGGCGGGCCGCGCCCCGCGGCGTAGCGCGAGGTACAGCAGCACCTCGGTGGTGGTGTCGGCGACGGAGTGCACGGCCTCGGAGAGCATCGCGGCCGACCCGGAGATCACCCCGGCGACGAGCTTGGCCACCGCGATGGCGAGGTTGGCCGCCCCCGCCACCACGACGGTGCCGACGCTCTCGGTCCTGACCTCCGGCTGGGCCACCACGTCACTGTAGGGTCGTCGGCGGCGCTCCGCCCGGCGAGCAGCGTTCGGGGCGGCCGCGACGCGGGGCACGTCCTGCCCGCGTGGGTGCACGGACGCGGCGCGCGGGCTGCTAGCGTCTACCGCGTGTCGCGGACCCGCACCGAACGCCTGGTCAACCTGGTTATCTGCCTACTGTCCACACGACGGTTCCTGACCGCCGCGCAGATCGCCGCGACCGTGCCCGGCTACGAGCACGATCCGGACGACGCCCGTGACCACGAGGCCTTCCAGCGCAAGTTCGAGCGGGACAAGGCCGAGCTGCGTGAGCTGGGCGTGCCGCTGGAGACCGGGACGGCGAGCGTCTTCGACGCGGAGCCCGGCTACCGGATCGCCCACCGGGAGTACGCGCTGCCCGACATCCCCCTCGAACCGGACGAGGCCGCCGCGGTCGGCATCGCCGCCCGGCTGTGGCAGCACGCCGGCCTGGCCGCCGCCGCCTCCTCCGGGCTGGCGAAGCTGCGCGCCGCCGGCGTCGACGTGGACCCGCAGGCCACGCTGGGCCTGGAGCCGATGGTGACGGTGGACCCGGCGTTCGCGCCGCTCACCGCGGCGGCCCGGGACCGGCGCGAGGTCAGCTTCGACTACCGGGTGCCCGACCGCGACGACTCCACCCGCCGCCGTCTCCAGCCGTGGGGCGTGGTCTGCTGGCGGGGCCGCTGGTACGTGGTCGGGCACGACCTCGACCGCGAGGCGACCCGCTGCTTCCGGCTGTCCCGGGTGGTCGGCACGGTTCGGGCGACCGGCTCCCCCGGGGGCTACGAGCCGCCGGCCGGGGTCGACCTGATCAGCCACGTGGCCCGCTGGTCGGGGCCGGCGGAGCGCACCGGGCGGGCCACCGTGCTGGTCGCCGCCGGGCGCGCCGCCGGGCTGCGCCGCTGGGCGGTCGACGTCACCGCCTGCCCCGACGGCGACCGGCTCGTGCTGCCCTACGCCGACGCGGACGTCCTCGCGGGCCAGCTCGTCGGCTACGGCCCAGACGTGCGGGTGCTCGATCCGCCGGAGGTGCGCGACGCGGTGATCCAGCGGCTCAAGGAGATCGCCGCCCGGCACGACGACCTGGCGGTCGCCGGGGGTGTCCGGTGACGCGGCCGGCCGCCCGGGGCGGCTCCCGCGCGTCGGCCGACCGGCTGGCCCGGCTGCTGAACCTGGTGCCCTACCTGCTGGCCCGGCCCGGCATCGAGCTCGCCGAGGCGGCCGGGGACCTGGGCGTCACCGAGCGGCAGCTGCGCGAGGACCTGGAACTGCTGTGGGTGTGCGGGTTGCCCGGTTACGGCCCCGGTGACCTGATCGACATGGCCTTCGACGGCGACCGGGTGACGATCACCTACGACGCCGGCATCGACCGGCCGCTGCGGCTCACCCCGGACGAGGCCCTCGCGTTGGTGGTGGCGCTGCGGATGCTCGCCGAGACGCCCGGGGTGACCAACCGGGAGGCCGTCGAGCGGGCGCTGGCCAAGATCGAGCACGCGGCCGGCGACCTGGTGGCCGCGCCGGTCGAGGTCCGGCTGCCCGCCGACACCCGCCGGGTGGCGGAGCTGCGGGCGGCCGTCGAGAGCGGCCGGGCGCTGCGCATCACCTACTACACGGCCGCGCGGGACGAGACCACCGACCGCGTCGTCGACCCGCTGCGGATGCTGATGGTCGGCGGGCGGGCGTACGTGGAGGCGTGGTGCCGCCGGGCGGAGGCGGTGCGGCTGTTCCGGGCCGACCGCATCGACGCGGTCACCGAGTTGGACGAGCGGGCGGTGGTGCCGCCGCAGGCCCGCCCGCACGACCTCACCGAGGGCGTGTTCCGCCCGTCGCCGGACCTGCCGCTGATCACCCTGCGGATCGGTCGGGGCGAGCGGTGGCTGACCGAGTACTACCCGTGCGAGCGGGTCGAGGCCGGCGACGGCGACCACTGGCTGGTCTCGCTGCGGGTCACCGACCTGGGCTGGGCCCGCCGGTTCGTGCTGGGCCTGGGCCCGGACGTGGCCGTGGTCGCCCCGGTCGAGCTGGCCGAGCAGGTCCGGGCCGCGGCGGTCGCCGCCCTCGACGCGTACGCGTCGCCGCCGCCACCCGCCGGCGGGTCGGACCCGCCGCGCGCGGTGTCCCCGGCCGACCCGGCGGTGACCGCGGGCACGCAGTAGGCTGACCGCCGTGGTGAAGTGGATCGTGCTCGCGGTGGTGCTGTTCGCGCTCGTCGTGTTCGTCCTGGCCCTGCGGCCGGTGCTGGCGCGGCTGCCCCGGCTGCGTCGCGCGGCCGTGGCCCTGCAACGCCGGGCGACCGAGGCGGAGGCGCTGCGGGAGACCGCAGAGACCCTCCAGGCGCGGGCGGAGGCTCTCCAGGAGCAGCTCGACACCACCCAGCGGCGGCTGGCCGTGATCAAGGCGAAACGCGGCGGCTGATCGGTCGGTGCCCGGTCGCTGCGCGATCCGGTCCGGTCGCGCGCAGGAACGATCCTCCGGCAGATGGTTGACGGGACGTCCCGCGTTGGTCAAGACTTCACCGGCCGGGACGAACCACCACCACCCGGCGGGTGGCAGCGGCCGTCGGCGGACGTACGATGGGCTGCGGTACACCCCACACGACGACACAGAGCGACTGGAGCTTCCCATGGGTGCCCTCAAGCCGTGGCACATCGCCGTACTCGTGGTCGTGCTGATCCTGCTCTTCGGCGCGAAGCGGCTCCCTGACGCGGCCCGTTCGCTTGGCCGTTCGCTGCGGATCATCAAGGCCGAGACCAAGAGCCTGCACGACGACGACCGCGACCTCGCCGAGAAGGCCGACGCGCAGTCCGGCTACCAGCCGCTCCCGCCGCAGACCGTGCAGGGCCAGCCGTACGCGCCGCCGCCCGCCGGGCAGCAACCGCACGTCGCCCCGCAGCAGCAGCCGTACGCACCCCCGGTCAACGACCCGGTGCAGCGCGTCCGCGACAACTGACCGAAGGGCCCGAGACCGTGGCCTTCGCCCTCAAGAAGCGCGGCCCGAGCAACTTCGAACGGGCCGCCGACGGCTCGATGACGCTCATCGAGCACATCCGCGAGCTGCGTACGCGGTTGTTCCGCGCCTCCCTGGCTATCGCGTTCGGGCTGATCATCGGCTTCCTGCTCGCCCAGCCGGCGTTCGACCTGCTCAAGCAGCCGTACTGCCGGCTCCCCGGCATGATCGTCGATGGTGAGTGCCAGAACTTCCTGCAGCTCGCGCCGACCGACGGCTTCGTCCTCAAGCTGAAACTGGCGCTCTGGATCGGGTTGATCATCGGCGCGCCGGTGTGGCTCTACCAGCTCTGGGCGTTCATCGCGCCCGGCCTGCACCGGCACGAACGCAAGTGGGCGTACGTCTTCGTGGCGATCGCGGCGCCCCTGTTCGCCGCCGGCGCGGTGCTGGCCTTTTTCGTGGTGGACAAGGGCCTGGCCTTCCTGCTGGAGGCCGGCGTCACCGGCACCGACTCGCAGCTCGAGGTGACCCGGTACATCTCGTTCGTCACCAACATGATCCTGCTCTTCGGGGTGGCGTTCGAGTTCCCCCTCACCCTGCTGATGCTCAACTTCACCGGGGTGGTGAGCGCCCGCCGGCTGCTCAGCTGGTGGCGGGCCGTGGTCTTCATCTGCTTCGCGTTCGCGGCGGTCGCCACCCCCGATCCCGGGCCGTTCGGCATGACCCTGCTGGCGCTCTGCCTGTCGCTGCTCTACTTCGTCGCCGTCGGGGTGGCGTTCCTCAACGACAAGCGCAGGGGACGCGGCAAGGAGGCCTACGCGGGCATCGGCGACGACGAGGTGTCGCCGCTGGAGTTCGACCCCGACCCGGTGGAGGCCGGCCAACGGGTGGACGCCAGCGCGCCGATCGCCGCCCCGGAACCGGTCGCCGCGCCGGCGCCGATCGAGCGCCGCTACGACGACATGACCTGACCGGCCGGTCGTCCCCGTCGACGAACGGAACAAGCCCTCCCTCGCCGGGGGGCTTGTTCTGTTACCGCCCGGTGCGTACGGCACCGCGGAGCGGCGCCCCTAACGCACGGGGCGTCAGCCGTCAGCACCCAGTCGGCAATCCGTCACGAGGCATCCACGAGCTGCAATCGGGTAAGCAGATCTTTACGATGTGTCGACGTGTCCGACGAGGGAGGTCGCTGTCCAGTGCGTCGCCCGACGTGTCGTCGTCCACCCGTCACCGGCCCGGAGGCCACCTCCCCGCCGCCGCGGTCCGGGGTGCCCGTCGCCCGGTTCCTCGTGCGGCAGGGAGCCGCCGTGGGAACCGGCGTCCTGACTGCCGCCCTGCCGCGCGAGCCGGTCGCCGTCGTGGACCGGGCCACCGTCGCCCCGGCAGCGGCGGCCCCGGGTGACCGGCCTTCCGGGGTGAGTGCCCGCCCCGGCTGAGTCCGGTGGGCCCGCCCGCGCGGTCGTCCGGTCCCGCTGTCCCGCGCCGGGCCGCGCGGATGTCCCCCCGCCGGTCGTCGTTGTCGCGCTTCATGATCCAGCCGTTCCGTCCGGCCGGCCTGCGTAGTCCCGTCAACGGGACCGCTAGCCGCCCCCGCACCCCCAGATCGGAGCCACGCGTTGATCCGCGTCGTCGTTGTCGAGGAGATGGGCCTGCTGCGTACCGCGCTGTGCGCGGCACTGTCGAGCGAGGAGGACATCGAGGTCGTGGCCGAGGTGACCGGGGTGGCGGAGCTGCCCGCCCTGGTGCGTCGGCACCGGCCGGACGTGGTGCTGGTGGACCTGGCGCCGGAGGCCCCGGACCCGGTCGAGGTCGTCGCCGAGACCACCGGGGCGATGCCCGACACCGCCGTGCTGGCCATGGGCCGCCGGTGGAGCCAGCGCCTCGTGGGGGACCTGCTGGCCGCCGGCGTACGGGGCCTGGTGGGCAAGGACACCTCCCTCGAGGCGCTGGTCGGCGCTGTCCGGGAACTCGCCGCCGGAGGCAAGGTCATCGACGCCGACGCCGCCGTGACGGCGCTGCGCCCCGGGTCGAGCCCGCTGACGCGCCGGGAGGTGGAGGTGCTGCGGGTGGCCGCGGAGGGCCTGCCGCTCAAGGAGATCGCCCGCCGGCTCTTCCTGGCGCACGGGACGGTGCGCAACCACCTGTCGGCGATCATGCGCAAGACCGGTGCCCGCAACCGGATGGAGGCGGTGTGGCGCGCCCGCCGCGACGGCTGGATGTAGCGGGCCTGGCGCCCAGCCGGCCGGGAAGTGCCGGCGCCGGCCGCCCCGTCCGGCCTGGACGACGGCGGATCGCTCGCCGAGCGGAACCCGGCGGGGCGTGTTTGAATTCTGACGGTCCGTGATCTGTCTGACGACGCTCCGGAGGGTCAACGTTGATCCGTACCCTGCTCGCTCTCGACGGCGCCCTGGTCCGTGGCGCCCTGTCGCTCGTGCTCGCCGCCGAGGCGGACATCAGCGTGGTGGCGGAACTGGACCGGGGCGACGCCCTGCCGCCGGCGGTCCGGACGCAGCGTCCCGACGTCGCGGTCGTGGACCTCGACCTGATCGGCGAGGCGGGCATGGCGGGGCAGTGCCCGTTGCTGGTGCTCGCCGACCGGCGCCGGGCGCGCAGCCTGCACCGGGTCTTCGTGCCGGGGCGCACCGTCGGGATCCTCGGCAGCGACGTATCGCCGCACCGGGTGCTGGACGGCATCCGGCGCCTCGCCCGCCGCGAGTCGGTGGTCGACGCCGACCTGGTGATGGCGGCACTGAACCGGGACAGCCCGCTCACCTCGCGGGAGGCGGAGATCCTCGACCTGACCGCAGCCGGGGCGCCGGTCGTGGAGGTCGCCCGGACGCTCGGGCTCGCCCCGGGGACCGTGCGCAACCACCTCGGCCGGATAGCCCGCAAGGCGGGCGCGCGTACGAGGATCGAGGCTGTGCGGGTCGCCCGCGAGGCCGGCTGGATCTGACGCCCGGCGCCGGCCCCGCGGCGGTCAGGAGCGGCCGAGTGGTACGCGGTCCGGCGGCGCCACGTCCGCCCAGTGCCCGACCAGCTCGCGGTAGGTGGGCGAGCGGGTCAGCAGGTCGTCGTGGGTGCCGACGAGCGGCCGGTCGCCGTCGAACACCAGCACCCGGCGGGCCCGGGTCGCCGAGCTGATCCGGTGCGCGATCACCACCAGGGTGCCGCCCCGGTTGGCGAAGGCGTGCTCGACGGTCGCCTCCAGGGTCGGGTCCAGATGACACGTCGCCTCGTCGAGGACCACCAGCGGCGCCGGGGCGAGGTAGGCCCGGACCGCGGCGACGAGCTGACGCTCCCCGGCGGAGAGGGCGGCCGGGTCGAGTTCGGCGTCGAGCCCGCCGAGGCGGGCCACGAGGGCGCCGGCGCCGAGGGTGCGCACGGCGGCGTGGACCGTCGCGTCGTCGGCGTCCGGGTGCAGGTAGCGGAGGTTGTCGCCGACGGAACCGGTGCGCACGTACGCCTCCTGCGGCACCAGCACCCGCAGCCGGGCCAGCGCCTCCGGCGGCGTGCCGTCGACCGGTACGCCGGCCAGGTGGACCGTGCCCGACTCCGGTGACGCCAGCCCGGCGACCAGCGCGGCCAGGGTGGACTTGCCGGCGCCGCTCGGCCCCACCACAGCCAGATGGTCGCCGGTCGCCACCGTCAGGGTGAGGTCCGCCAGGACGGGTCGGGCGTGTGGGCCGTACCGGAAGGTCAGCCCCCGCAGCGCGACCGCCGGCGGGTCGCCGACGGCAGCGGCGGCCCACGGTGCCGGGCCCGCGGGGGCGGCGACCGGCGGCGTCGGGACGGCGGCGGGGCGCGACGGCGGGGTGGCCCCCGGGGGCGGGCTGGTGCGCAGGATCCGGCCGAGGGTGACGGCGTAGCGCAGGCCGCCGCCGCCGACGCCCTGCACGACCGCGTGCAGGGCGGGTTGCAGCCCGGTGGTGACGTAGACCAGCGCGCCCAGCACGGCGCCGGCGCTCAGCCCCTGCCGGACCAGCCACGGCGCGGCCAGCACCAGCACCACCACGGGCAGCCAGCCGCCCACGCCGAGGCTGAGGCTGCGCAACGCCGCCATCCGCGCGAGGGTCCGCTCCGCGTCGGCCTGCGCCCCGACCCGCCGGGCCACGTCGGACACCACGCGCTCCTGCGCGCCGCAGGCGACGACGTCGCGGTGCCCGGCCAGCGCCGACGCCGCCGAGCGACCGAGCCGCTCGCCGGCGGTCACCTGCGCCCGCTGGTACGCCACCATGGCCGGCAGCGACGCCCCGAACACGGCCAGCCCCACCACCAGCGGGGCGGCCACCGCCCCGGCCACCGGCGGGGCCAGGGCGAGCAGGCCGAGCAGCGCCGCGCCGGCGGTGAACAGGAACCCGCGGACCACCAACAGCAGCCCCCCGAAGGTGTCCCGGACCACCTCGACCTGATGGGTCAGCCGGGCCACCGTGGCGCTGTCCGCCCGGCCGCCGGCCCGGGTGGCGTCGCGCAGCGCCCCCTGCACCACCCGGGCGGCCAACTCGTCGCGGAACGGTTCCACCACGGCCCCGAGGCTGCGGTACACCTGGCCGGTGGCCGCCGCGCCCACCAGCACCGCCGCGGCGAGCCCGGCCAGCCAGGCCAGGCCGGTGCCGAACTGGCCGGCCAGGAAGCCCTGGTCGACGGCCCGGGCCACGAGCACCCCGCCGAGCAACGCCGGCAGGGCCTCCACCGCCGACCAGACGGCCAGCCGCGCCAGGGCCCGGCGGCGGGTTCGCAGCGCCGCCCAGGTGGTCCGGCGTACGCCGGGGCCGCTCATCGGGCCTCTCCGCCGGGTGTGAAGACCGCCCGGTAGGCCGGGTCGGACCAGAGTTGCCGGTGCGGTGCCACGGCCCGCAGCCGCCCGCCGTCGAGCCACGCCACCAGGTCGGCCGCCGCCGCCGTCGTCGCGCGGTGGGTCACCACGAGTCGGGTACGCCCGCCGGCGCCGGTCGCCACCGCGTGGGCGATGCGGTGTTCGGTGGCGGTGTCCAGGCTGGACGTGGCGTCGTCGAGGACGAGCAGCCGCTCGGCGGGGAAGGCGCGGGCCAGCCCGAGGCGCTGCGTCTCGCCGCCGGAGAACGGCGCGTCGGCCAGCCGGGTGCGGAAGCCCTCGGGCAAACGGGCGACGACGTCGGCGACCTGCGCCGCCCGTGCCGCGGTCAGCACCGCCGGGGTGGCCGGGGCGGCGCCGGCGGGCGGTCGTGCCGAGCCGGCGGGCAGCCCGAGCCCGATCGCGTCGTGCACCGTCTCGCCGACCAGCACGGGCCGGTCGAAGGCGTGGCCGACGGCCCGACGCAGCGCGGGCGGGTCGAGCCGGCGCAGCGGCACCCCGTCCAGCAGCACCTCGCCGGTGTCCGGGTCGTGCAGCCGGCCGGCCACCGCGGCGAGGGTCGACTTGCCGGCGCCGGAGCGGCCGACGACGGCCACCGTGGCGCCCGCCGGGACGGTCAGGTCGATCCCGTCGAGGACCGGCCGCCCGTCCTCGGCGCGCACGCCGACCCCGCGCAGCCGCAGTTCACCCCGGCCGGGTGGCAGCGCCTCGGTGCCGTCGGGGCGTACCGGGTGGGCCAGCGGCTCGGCGATCCGGCCGGCCGCCGCGCGGCTGCGCACCAGCCGGTTCAGGGTGGCCAGCACCGCGCCCAGCCCGGCGCCGAGGGCCGCGTACTGCACGGCGGCGACGAGTTGCCCGGGGGTGAGCCAGCCGACGGTCAGCGCGTACCCGCCGACGGCCACGACGGCCACCTGGAGCAGCGGACCCACGGCGGCGGTGCGGGCGCTCGCCCGGGCCAGCAGCCGCCAACTGAGCAGTCCGTACCCGCGCAGTTCCGGCAGGGCCGCCAGCACCCGCTCACGTTCCCGGTCGACGGTCGCGGCGGCGGCGATGGTGCGGGCGCCGCCGAGCGCCTCCAGCAGCCGGCCGGCGATCACGCCCAGCACCCGCTGGTAGCCGGTCACGGCGGCGGAGGCGTCGGTGACGAAGGCGCGCATGAGCAGCGCGAGCAGGGCCAGCCCGGCGAGGAGGGTGACGCCGAGCAGCGGTTCGAGCAGGGTGAGCGCGACGACGCTGCCGACCGGGGGGAGCAGCGCGACGACGCCCAGGACCACGGCGTTGGCGGCCTGCCCGGCGTCGGCGGCCTGCGCGGCGAGGCGGCTGACCAGGTCACCCACCGGATAGCGGCGGACGGTGCGCACGTCGCAGGCGAACAGGTGGCGCAGCAGGCGTAGGCGCAGCCGCGCGGTGGCCCGGGCCGCGCCGTACCCGCTGGCCACGTCGGTGAGGATGTCGGTGGCCATGAGGACGGCGATCAGGCCGCAGGCGGCGGCCGGCCACCGGACGCCCCCGTCGCCGCCGACGGCGGCGTCGACCGCGAGCCCGAGGACGGCGGGCAGGGCGAGTTCGGCGGCGGCGCCGGTGAGCGCCACCGCGCCGAGCAGGACCGTCCAGCCGCCGCCGTCGCGGACCACCCGCCGCAGCAGTTGGTCGGAGCCGGTCGGCGTCCGCATCGGTCCTCCCGCAGAAGACGTGCGGCCCTGGGCGGACACGTCCATCCGCCCAGGGCCTCGCGTGATGACCTGATCAGTTGCAGGTCGTGACGGACAGCGAGCTGTCGCCGCAGAGCAGCAGGCTCGCCCGGCTGCCACCGCC